>JBFXED010000027.1:0-56810 GCA_050180485.1 Alphaproteobacteria bacterium | reverse complement strand
GACGTGATGATCGACAAGCGCAGCGGACACGTTGCCTATGCGGTGATGTCGTTCGGCGGTTTCCTGGCATGGGCGAGAAATATCACCCGTTGCCTTGGCAGATGCTTCACTACGATACGGCCATCGACGGCTATCGGGTGGACCTGGACAAGGAGACGCTGAAGGGCGCGCCGGCCTATGACCGTAGCGAACTCGATACGGTCAATTGGGGTGACACGGCTTGGAATCGCACGGTGGCCGACTATTATCGTGTGCCGCCGTTCAATCCGGGCCTCTAGGTCCTCGGATGCGATCGAAAGGCCCGCCCCTTGCGGCGGGTCTTTCCGTTTGCCGTTATCCAGCGAATAACAAGATGACCCCCACGACGAGAAGCGCGATTCCCCCGCTCTCACGCAAGGAAAGCCGTTGTCCGAACAAGTTTCGCGAAACGAGTTGGGCGAAGAAGATCTCGACCAGCGCCAGGGTCCGCACGCGCGCCGCGCTTTCGATGGCGAAGGCGAAGAACCAGAGTTGCGACGCGAATGCTCCCATGAAGCCCGCGAACATGGAGGGACGCCAAGCGCGGAAGATCGCGATCAACGCCGCTCGGTCGCGGATCAGAAGATAAGCACTCATCGTCACGGTCTGGACGCACAAGCCGAGAACGAGGGTGGCGGACGCCCCGATCAGGAAGCTGGGCGCTTCCATGGCGATAATACCGCCACGGAATCCGACCGCCGCGATGGCGAACAACCCGCCAGCGCCCATGCCCATGACGGCGGGGCGCCAAGACCATACCTCCCCCTCCGCCAGCCTTTTCGGCCACGACACGACCAAGACTCCGGCCGTCGCCATGATGATCGCGACGGCCAGCGGAAGGGTGACATGATCGCCCAGCATCACGACGCCGAACAGCGCGACCTGAACTGGTTCTGTCTTGGTATAAGCGATGGTGACCACGAACGAGCGGTCGCGCATCGCGGCCAGCATCAGAGCCGTGGCCACCATTTGGCTGATCGCGCCAGCCGCGGTCCATGCAAAGGCACCGACGTTCAGCCTAGGCAAGGGCTCGCCTGTCGCTGCCAGCAGGAGCACGAGAAACACCACCGCGAAGGGCAGACCGAAGAGAAAACGCACATGCGTGGCGCCGACCGTTCCCAGCGTGCCGATCAGGTGACGCTGCATGGCATTCCGCATCGTCTGCCCGCCGGCGGCGACGATGGTGAAGACGGCCCAAAGCCAAGGAATGGTCGACATGCAGGCGGGGATCTCTCGCGGCAAGGCCGCGTTCGGTGAAAAGCGGGCCATTTTTGGCATAGAAGCGACCCGTTGCCCACGGGTGTAAAATCACCCCAGCGGGGAGTTTCGGAAATGAGGAAGGCGCCCGGCTTGCCTTAACCGAGGTCGGGCACCTATTTTCCGTCCTTCACTCGGCCCCCCAACCGCCCGCCATCGTCTAGCCACGGGTTTACCGCGATATGCGAGCCTCCGATCCCATTCTCATGCTGGATACCCGCGCGGCGGCCACCGCGGGCATCGATCCCTGCCAAAAGCTGCTGGGCATGTCGCTCGTACGTCGTCTTGCCATGCAGGGGCTTCGAACACATTTCGCGCAGATCGTGGTGCTGGCGGAGCCGCACGATCACGACCGCCTCGTCGCGGACTTAGCCGGTCTGCGCGACACGGTTATCCATCATGGCCCGCCGCCAACGGCCGCGCAGGGGCGAACGGTCTATGTGCCCGCCGTCATCCTCGGTGAACGCGAATGGCTGGAGCATCTCGTACACCGGCCGGTCGCCGACGGCATTCGGTTGGTGGACGCCAGCGGCGTCGCATTGCTGGGACGCGGCGCCTCGTTCGAGGATACGAAAACGCAAGGCGCGCTCTCCCTGACCCCATCCCCGTTGCGTATCCGCGACGAGGGAAAACTTCGAATGGCGCATCGGCGTCTCCTGAAGTCCCTCATCAAGGACACCGATGGCTTCGTCGCCCGCAATATCGAACGGCCGGTATCGACTGCCCTGACCGCGCGTCTCGCGACGACATCCATCACGCCGAACCAGATCACCCTGGCCTCAGGCGTTTTAGGCCTGGTGGCCGCACCCTTTTTCCTGTCGCCCAGCCCGCTCTTGCAGGGGTTGGGCGGTTTTATCTTCCTCGTGCATTCGATCATCGACGGCTGCGACGGCGAATTGGCGCGCCTCAAGTTCCAAGAATCCCGCTGGGGCGGTGTCTTGGACTTTTGGATCGACAACGTCGTCCACGTCGCCATCTTCGGTTGCATGGCGTTGGGTTGGTATTACGAGACCCAAGACCCCATGACGCTCGCCCTTGGCGCGGTGGCCATCGTGGCCACCATCTTCACCGCCACCTTCATCTATTGGCACGTCATGCGGCCGGTGACCGGCGACGGACCTCTTTTCAAGTCGGCCCTGCGCGATCCGACCGAGCGCTTCAGCAAGTTGGTCAACCAGATCTCCGGCCGCGACTTCATCTATCTGGTGCTCATCCTCTCGGTCTTCGGCAAGGCATCCTGGTTCCTGGTGATGACGGCCGTCGGAACGCCAATCTTCTTCTTCATGCTGGTGATCGCCGCCGCCCGCGAAGGACGCAACGCAAGACGCGGCGCCTAGCCATCCCTATGCCGCGAGCGGCTGGCAGGAGCGGCAGATCTCCTCCACATGCCGGTGATCGGTGCCGCAACAGCCACCCAGCACGTTGATCCAACCGAAGCGCGCGCGCAGCGCCGCATATTGACGCCCCAGTTCGACCGGATCGCCGTCGTCCAAGTCTGTCGCCGCATCCAACTCCGCATGGCTGCGCTTGGAAGCATTGGCACGAATGCCGCGCAGGCGCTCAACCCAAGGTTCGCCTTTGGCCAGAACGTCCTCAAAATGAGTCGGATGGGCACAGTTGATCATGTAATAGGCCGGCGCGCGATTGGTGGCGGCGTCTACCGCGGCGATAGCCTCGCCGAGCGGCTGACCGCTCGGCAGCTTACCGTCCGTCTCCACCGTGAAGGAGATCGCGGACGGCACGCTCGCCGCCTTGGCGGCGGCGGCGACACCGATGCCTTCCTCCACATAGTTCATGGTGATGGCCGTGATCATGTCGGCCTCGCCGTCCGCGAACGCCCGCACCTGCGCGGCGTGAAAGCCCATCGCCTCACGGCCCGTCATCAGCTTGCCGGGCACGTAACCGTCGCCGCGCGGGCCGATGCAGCCGCTGACAACCATCGGCGAGTTGGACGTCTCCAACTCGGCGCGCATCCCAGCCATCAGCGCGATGGCCTTGCGGTTGAGCGTGGCCAATTGGTCAGCCGAATAGCCGAGCTTCGCGCCCCAATCGGCGCTGGAGCGCCATGTGGGGCTTTCGAGGATGAAGCCCGTGCCGTTGGACTTGGCGATCTCGGCATGACGTGCGTAGTAGCGCCGCAGGGCGGCCATGCCCTTCTCGTCCTCCAGCAGAACGAAGGCGGCAAAGGAGGGAAGCTCGAGCCCCTCCAGGAAGACCAGCGTCGTCTCGATTCCGCCGTCGGTCAGGAAAAGCTTGCCGGAAAGTTGCGGCAGCCCGTGCCGGTACTTGGCCATGCCCGTCTCCTCGCGCTCGATGAAAGGCCGCCCAGGCGGCTCGTCGGCATGCAATCTACGGATTTAATGGAAACCGGATAGCCAACTTATGGGACAGGCGCGGAGTCTTCATGAGATCGGAATAATTACAATGGCTTAGGCCCGAACTCTTTCAACACACGGTATTACCAATGAATTACCGTTCAGCCGAAACTGCACCTGCGGTACAGTCCTGGGCCATGGAAATGCCGGTGGTGCGAAAGCGCGCGGGAACGCGCGAGCGGCTTCTGGAGGTGGCCGAACAGGCTGTCCTCGCAAAAGGGTTTGCTTCGACCTCGATCGAGGAATTGATCGCGGCCGTGGGCATCACCAAGAGCGGTTTCTTCTATCACTTCAAGGACAAGGCGGATCTGGCACGGGCGCTGATGCTGCGCTATCTGGAACAGGATCGGGAAATCCTGGACGGCATCTTCCAGCGCGGCGATGACCTGAACACCGATCCGCTCCACGGTTTCTTGGTCGGCCTCAAGCTGTTCGCGGAAATGCTGGCCGAACTACCGGAGGCCCACCCCGGCTGCCTGGCGGCGTCTTTCTGCTATCAGGACCAGCTTTTCAACCGGGAGATCCGCCAGCTCAACGCAGAAGGGATTCTCGCTTGGCGCGCACGTTTCCGCGAACGGCTGGAAATCATCGCCCGCCTCTACCCGCCCCGCGGCGAAGTCGATCTGGATGCCATGGCCGACATGGCATCTTCGCTGGTCGAAGGCGGCCTCATCCTGGGACGCGTGCTGAGCGATCCCAGCATCCTTCCCCGGCAAATCCTGCTCTACCGCGATCTCGTACGCACGACCTTCGCGCCTATCTAGATCGTACTCTTCAATGGCCGCGCGAAACTCAGTTCGTGGCCGTCGGGATCGGTCAGGTGGAAATAACGCTCGCCCCATTCGGCGTCGCGTGGCGGCGCTTCGGGATGAAAGCCTGAATCGAGAGCACGCCGGTAAAGCGCGTCGACATCGGAGACATAGAAGATGGCCCTGCCCCACCAGCGCCATTCGCGCTCTGCCGGTTGCGCGATGATGTTGAGATACCCGCTGCCAACCTTGAAGCTGGTGAAGTCAGTCTCTCCGCCACCGTAGAGACGCCCGAATCCCAGCGCTTCATAGAAACGTATGGCGCGCGCCATATCGTGCGTGGCAAGGGTGATAGCGCTGATCGATTCGATCACGGGCGCGTCATGCCCGCGCTCGGAACTCGTCCACTGCCTCTTCCATCGTCAGGAATACGGCACCGAGTTCCTGCAGCCGCAGAATAAGTCGCTCTAGCATCATCATGCGGTGGCCTCGCCCGATGACGTAGGGGTGGCATGTATAGGTCAGCACGCCCCAATCCGTACTCTGGGTCATGTAAAGGAAATCATCGACCCAGTTACCCAGCACGGCCTCGGCGTTGGCCAGGCCGGGCATCAGGAAGTCCTTGGTCCGGTAGAACTCGAAATGCGGGTGGTCGTCCAGGCTCCAGCTGATCGGCATCTCGACCAGCTTGGTCGTCTCGCCGTGAACAATGGGTTTGTCGGCGCTGACCTTGTCGCCCTTGCGTGCCCAATAGGGCTCGTGGTCGTGCCCCATCATGCTACTCTCGTAATCGAACCCGTGCTTGAGCAACAGGTCGATGGTAACGGCGCTCAAATCCCATGATGGCGAACGGTAGCCACGGGGATAGCGGCCGGAAATCCGCTTGATGCATTCGCGGCCGCGTACAAGCTCGTCCTCCTCTTGCGCGGGCGAGAGGGCGGCGGGCGCGGTGTGGGAATAGCCATGATGGCCGATCTCATGTCCGGCCTCCACCACGCGCGCGCATTCCTTCTCGTAACTGTCGATGACCACGCCGGGCACGAACCACGAGGTGCGAATGCCATGCTTCGCCATCAGATCGAGAAGGCGGGCGGCGCCGACGAGGCCGAATTCACCGCGCGAGACGGCGGTCGGGGTGGTCAGGCCGCGCGCGGCGAAGCCCGACCAAGTGTCGAAATCGAACGTCAGGCAGGCGATATGGCGCGGCATGGGATTCCTCGCTTGGATATGATCACCAATTGCACCACGCGGCACGCGGACGAGCCAGCTTTTCGATGATAAAAGATCAGCCCATGCGTCCTAAAGCGTTCGTTTCCTGGAGTTCCGGCAAAGACAGCGCGTTCGCGCTGCACGAGGCGCGCCGGCTGGGTGCGGTCGAGGTGGTCGGCCTGCTGACCACGGTCAACGAGGTCCAACGCCGCGTCGCCATGCACGGCACGCGCGAAAGCCTGCTGGACCGCCAGATCGCGGCCACGGGCCTGCCCTGCCTCAAGATTCCGCTGCCGAACCCCTGCTCCAACGACGTCTACGAAGCGCGCATGGCCGGGGCCTGCGCACGCATCGCGGCCCAAGGCGCGCGGCACATCGTGTTCGGCGACCTGTTCCTGGAAGACATCCGTATCTATCGGGAAGCGCGTTTGAAGGATGTTGGGATGGAAGGAGTCTTTCCCCTTTGGAAACGCGACACGCGCGCCTTGGCACGCGAGATGATCGATAGTGGCCTGGTCGCGCACCTCGTTTGCATCGACCCGCGCCGAATAGACCGCCGGTTCGCCGGCCGCCGGTTCGACGCGGACCTCCTGGCCGAGCTGCCCCCGACGGTCGACCCTTGCGGCGAGAACGGTGAGTTCCACACCGCCGTTTCCGCCGGTCCCATGTTCGCCGCGCCAATCCCGGTTGAGCCGGGCGCGGTGGTCGAGCGCGACGGATTCATCTTCGCGGACGTTATTCCCGTCTCGCGATAAACCGGTGATCGAGAGGTAATTGGCCCGATTGGCATCTGGCACGATGCGGGCTTAGACTACCCGTCCAAGCGCCCGATCCCGGCACAAAAGCAGCTGGCGACGACGGGCCATACAAGATTTGGAGGGACGCGAAATGGCCGTTTCAATCCATCCTGCCGTCGACAAGGGCGTGAAGCCCGGCAATCCTAACTTCAAGGGCGGAAAGCTCAACTGCAAGTGCGGCTCGGGCGCCGTCGAGATCACCATCAACAGCCAATCTGCCCACAACCACGTCTGCGGCTGCACGAAGTGCTGGAAGCCGGCGGGTGCTTTGTTCTCGCAGGTCGCGGTGGTGCCGCGTGATAGCCTGAGCGTGACGGCCGGCAAAGATAAGCTGAAGGTCGTCGATGCTTCCGCCGCCATACAGCGCTATGCCTGCAGCGGCTGCGGCGTGCATATGTATGGCCGGATCGAAAACAAGAACCATCCGTTCTACGGCTTCGATTTCATCCACACCGAGCTCTCCAAGGACCAGGGTTGGTCGGCGCCGGAATTCGCGGCTTTCGTATCCTCGGTCATCGAGTCCGGCACCAAGCCGAGCCAGATGGGCGAGATCCGCAGCCGGCTCAAGGAACTGAAACTCGAGCCTTATGATGCCCTGTCACCCGCGCTCATGGATGCGATCGCGACGCACACGGCCAAGGCCAAGGGCACACTCAAGACCTGATTCAATGCGCGGCGGCGAGATTTTCCTCGCCGCCGCGTTCTTGAATGCTTCAGGCCACGGCCCGGAGATCGGGCCGGTTTGCTTTCAGAGGATCGTTCGTCTTACCGGAGGCCGCCTCGACGTGGAGGTTCCACAATTCGTGCGCGGCCTTCTCGGCCTCGCGGACGCGCCGATAGATCCGGCCGTCCAGCTTCCAGAAAATCCGGTGGGAGGCGAAAAAGCGGAAGCCGCCTTTCTCTTCGACCACTAGGCCGGCGGCTTTGCCGTTGATCTCGATGATGAATGCGTTAGCCATTCTGCGTACTCCTCGGGCGGCGCAGGGGACCGCCCCTCATTGATGTCCGGCTGAACCGATCGTCACGTCCGACCTGTCGCCGCGACAACAACCGCACGCGAAACGAAGCCCAACGAAAACGTCCTGTCTCTGCGCCATGCGCCGTCTCCTTTACCCAGATTGGCACCGGCATGTTGCCGTCTTATGGCAACGACAGCCGGTGAACTCGAACTAAGTCCGTTCGGTTCCGTGGGCAAACGAGTTCTTTTGAAGGCAGGCGTAAGAAATTTTATCCGAGTCGCACGGATGGGCGATTCAGCCGCAAGGGCGTGTATCGGTCTGGGCTGAGACTCTGCTTTGGTTGAGAAATCGCACGAGTTCGCCGGTCGGCTGCGCGTAGGATACGCGGCCCGACTGCTCCTGATCGACGGCGATAAAGGTGTTCACGCCCACCACCCGCCCGCAGCTATCGACCAGCGGGCCGCCGGAATTACCGCCCAGCACCGACGCGGTGTGAACGATCGCGGGCAATCCGACGATCGTTGTTTGAAGCGATTGGACTTCGCCGCGCGTCAGGCTGAGGTCGGGCGAGGCAAAAGCATCCCCGCTCGCCAACTTCATAAACCCGCGATCACCCTGCATGATCAGACCGGGATATCCCGCCGCGTAGACGGTGGAGAGTTTGGGCGCGCTGGGAGTGAGCGTAAGAGTTGCCGGCGCGACCGCGGTTTCCAGACGCAGCAGCGCGAAGTCGAGGGAGCCGGTCTCTCCCTGCGGTGTCATTTTGATGACGCGGGCGGCTTGGATCCGGCCCAGCGTTCGGCTGGTCACGAGGACGATCCCATCCCTGGCTTTCTCAGCCACATGGCGATTTGTCACAATCATCTGCGGGCCGACAAAGAAGCCCGTGCCCGATCCACCTTGGACGATCAGCAGGACGGTGCTTTTTTCCAGCCGATCGCTTAACTCCTTGTTCGAAAGGACGGGGGCTTTTCCCGTAACCGGAATGTCTTTGGCAGGACCCGGCACGGCGCCCACCGCAGTGCCCACCGCCGGGGACACGCGGTTCGTCGGCGTTTCCGTGCGTTGCTCCGGATGCTGGCCGGGTGGGCAGTCGATGGGCTGGCTCCGCTGCTTGTCCAGCTCCTCCTCGAGCTTGCGATTCTCCTCGGCCAGGGCCGCCGCGCGGGCCTGCACGTCGGCTGGAAGCTCCTTGGCCGTTTGCGGCACCACGTTCTCGGCGATGGGAGGCTGACGTCCGAAAAAATAGTACAGCGCCGCAACGATCAAACCGGCCAGCAAGAAAAGAGAGATCACCAGCCACGGCCCGCGCGCAGGGATACGGCGCCATAACGAAGGATTGTCCGAGGTGGCCGTCGTCATGGGCGGTTGATCATGGGCCGCTGCTCATGGCATTGCCTTGGTATCGACATAATTACCCACCGGACCTGCGGCGACCGGTCTTTCGAGCGTCGCTCTTCCGCTACCGGCGCGCGACAGCCATGCGCTAGTGTATACATAGTGACGGGTGTTGGCAGCACCCGTGCGGAGCGGAGCGATACGGCGACGATGGCCGACCACCTGATCCTGCGGACCTCCGGCGGCGGCTATCGGCTCCTGGGCGTGCACGGCCAGAGTGTCGTGGAATCGCACCGCCAGTTGGCGACGATCCTGGCCAGCCGTCTCGGCCCCGCTCACGCCGCCTATTTCGCCCGTCCGCAGACGGCCGGCCAGACGGACACGATTGACTGGTACGCGGCAAGCGACGGCAAGCCGGTTCCGGTTTCGCAGCTTGTCCCCGAGCAACGGGCTGCCGTCGAACGCCGCGCCTCCAAGCTGCGCGAAGACATCGCCGCGTTCGCCAGTCAGTTGCGGCGCGAGGGCGGTTCGGCCGAATTGGTCGGCCATATGCTCGACGCGGCCCTCAATGTCCCGCCGGGCGATTATCTCTATGCGGTGGGCGACCAACCCATCACCGTCATGTGGGGCCACGAGGTGCAGGTGGCTGCTGTCCCACCCCGCCCTGTCGTTCCACCTCGCCCGGTAACGACACCGCCTCCATCCCCGCCGCATCAGGAAGCTGCTGCCCTGGCTTCGCCCGGCCTGTTGAGCCAAGCATGGTGGGCATGGCTGTTGCCTCTCGCCCTCTTGGTGCTGCTGGCGCTGTTCCTGCTCCGAAGCTGCGAACCGTTGCCGCCACAAACGGTCGATGTACCCGGCCCGCCCGCGACAGAGCCCGATAACCCAGTGCCCGCCGAGGAAGCGCGCAACAAGGCGCTGCAGGACGAACTGGCCCGCCTCAAGGGCCAGCAAGTCTGCGTGCCCGATCCGGAAACTAAACTGCCAGAGAAGGTCGAGGAACTGCCCGTGGTCCCTCCGCCGCGCCAAGAAGCTAAGCCCGCTCCGCCTGTAAAGGAAAAGCCCAAGGAGATTCCGAAGCCCCAGGAAGAGGCCAAACCCGCCCCTGCGCCGGAAACACCTCCGACGCCCGTACCACAGCAGGAGGCTAAGATGGCGCCCGTCGAAAAGCCCGGCTGCCGCACCCAGTTTCCGCCCGGCGAAGAGCCGGAGGTCATCATCGTGGTGGACGCCTCGGGCAGCATGGGCATGGGCGGCTGGTTCGGCGGAAGCTCACGCATGGATCGGGCCAAAACCTCGATCGACCATGTGGTGCGCGGCTTGCCGGATCCCATCACCATTGGTCTGATCGAATTCACCAACTGCAACAATGTGCGCCGCGACAAGTTCTATACGAGCCCACAGCGCCCCGCCCTTCTATCGGAGGTGAATAAATTGTCGCCGCAGCAAGGCACGCCGCTGGCCGGCAGCATCAAGCGCGCCGGCGACATCGCATCCCAGGATGCCGAATCGATCATCGTCCTGGTGACGGACGGCGATGATTCCTGTGGCGGCGACCCGTGCGCGGAGGCGCGCGCGATCAAGGCGCGCAAGCCTAAGGTAAAAATCAACATCGTCGATCTGAGCGACGGCAGCCAAAGCTCTGTATTGCGCTGCGTGGCGAATGCGACGGGCGGCCAAGTGCTGAAGCCGAATTCCGCCATGGATATGGACAAGTCGCTGCAGCGCGCGACCGGCCAATCCGACATGCGGGAGTGCAAGTGATGAACGATTCGCGCGTCGGTCCTCTGCTCGTTCAGGAGAACCTGGCATCCTACCGCCCGCTCGGCGCGTTCGGCCGGCCGGTCTACGAATCCTATCTCCAGATCCGCAGCATCCTCGGCACGCGTCTCGGCTCGCGCTACGCGAACTATTTCGCCCGGCCCAATCTGGACCAGGGCGCGGGCACAGTGCGGTGGACGGCGGATGTCGACGGCCCCGTGCGGCATTGGAGCGACATGCCACCCGAGGAGCAGACCAAGCGCGCGCTGGAACTGGAAACGATCCGAGCAGGCCTCGAGGCTTATGTCCGCGAACTGCGCACCGCGCCCGAGCCCACGGCGGGACAGAAGGGCGAGAGCCCACGCGCCTTCGCCAGCCTCTTGGAACAGGCCGTGACCATTCCCTCTGCTCGTCATCTGCATTTTGTCGGTGATCAACCGGTCGCCACGTTTTGGGGGTTTCAGGAACTGAGCGGTGACGGTCTGAATGCCCTGGCCTTACGGCCGCCGCCCCGCCCCGCCGTCCCGCCGCCCACAGCGGGCACATGGGCTCCTGCTGCCGCCACGGCCGTCGCGACTCAGGGAAGGTTTCCGTGGTGGCTCCTATGGCTATTGTTCGGGCTTCTAGCGGTCTTGTTCCTTCTTTTCATGTGGTGGCGGTGCTGGCTGCCGTTGCCCTGCCCCGCGAGCTATGGCTTTTCGATCGAGGAAATGTTGCCGGGCCACCAGTCGGAGACACCACCACCCGGCGAAGGGGGCGTCGTGGTGACGCCCGATGGGACTGTCCAGGGTGGCGACGGCACCGTTGTGCCGGGCGTCGTCGTGACGCCGGATGGCACGGTGCCGGGAACCGGTGCAGACGGACAGGCAACGAAACCCGACGGCACGAATCCGTCCGGCGATCAGGGCAAGATGCCCGAGGATCCGAACAAGCCAAACAGCGATTCACAGCCGCCCAAGCCGGAGAACCAGTCCAAGGACCAGCAAAAGCCGCCACAGGACGCCTCGAAGGATGCGCCGAAAGACAAAGACAAGAACGCTCAGACCAACCCGCCTAAGCCGCTCGACATCCCGCCGGATGCCGCCGCCAAAGGCGACATGAGTTTCATGGATGGGCAATGGCAAAGCGGCCAAGGGCTGGTCGATCAGGCCGACGGCAAGCCGTTGCAGCAGTACTACCGCTTCGACAAACAAGGTAAAGGCGAAGTGGTGGTGAAACGCGCGGACGGCACCGAATGCAAAGCGCCCGCGCAGGCCAAGTTCAATGGCAAGAATTTAACCGTCGAGGAACAGGCCGACGTTCGCTGCGCGGACGGCCGAACCTACGGCAAGTCGACCACCACCTGCACGCGGGACGCCAAGGGCAACACGGTCTGCAAAGGAAAGAACCCCGACGGCAGCACTTACGCGGTGCCGGTCCAGAAGATGCCCTGATTATTTGGGCGCGATGCTTAGCTGGATCGCTTTTTCCAGGTCGGCTTTGCGCTTTTCCAAATCGCGGACCTGCTGTTCCTTCTTTTTGACCTCGGCAGGATCTTCCTGGCCGCTGACATTACCGGCCTGAACGTTCAAATTCAGCGAGCTGATATCGCGGTTGAGCGCGGCAACCTGGTTGTTCAGATTGTCGGCCTGCGACTTGCTCAGCTTGTTGTTCTTCTGCGCCTCGGCCACTTGCGCCTGGGACTTGGCCAATTCGTCTTTGGCCGCCTTCAGACGCTGTTCCATGCGCTCGCTGTCGCGCTGGATCTGAAGCTGCTGGTCCTGCAACGACTGATTCTTGGTCTGCTCGGCCTGGAGGTTGGCCTTGGCCGCGGCCTCCTGCGCCTGAAGATTCTTCAGGTCGGATTTGGCATCGAGATAGGTGCATCCGCCGCCCGCCGCGCCTGCGATGAGCAGCACGGCCATAAGTCTCATCGCCCGCATCTTTAGCTGACCTTCGTGACCGCCAGCGCGTTGTTCATCGCACCGACATTCTGCTCAAGTTGCTCGATCTGCTTGTTCAACGATTCGATCTGGCGGTCGAGATCGGCGGTGCGAGCGCCGCGCGACCGCATCTTTGTGGCGGCTTGAGCATAGTTGTCGCGCCGCTTCTGAAGGTCGTTCAAGGCGGTCTGCATGGCATCCCGGTTCTTTTCGTAGCGCTGGCGCTCTGCGTCGGCCTGGGCGACGGTTTTCTGGTTCTGCTCGACCTGCGACTTGATGTCCTCGAGCTGCGTTCGCGATTCGGCCAATACCTCGTTCGAGGACTTCACCAGCCGTTCTAGTCGCTCGTTGTCCTTGCGGACGTCCTCGGCCATGGCATTTGTCATGCGGATGTTGTTGTTCGCGTTCTCGCGCTGCTTTGCGGTGAGATAGCCGTCGACGCCGCCCATGATGCCACCGATGGCCGCCCCCATGATGGCGCCTTGCGCCGCACCGGCGCCTGCGTTACCGGGGTTGCCGAGCGCGCCTAGAGCCGCCATCGCCATGGCGCCGAGAATTGCGCCGAAAATGGCGCCGCCGGCCACGGTCTCGGCGAACTCGCTCGACTCGCTGCGAAGCTGCTTCTCGGCTGGTGTCAGATCCTTTTCGTTCTCGGCGCTGCCACCGCCATCGAGAATTCCACCCGGCGTCTTGTCGGATTGCTCCTGAATTTCCGCCCATGCGGGCGCGGGCACGCCGGCGGCTACCAGCGCCACCGCGGTAACCATGGCAATGGCCGCTTTGGAAGCACGGCCGCCAATTTGGGCAATGAAGCCGAACATCTTCGAGATCCCGACTCCGATGAAAGACAACCCTAACGTTGGCGCGGAAATATGTCGATTCCAGGGCATCATCGGAAACCCTCCATGACAGATTTTGGTTCCAGCCGCTTACCCGACCGAACCTGCGCCACCTGACCGGCAAACACATCCACGGCGGAAGCCTGGGTGGTCTGCTGCCTCGCCTCAAGCTCCCGCTTCAGGATTTCCGCCTGGCCCGTCACCACTGGCTCCGGATACTCGCTCGCCATGCGGACTGCATTATCGATATAGACCTGAACATTGGCCGCGAAAGCCTGCTCGTCCTTGGCCAACTGCTGCTGGATCTGCTCCTTCAACTGAGGGCTCAGAGACTGCAGCTTCAACTGCTCGCGGCGCACTTCGATCTTTGCCTTGTAATCGCTTTGCAGCATCACGCGCAGGAACGACGCGGCGCGTAGTTCGGAGCGCGCGGCACGGTCGCGCTGCTCGTTGCGGGTCTGGATGTTGGCCTTCATCACAGTGGCTAGGCTCTGAATGCGCGCCTTGACCTTCTGATCCTCGGTGGCGTTGGCCAGCGCATCGACTTCTTTCAGCGGATCGTCCTGTTGCGGCGCCAGCGCGGTTCCCATCGTCTGCGGCAACTCGGTCCACAACTCACGCACCTGTGCCAAGCGCTGGGTGCTGGTCAGGCTGGGCGGCACGAGCGCTAGGCGGAAACCTGTGGTGGGCGAGCGGCGCTCGCCCTTCGCATCCGTGGGCGGGTATTCGATGCGCGCGGCCGAGCGTATGTCGCCGAGAGAAGTGCGGTAGTCGCCCCCCTTCACCAGATTGCCGCCTGCCTGCCCGTGCATGCGCGACAGCTTGTTGAGGCGGAACGGGTCGAGCACGAACTCGCCGGCATTGCCCAGCATGTCGTGGAGGCCGAGCGGGTTCGGTTTCAGCAGGCCAATGCCGTTGAGCTGGTTGTTGGCCGACTCCGTTCCCTGATACCAAACATACTCCGCGGCCGTGCCCGGCATGGGCGGAATCGGCAACTGAAAATCAGCCTCGGACAAGGCCAAGCCGCCGCGCGCCGCATACTCCCATTCGGCTTCCGTCGGGAGCCGGACGAAGCCGAGCGCGCCGTCTTCCTTGGGAAGCTTGTCGGCGGCATTCTTGGCCAGCCACGCGTTCCATTGCGCGGCAAAGGACACGGCTTCGGCCCAGGTTACATCCACCTTGGGCAATCGTCCTTCCGGTGTGACGGCGGGGCACGGCGACGACAACGAGGCGTACTGAAGCTGCGTCACCTCGTATTTGCCCAGGTAATAGAATTTCTGGGTCTTCTTCTTTGCATCGCTGAAGCCGCCTGCGATGTAGTCGCCGCGGCTATTCTCGATCGACGCATATTTTGGATCGGCGCCGCCCAGAATGATCTTCCGGTCATCGAGCGGATTTTCCGCCGGCACATCGATGCGCCGGAACGTCATCGAGCCGCCGCACGGCATGGGCAAGGTGAAATCGCCCGCCGCCGGCTTCGGATTGACCATCGCTTCGGGCCAGGGCTTCGGCGCCTGGGCCAAGGTGGGAATCGCGACAGCGGAAAGGACCAGCAACAATGCGGCGGTCAGGAGCGTTCTAAACATCGCGCAGTTCCAGGCTGGGTTCGATCCGCGCGGCCAGCAGACCGCCGAACAGCGCCGGGATCATCGCGATCAGGACCGTGGCCGCGCCGGCGCCGCACAGTTGGGCCGCACTCAAACGGCAGGCCGCCTCGCCGCCCTGAAGGCTGCCCGCGAACGCCGCATTGACCACCACAGCCACACCGGCAAATGCCGCGACCGCCACCACCGCGCCCGCCAGAGCCAGCACGCCCGCCTGCAACAGGGGGATGCCGGTCAGCCAGGAAGGGCCGTAGCCGACAAGCTTGAGGACGGCCAAATGCTTTCGCTTGCGCTCAACGCCCGCCACCGCGTTGATCGCGACGGCGACCACGAAACCGATCAGCGCCAGCCCGGTGATCACCAAAAGCACCGTCGTCAAATTCCGCTCCAGGTTGAGGGCGGAGGCGATCTCCCCCTCGTGGGTCGAAACAACCACACCCTCGGCGCGCAGATCGGCGGCTAAGCTCGGCACGTCCCGGATCGAACGCGCATAGAGACGGAACAAGGGGTAGGCCTCCATGGCGGGCGCTGGCCCGTCGCCCTCCCAGCCCAGAGCGGGCACGGCATAGCCGTCACGATAGGCCTGCACCGCCTCCAGAAGCGGCAGGCTGACGAACGCGGCGACGCCATCATAGAGTTCGGGCGGCACGACCTCTCCCACCTTCAACTGGATACGGACGGGCTCGATCTTTCCTGCGCGCTGGCGCTCGATGGCGGCATTGACCGTGGCGCCGGCCCTGGCACCCAGCCGCTCCGCCGCTGCGGCGGATAAGGAAATGGTCGTCAGCCCGTCGGCCAGGGGTTTACCGACTGGCGATAGAGGATCACCAAGGGCGGTAGGCAGCCAGGACACCCGCACAACCGGCGCGGCCGGATCGTCGGCACGGGCCAGATCGACCTGCCCCGCGATGGCACGCGTGCTGGGCAGAACAAAAGCCACGTCAGGACGTTCACCGATTCGCTTGAACCACGCCGCGTCGAAACGGTTGGCGCCGGTGACCTCGGGCACGACCAGGCGCATGGCCGGGTCGCGGTTCAACCGCTCGATCAGCGTGCCGATCACGCCCTCGCGCAAGCCGAACAGGACCAGCAAGGGAGCCAGCACAGCCGCGATGGCGACGATCTGGCACAGCGACAGAAGCTTTTCGTGCCCCAGATCGGCGAAGACCAGGCGGAAAATCTGCGAGAGGCGCGCCATCAGGCCGGCACCGAATCGGCGATTACGGTGCGGCCGGGTTCGACTGCGCACGGCACAATGCGGCAACCCGCGGCGCGCGCCAGTTCGGGATCGTGGGTCGCGATCAAGGTCGCGCAGCCCCGTTCGCGCGCCAGTTCCACAAGCAGCGCGAAGGTCTTCTCGGCCTGATACGGATCGAGAGCGGCGGTCGGTTCATCCGCCAGAAGCAAACGCGGCTGATGCGCCAAAGCGCGCGCGATGGCCACACGCTGCCGTTCGCCGACAGAAAGTTGCGCGGGCCGGCGATGGACGATGGCAGCGATCTCCAGAGACGCGAACAGACCGGGCAGATCCCCGGTCCCGCCGAGGCTTAACAAGCGCCGCGACAACATCGCGTTCTCAAAGCCGCTGAGATACGGCAACAGTGCGCCCGTCTGCAGCACGTAACCGATCTCGTGCGCACGCAAGCCAAGCAGCGCATTGCTGCGGCCCGCGGCCCAATGGGCGGCAACGTCGTGAACCTGGCCGTTGTGCCCGGTCACGGCGAAACGCCGCGCACGGTCGGGGCGCAAGGTGAAAGCCAGAAGATCGAGACAAGTGCTTTTGCCACAGCCGCTGGGCCCCACGATGGCCACGGCCTCGCCGGGCGCGAGACGGAGATGCTCGATCGCCACGAGAAGCCCATCGCCGCCCCAGCGGCGTTCGACTCCTTCCAGTTCGACGACCGGCGTTTCGGCCATGGAGTACTTTACGGCAGCGAGTCGATCGGAACCGGATAGACGGCGTCGCCGGGCTGGGAGTTAGGCGCCAACAGAACCCAACGGTCGAGATCGTCGTGATAGCGCTGGTAGAGCGCGACCTTCGACTTCACCTCGTCGATGATGGCTTGCTGTTCGCCGACACTCATGCGCGTCCAGGCGTCCTGGTCGATGCTCATGACCTTGCTCTGGTAGGGCAGCCCTTCCAGGTACTCACCCATCAGGCCCGACTGCTCCAGGTTCTTCACCTTGGCCTGCCCGAGCTTCGACGGATCGCGGCCCATGGCGGTCGCAGCGCTGCGCAACTGGTTGAAGAAATCGGACGGGTTCACCTGCGCCTTCTCGCCGGCTTCCACCAACTTGCGCAGGGTGGCCTGCAGGTCGCTCAACTGGTTCTTGGTTAGGAGCACGCGCACGCTGAACGTGGCCACATCTGGCCGCTTCACGTCGCGGTCGGAAGCCCAGCCGGAATAGAGAGCGGGCGCCTGCGTGCCCTGCTGTTCACCCACATAGGCCAGGCGCATGGCCAGGCCGATGGCCTCGGTCGCCTGCTGCATCTTGTCGCCACTGGCGGTGGGCGCCATGGGCGTGCCGCTGGCGACCTTCTTGACTTGGTCGACCAGCAATTCCGCGAGGTGTTTGACCGTGCCGGCGAACTTCGTTTGATCGCCGGATTCGACCGGGAAGTAGAGCGATCCAACCCCCGGCCAATTGCTCAGCTGCTCATACTGGGTCTTGGCTGTCGCGTGATCGGCCTTCCCCTCCGGCGTCTGGAGGTGCAGGACATAGACGGCGGTGCGCTGATCCTGGGCCAACTGGCGGATCTGCGCCGTCGACAAGCCAGTCGAGGAAAACGGCGAGTTGCCCTCGCGCGACGACGCATCGGTGATCATGATGATGAAGCGGCCGCCGAAATCCTTCCAATCGATCTTGTCGAGCGCCATCTCCAGTCCCGCATAACCGTCCTCGGCGAAGGCGCGCGTGGAGATCTGCGATGCCGACACGGCCGACGCGGCCTTCAGGAACTCGTCGCGCGTCGTGGTCTTGTTCGGATCGGCGAAGACCTTGGACAGATACTCGATGCCCTTCACCTTATTCGGATCGTCCCGATAGGCGACCATGCCGAAGCGAACCTTGTCGTTCAGCTTCGCGGCTTCGACTTGCTGGAACACAGCAGCGACCGCTTCACGCGTGCGGTCGATATAGGGCTGCATGGACGAAGACGCATCGACGACGAAGACGATGCCGGAGCGGAATTTGCTGAGATCGGCCTGCGGATTGACCCGCTGGCTTTGCACCGGCTTGTCCTTGGTGATCGAGGCCACCTCGACCGTACGCACGCGGAAGCCGGAACCAAGCATCGCGCTGTTGGCCTGCAGGATCGGCAACAGATAAAACTGCTTTTGCAGGTCGATATAGGTGTCGGGCTCGAGCGCGATCAGACCGCTGCCCGCGGGCGCCGCGCCGCCTTTGGAGGCCGCGCGCAGTTGATCGGCTTTTTCCGCCGCCTTCGGATCGTTCAACAGCGCGGTCAGCGCCTGCTGGTCCTTGAAAAACAGGACCTGACCGCGATTGGCCGGATTGGTGAACGCCAGCGTCATCGTGTGACGCCACGGCACCACCTCGGACGCCTTCAGCCAGCCGATCGTGGTGCCGTCGGACGACGGACCGACCTCGATGAAATTGTCAGCGCCGACCGTCTTCTGGGCATAGACGAACAAGGCCGAAAGCGCGGGCAGTTCCTTGCCCGCCGCACCACCCGGCTGCGGCACGATCTTGACGCCCGGACGCGTCAGCACGCGCTGGTACAGCGTCGACTTGCCTTCGATCAGGAGCGGCGCCCGCTTGCCACCGGTCTGTGCCTCGGCTGGCGCCCCAAATCCCGCCGCCAGCACCAGCAAAAGCGAAACGATCAACGCGCGCATCATGGGCAACTCTCCGCGGCCGGAACGGCCTTCACTTCTTCAGTTCTTCCTGCGCCGGGGCATAGCCCTGGTCGGCGGCCTTGCGAAGCCACGCGACGCCCTTCTCCGGGCCGTCCGCATCAGCCGTCGCACCACTCTTGAGCAGCATACCGAGGCGATACTGCGCCTCCGCCTGCCCGGCCTGGGCCGCCGGTTCGTACCAGCGCGCAGCCTCCGCCGGATTGGCCGCCGGCAACGGGCTGGTCTGGGCGCTATAGGTGGCGGGGTCGTACATGGCGGCCAAAGCCACCGACGCGGTCATATCGCCTTTCTCCGCGGCATAGCGATAAAGCAGGAACGCGCCTTGCAGTTCCCCCTTGGCGGCGTGCGCCTGCGCGCGGGCAAACGCATCGGCAGGAGCCGGATCGACCGTCAGGACACGGCGCGCCTCGTCCAACGTGACGGGCGCTTCGGCGGTCGCCGACGGCTGATCGGATGAATCGCTCCGCAAGAAAAAATACCATCCAGCCCCGCCTGCCAGCAGCAGGAGGATCGCGCCAAGCGCGGCCCAAAGTGGCCAGCGCGATTTCGGCTCGGGCGGTGGTGGCGGCACGACCGGTTCGGCGACAAGCGGCGGTGGCGGTTCCTCGACGGGCGGCGGCGGAGGTGGCGGCGGTGGCGTTGCCTTGACCGGCGCCTCGATCGGCGCGGATGCAGCCGACGCGCCGCGCAATGCGATGCCGGTGAAGCGGTCGACATGCCGCATCCCGTTGCCATCGCGAAGCAGAAGCTCGTAGGGCGCATACGGCAGCAGATGGACGGTGACATCGCCGTCCAGCTCGAACACCAGGTCGCCCGCATCGCCGGCCAGCGAGGGCTTCAGCCAATGGGTCGCGGTCGACCAAGGATCGGTCGGTTTGGACGGGTTGAGATAGCGCGTCGTGCCGGTCGGATCCGGTTTCGTGATCGCCAACTCGAGCGTCGCGCGATTGGCCGTAGGAGCACCCGCAACGCGCAGATTCGCGCGGCCACCCGGCATCTGCAATGTCTGTTCGAGCTTGGACGGCATACTTCGGCCCTATCCTCGCAATGGAAAAATCAGGCCAGATAATCCGCCAGCAACGGCCGGATGGCGATGGTCTGCAGGATGACGCTCAATCGCCGGTTCTGTTCGGCGCTGATCTCCCGGCCACCAGAGAAGCCCACGTTGTCGATGCCGAGCTGGCGCAAAGCCACGCCCCAATCGAGGAACATCTGGCGCTCCAGCGCGCTGCGCTGAGGCTCCACGACGGGAATACCATTGACGGACGGCGGACGTGGAAAAATCGGCCGCTCGGGCTGGCGCGGCGGTTCGGGAAAGCCCGGCCTTTCACCCTCCGGCTTCGAGACAAAACCGAGATAGGCGACATAGTCGTCAATGGCCATGGCGGCCATGGTGGCCGCACGATCGGCCACGGTGCCGTCGTCCCAACGGACATTGGCGGTCTGCAGCCGGGCGCGCACGTCACCCGCGATCCGCTCCGCCAGACCTTGGCGCGTCGCGCCAACAATTAGTTCGTTGGCGACATCGTCGATCATGCGGCCCTCGAAGCCGAGATTCCGCGTCGCCTCCTCGTTCTGAGACAGGGTACGCAGCTTGTCGGTCCAGGCGTTCATAATCTCGCGCGCAAAAACGGCGGCGCGATCGAGTTTGCGTCGGGGCGACGCCGAGCCCGCTTCGTTGGCCCACGGGTCGGGCTCCGCCGTCTCGGCCGTGCCGGTGGGAGCCAGCGCGTCAATGCGCAGAGCAGCCACGTTCAGGACAACTTCACGCGCCTCCGGAACACCAAGGGAGAAGGCGCCAAGCAACTTGAAGAAATTGTGAAAACCGTCGCGCGCGCTGTCGTTGAACAGAGAGCGGCGCAGGGCCATCAGCTCCTGCTCGCGCTTCTGGCGCGTGTTTTCGTCATCGCCCAGATAGAATCGGCGCAGCTTGCCGTCGAGGGTGACGACCTCTTCGGCTAGGCGTTCGGCAATCTGATGCGCTTTGAGGCCGGGCTTGAGCACCTGGCTGAGTCTCTCGACTAGATAGGCAACGCCACCGTCATTAGGACGGAACGCCGCGTCCCAGGCCATCGGTAAATCGGAGAAATGCTTGGCAGCAAGCGGTGAGTCCACGAAGGCGCCGCGAAGCTCGGACAGAAGCGCCGATTTGCCCGGCGCCGGGCCGCGCTCAACGAGACGCTCGCTGCCGTCCGGATTCTTCTCGATGCTTTCGTAGGCGATGATGTGTTCCTGCTTCATGCCCGGATTGCGCAGGAAGAACGTGTTGGCAAACGGCTTGCCGTTCCAATCGTGCGGCCAGTCGCTGGCGCCATAGAGGTCGAGGAACGAGGCGTTGAGGCGGCGGTCCCATTTGCCCCGCCGCGATTCCGACGTCTCGCCGCCCTTCTCGATGAAATCGAGATCGAACTTGGTCAGAACCAGGAACAGCGCGTTCGCGACCTTGGCGCGCGCCTCGCGGTTGCCGTGGGTGACCATGATCCATTCGCGGACCATGGCGGGCAGATCCTTCACCTCCTGCACGCTGGGCGGCATGCAGAGAAGCATGCTGGTCAGCTCGCGCTCCTCGGTGAAGCGCTGGAACAGATAGGCCACTTTGCCGCGCAGCAGCAGTTCGCGAAGCTGCCGCACGCGGTCCCCCGTATCGGCCGGCAAATCGATCAGCTTCAGGCGGCCGCGCGCGCCGGGAAAATCGAGCAGATCAGTATGCTCGAAGAAATCCCACGGCTTCTCGGTCATCACAATACGCAGCTCGGCCACCAGCGCCGTGAGGAGCGCACGCGGCATGCTCACAGGAGCGCCAACCCCCTTGGACGACAGCGGCACGACCTTCAGCAGGTCCGCCATGTCGGCGTCGGTGCCAAGCTGCTTCAAGATCGCGACATCAATGATGCTGCGCGGCTCGCCATTAGCCTCGCGCGGGATCAGGGCGCCGATCTCGACATTGGCCTCGGGCGCGTGATGCAACCGCTCCAGCCCCTCGGCCAGACGCACAAAAAGCTCGGTGAAGTCGGGCAAGCCGTTCCACAAGACGCCGAACAGTTCCGCGCGGTCCGGAAGCGACAGACGCGCCGCCAACTCGATGAGTTGCTCCCAGTAGCCTGCAGCGCCCAGGGTCGCGGCCTGGTTCGCGAAGTACTGGCGGAAATACTCGCCAAGATCGAACAGCTCGATCTCGTCCAGATGCGCGGCCGTGGCCTGGGATTTCACCCGCCCCCGCGCCTTCTCCACCGCGCGGCGCACTTCCTCGCCGCCGGCCAACTTGAGCCTGGCGTTGTTCTGGTCGAAATCGGAGAAGAAGCTGTTGGCCAGAATCTTGACTAGATCGGTCTCGCTCAGCAGGCGCAGTGAGACCGGATATTCGGGATTGCCGGAGCCGCTGGGTTGCAGTGTGAAGCGCGTGACCAGGCCGGTCGATTCCCGATCGCCCGGCGGATTGATCTCGCGCAGAAAGTCGTGACGCCGTCCCGCGAAGTCGGCGGTTAAGGCGCCGCCCGGCCGGCGCGCCAACGCCGAGACCAGATAGGACTTGCCTGCCTGGCTTGGGCCGAAAACGCCAACGCAATTCCGGCGACCGGCCGCGCCGCGCACCTTGCGCGCGATGTTCTCCGCGTGCCGCGTGGCGCCGGTCAGGCTTAACGCCTCGTTGTCGACAGACACGGACGCCGCGCGCACCTCACGCACCCACTGGCGCGCGGCGGCGCTGCCCTTGGCCAGGCGCTCGGCGGCTTCCACCAGTTCCGCGTTCACGATATCCGCCATGACTCCGTCACTGTCCCAGGATGATACCGGTGTCGAGCCAATAACCCTGCGCCTCATCTATGGTCTGCAGACGCAGGCGCAACAGGTTGGGCGGCACGGTGCGCCCTTCCGAATCCTCGATCCGGTCGATCTCGAAGCCGTCGGCGGCACCGCTTTTGATCTGGCGCCGTGCGCGGCGCAGCGTGACCCTCAGCGGCGTCTTGTCGTTCAGGCGCGTACGCGCGTCGTCGTCGCGGTAGTCGATGAAATAGAGCGCCGTCGCGGGCCACCAATCAGCCGGCAACTGGCGGAAGCCCAGCGCCATCGGGCCACGAAACTCGAACTGGGTCTGCGGCAGATCCCAATCGGGATCGTCGAGCTGCATGTCGCGATAGAACTCATCCGCGTGCGGCAGCCTCCGGTCCTTGTCGATCTTGCCAAAGACGCGCGCCGTCGAACCGGGCTTGAGGTCGCGTGCGCGGAAATTGAAGCCGACCAACTGCCCTTCGCCCAACAAGCAGACCATGGCGCCGACGGCGGCCGTGGTCTTGGGATCGGCGATGGTCTCCCGATAATCGCGGAACGGATACCAGGTGCCGACGCGGAACTGGTGCAGCGGCACGATGCGGTGCGCCGGCAGACAACCGGTTTCGTCTAGGATCGCCTTGACCGCGGGCAGGCGCGAGGGGCGGCCGGAAAGCAGCAGGAGATCGCAGCCGTAGCGCCAGACCACCTCGCCCAGCGCCTGCAGCGTTTCCAGGAACACTCCGCGCACAGTCAGGTCGATGGCGGCCAGGTCGACCACGACCGGCACGTCCATGATGTCGAAACCCTCGAACCCTTCGCGGCGGAACTCGTCGTTTAGATATTCGATCAGCTCGTGGCTGGGGCCACTGCCGGGGCGGAAGAACTCGCGCACGCGCCGCTCCGTGCGTTCCGCCGGCCGCAGGGGCGAGTACCGCTCATAGTCATGCAGCATGGAAAGTGCGATGGGCGTCGCGATCTGGAGCGCGAATTGCTGCCGGCGCAGAAGCTGCACGGGCAGGATGCCCGAACGGTCGCCACCGAAGAACAGGTTGAGCGTGGCGTCGGCGCGATCGCGCGTGCCGCGCTCCATGAGCGCCGTGCGGATCGCTGAAATGACATGTTCGCGCACTACGCGGAGGACGGCATCATCGCCAGCCAGATTGAACCCCTCGCGGAAATCATGCTTCGGCGAGATGGTGACGGTCGTGCCCGGGCCTTCGACCGTCAGCGTGGTAATGACCAGGTCAGTCGTGCCGCCGCCGACATCGATGGTGGCGATGCGCAGCTTGTCCTTACGCGCGGGATCCTGCGCGTTGTTGGGATGACGCATCTGGTCGAAGAACGCGCGCGCATCGGCGGAGAAGTTCCGCTGGATCTGCGTGTAGAGATAGACGGCTTGGGTCGCGCTGGCTTCGTCCCACTGGACGCTGATCGGTGGCCCCAGATCGGCATCGGCCGCAGCCCCCTGGCGTGCGATGCGCGCTTCTGGGCCGTAATCCAGATGGCGATCGACCCCCTGCCCATCCGCCCGCATACGCGTCTGCGCCAGACCGAGGGAGAGATAGACCAGGTCGCGCGCGGCCTTGGCCTGACTCTCGAAAATCAGACGTTCCTGCACCGACATGGCGGTCGGCATGGTCAGGATGATGCGGCGCAGGCGGCGCGGCAGATTAGCGTTCACCGGCCGGCGCACGCGATGCGAGGCGGAATTGATCTGCGCCAGCGCATGCAGAAGGATTTCGGCCAGCGCGAAAGACATCAAGTTCCGGCGCGAATAGAGCGCGCGGATCGAAGGAAACAGACGGTCGCCGGCTCCAGTCGCGCCGTCGATCAGGTGCAGGGCTTCGCCGTCCTCGTTGATCATCGTGGTGAAGGCCACGCCCGTCGCCGGCGGCGGCAGTTCGCCGGTCGCCAGCGTGGTGTTGAAGCGCCAGCTGTCGTGCCTGCGGTCATCGTCCCACAGATAGCGTTTGGGCGAGGACATGCCCGACGCGCCTTCGCTGCCCTGGCGCCTTCCGGCGAGGCGCGCGGCCTCGGGGCCCACGCGCACCACGGTCGGCCAGGAGAACGCCTCGGCGCGGCCGCTCTTATGCGAAAGCTGATCGCGGCCGAATGAGGCGCGGTTGAATTCGACGCGGCTATCGAAGGGCTCGCGGTAGACAAGCTCCGGCCGGGAAAGGTCGCGCAACTGCAGCGCGACCGCGCGCGTGATATCGACCTTCATCTCGTTTGGCTCGCGCTCGATCAGCAACCCGCAACTGCGCGAATTGCCCAGATCGAGCACAAAATCGACATCGATGGGCGTGGGCCGCGGATCGGTCTCGCGATCGATGACGACGATCTGCCGGAAAAGCTGGAGCTGGTGCAACAGGTCGAGCAGAGCGCGATAGCGCGCGACATGCTCGTGCTTGCCTTGCATGTCCTCCGCCGCCTGCGCATCGCTGACGGCACGGTCGGCGCGGCGGCCGGTGCGGCGCTGCTCGTCCCGCGCTTTCATCTCCTTGAATGCCTCGAACGCCCAGAAGCGTACCCATTCCTGCTGGCAGAACCAGTCGATATGCGGATCATCCTGCGGCGGCAGCGCGAATGGCCGTCCGTCCTTGGCATCCGATGCACTGGGCGCCAAATAGGCTTCGGTTTCGACGAAGGGCATCAAGGTGGTGTCGAGCGCCACCACCACTCGGTATTGGTTGCCGCGTTCGTCCGGCGAATCGAGTTGGCAAACATAGACGCGGGCCCAGTTGGTCGGCCCCTTGAAGAAAGCGCCCGACTTCTGGCGCCAGAACAGCGGCAGCGGCAGCCAGGTGCGGTCGACCATGGCCAGCACGGCCTTGATATCGATGCCGTAGCTTTCGCGCCCCCGCGGATCCTCGCCGCCGCGGCGCACGACCTGGGGCATGGATTCGTCGTTTAGCGCCGTGTCCGGATCGTAGAAGCCCCAGTCCTGGGGCAACGGAGAACGGCGGTCGAGCTTGAAGCCGAAATCGAGGAACTGAACGCCGCTGTTCGGCACCAGCGTGACCGGATCGGGGAAGTCGATCAGTTCGTTCAACGCCATCGGAAAACGTTCTTTCCCCGCAAGGCCTTAGGGCCGCCGGCTGGAGGCACGCCAAAATAGCCCATGGGTCGGCTAGGCCACAACCGGAACAAGGGTGCGGCGGTTCCCGCTCGCCCTGCTTCAACGATCGTAAATCTGCCAAAAACGACCGTGCCGCCCTGGGTTAAGTCGCACGCCGCGATCTCAGCGAGCGTTGAATCCGTAACCATTGCCGCCTAAGAAGAAACCGGTCGCCCATGACTTCGGGGGATGGCGGCATTGGCTTCGTTTTGGGCACATCCTTGGGTGCATTTCCTGCGACGGCTGGTGGACCGGATTCTGTCGCCGGCCCTATCAATGTTCGCCGCCGGAATCGCCTTCTTCGGCCTGCTTGCCATCTTTCCGGCCATCGCCGTCTTCGTGACGATGTACGGGCTCGTCGCCAACGCGGCCGACGTGCAGCGCCACCTGTCACCTTTGCGCGGCCTCATCCCTTACGAGGCCTACGACCTGTTGGCCGAGCAGCTCACGGCCCTGAGCATGCGGGATGATAGTCAGCTCAGCCTTGGAGCTGTTTTCGGTTTCATCTTGGCTGTATGGAGCGCCGCCAGCGGCAGCAAGGCACTCATGTCCGGACTGAACTTCGCCTATGCCGCGGAAGAGCGGCGGAGCTACGTCCATAGGACCGGATTGGCGTTGGCGCTCACTTTCGGCGGGATCGGCGTCGCCATCGTGGTCCTGGCCGCTGTCATCGGGATGTCGCTGACCCTGAAAATCCTGATGCTGCCTGCCGAGATGCACGAGGTCGTGCGCCTGATCCGCTGGCTGGGCATGGGTGCCCTGGTGATCGCGGCCATGACGCTGCTCTATCGATTTGGTCCCAGTCACCGGCCGCGCCACATTTACTATCTTTTTCCCGGCGCGATTACCGCCAGCGCGCTCTGGCTTTTGGCGTCAGCCGGCTTCTCCCTCTACATCGAGAATTTCGGCGCTTACGACCGGATGTTCGGCTCCGTGGGGGCGGTCGTCGTCTTGCTGATGTGGTTTTACGTCTCGGCCTACGCCGTGTGTATTGGCGCCGAGATCAATGCCGAGTTGGAACGCGAGGCCGAAACTGCCGCACAGCGGCGAAGGTAGTCGATGATACGATGGGAATGTTTTGTCGCCGGTACCCGTCCCCGATAGACTGCCGGCCGTCTATCCCTCAACTCGAAGGCCTTCTCCCATGATCTTCCACCCCCTCCGTCTCCTTCCGTGCGCCTTGGTGGCGGCGGGCCTCGCAATAGCATCCTTGCCGGCGCGCGCGAGCGATCTAGCGCCACAGACGGCGATGACATCGCCCAAGACCGGCAAGCCCGAAAATCCCGGCGATCTCATGCCGAAGGCAACGGCGGTAGCAAAAAAATTCCTCGAAGACCCCGAATGGACCGCTTTGCGGAATATGCTGGGCGGTGCGACCGCCGTGGCCATTTTCCCCGAGTTGACTCAAGCCGGTTTCCTGCTTGCGGCCGAGGGTGGAAGCGGCGTGTTCATGGTGCGCCACGGCAATACCTGGAGCGATCCGGTCTTCGTCGAACTGGCCGGAACGACAGTCGGCCTCCAAGCCGGTGCGCAAGTCATCGAGGGCGTCTTGGTACTGATGTCCGACGACGGCCCCGAGCGAATGCTGAAAGGTGCCTTCGGCATGGGTGGTCAGGCCTCGATTGCGGTGGCCGATCTCGGTATCGGCGGCGGCACATCCGGCAGCGGCAAGACCGGCATCAACAGCTTCTTCATCTCTTATGGCCAGGGCCTCTTCGCCGGCGGCGCGATTGGTGGCAGCCAGATCACGCAAAGTAAGGAATACAACCTGTTCACCTACGGCGAAGGCTACGACGCCAGTAAGATCATCGGTGGTTGGAGCGGTAAAGTGAGCAGCG
Source organism: Alphaproteobacteria bacterium (assembly GCA_050180485.1). GTDB lineage: Bacteria > Pseudomonadota > Alphaproteobacteria > CADEGL01 > CADEGL01 > CADEGL01. Next base: position 29,377 of record JBFXED010000027.1, on the reverse strand, counting down.
CGACGGCGCTCCAGAAGCTTCTGAACGACGGCACCGCACGCGCCTGGAAGGGGAAGTAACATCCCTTCGGCGACTTACGGAATATCCCTTATCTTTATAAGGGTGTTCGGGGATGCTATGATCTCCCGAGTTTTGATAGCTCGGGAGATCGCCATGTCCGTGACTCACGAACTCGATCAAATCACGCAGCGAAACTGGATCAATTTCAAGAAACTGATGACCGGCTCGGTCATCGGCGTCATCGCCGTCGTGGGCTTGCTGGCCCTGTTCCTGCTCTAGTCGACGGAATAAAAAGCCGGCCCGTCCTTGGAAAAGGACGGGCCGGAAATGACAGCTTGTTAGCTGGGAGGAACGCGACCGTACCGTGTGGCCGCGCGCCCGTTGATCGAGAAATTCTGAAACCTCGCTTAGATATTCCTTAAGGGCCGGCACTCAGCCTTTGCTGAGTTTTTCGATCATCTCGGCCCCTTCCTGGCTGTGGAGCCAGCGTTCGGCCTCGCCTTCCGTATCGAATTTAATGGGCACCCGGTGCGGCCGCTCCCGTCCCGGGGCGGGCACGAAAACCTCGAAAGTGCCGGCATGACGGGCGTCTTTTGTGGGTGCCACAAAGGGTTTGGGCAGTTCTTTCTTCTTTTTCATGAGGGTAGCATTTCTCTCCGGGCCTCGTAAGCCGCCAAAAAACCGAGAAAGCCGGCCACGTCAAGGGACCTAAAACATCCCCCGTTGCCCCTGCGAATAGAGTTGGCTTTTGGCCGTTTTTGGGATGTATCCTTGAGCCATCATCGCCAAAATGGGGGTACCATGAGGCGGTAGGGACTCGTTCCCGCGCGGCCCGCGCGTTTTTGAATCATTAAGGGGGGCTGGGCGGGCCCCACGCACTCTATCATCGGAGCTAGGATATGCCTGTCGGCAAGGTTAAGTGGTTTAACAGCACCAAGGGTTTCGGTTTCATCCAGCCGGACAGCGGTGGTCCGGACGTGTTCGTCCACATCTCCGCGGTCCAGCGCGCCGGTCTCGGCGATCTGGCGGAAGGCCAGAAAATCTCCTACGAGGAGAAGATGGACCCGAAGCGCGGCAAGAGTTCGGCGGAAAATCTCAAGGCCGTCTAAGTCTCACACGGACGTTTCGATAAAGGGCACCGGCCGAGACCGGTGCCCTTTTTCTTTGTGGTCAGCCGGGGAATTTCTACCTGCCATGACCAAGGCAGATGCGATAATTTTCCGACCCGTTCCTCAACTTCGGAAAATATCCGTCCATGCCGAATAATGATTTCGACGTCGTTATCGTGGGTGCCGGCTTCGCCGGCCTCTATATGCTCCACAAGGCCCGCATGCTCGGGCTCAGCGCTCAGGTTCTGGAGGCCGCGGGCGGCGTCGGTGGCACGTGGTATTACAACCGCTACCCCGGCGCGCGCTGCGACGTGGAAAGCATGGAGTACTCTTACCAGTTCTCTCACGAGCTGCAGCAAGAGTGGAACTGGTCCGAAGTGTATTCCCCGCAAGAGGAAATCCTGCGCTACGCCAACCACGTGGCCGATCGCTTCGACCTGCGCCGCGATATTCGTTTCAACACGCGCGTGAAAGCCGCCACGTTCGACGACACGACCAGCCGTTGGACGCTGGAGACCGAGAACGGCCAGCGTGTCACGGGCAAGTACTGCGTGATGGGTACGGGATGCCTGTCCACCACCAACACGCCGTTCGACGGCGTCGAGACCTTCGAAGGCGCCACCTACCACACCGGCAACTGGCCGCATGAGAAGGTGGACTTCACGGGCCTGCGCGTCGGCGTGATTGGGACGGGCTCCTCGGCCATCCAAGCAATTCCCATGATCGCTCAGGAGGCGCGGCATCTCTATGTCTTCCAGCGCACGCCCAACTATACGGTGCCGGCGCGCAACCGCCCTCTTACGCCCGAAGTGCGCGATCCCATCAAGGCCGACTATGCCGGCTTCCGGGCGCGCGCGAAGACGATGGCGAGCGGCATTCTCTACGAGTTCAATCCGAAATCCGCGCTCGAGGTCACGCCCGAGGAACGGCAACGCGAATACGAGAAGAGATGGCGCGATGGCGGCGTCACCTTCATGGGCGCCTTCGCCGATCTGATCGCCAACCACGAATCCAACGAGACGGCCGCCGAGTTCGTTCGCAGCAAGATCCGCGAGATCGTGAAGGACCCCAAGGTGGCCGAACTGCTGTCACCGAGAAATGTGATCGGCTGCAAGCGCCTGTGCGTGGACACGGATTACTGGGCGACCTTCAACCGTCCCAACGTCACGTTGGTGGACGTCAGTAAGAAGCCCATCGAGAAAATCACGCAAAAAGGCGTCAAGACGGGAGGCAAGGAATACGAGCTTGACGCCCTCGTCTTCGCGACCGGCTTCGATGCTATGACGGGTACGCTCCTGGCCATGGACATCCGTGGCCGGAATGGCACCAAGCTGCGCGAAAAATGGGCGGAGGTACCTTACAACTACCTGGGCCTGACCGTTGCGGGATTCCCCAACTTCTTCACCGTCACCGGTCCAGGCAGCCCCTCGGTCTTCGCCAACATGATGAATGCCATCGAGCAGCATGTGGACTGGATCGGCGACTGCATGGCCTTCATGGAGAAGAAGGGCATCAAGCAGATCGAGCCCAAACCCGACGCGGAAGCGGAATGGGTGGAGCATGTCTCGGCGGTGGGTGCCGCCTCGCTCCGCTCCCACTGCGACTCGTGGTACTTGGGCGCAAACATCGCGGGAAAGCCGCGGGTCTTTTCACCCTATATCGGCCCGGTGCCCGACTATGCGAAGAAGTGCGAGGACGTGGCGGCCAAGGGCTACGAGGGCTTCGTCCTTCGCTGACAGCCTGATGTGTCAGGCGGGCGCCGCACTTGGCCAGCACGGATCGAACCGTTGTGTGAAACGGGCCACATCGGCGAGTGCAGCCGGCCTAGTCGACGCGGAAAAACCGTCTTCACGGTATGATCAAATGGCGGACAGGGAGGGATTCGAACCCTCGATAGGGGCTTTAGTCCCCTATAACGGTTTAGCAAACCGCCGCCTTCAGCCGCTCGGCCACCTGTCCATATGGGCGGGTTCCCCTCGCCGAGGGGGATGGGCCGGTTCTAAGGGCCCCCTCCACGCCTGTCAACGACGCCCGCCATCGTACCCATGCGTATATCCGTCGATGACGCCGAAGGACATTATCATTTACCGATTATCTTCACACCTTGGACCTATTCGACTTACCGGGGGGCTCCACGACGCATGACTCGCGCGGCTTGCCAAGGAAAGCGGCGGCCGGACATTCCGCTTCCGCGGCATGATCCGAACGTCCGAATGGGCTACAAACCGAGGTGCGCCATGGCTTGGCGCAAAAGGCTGGTCTCGTGAATCTGAACACCATCGTCGAGGTTAAGCGGCCGAGCTCGCCCGACGCGATCGGCCCCTGGCGGGACGGGTATGCCTGGCTGGCGGGCGGCACGTGGCTCTTTTCCGAGCCGCAGACGACCCTCGATACCCTGATCGATCTCGACGCCTTGGGCTGGACGCCGCTCGTGGAGTCCAAGCGCGGTCTTGAGATCGCGGCGACCTGCCGGGTCGCCGATCTTCATGCCTTCAAGGGCCCGTCTGAATGGCGGGCGGCACCCCTCTTCCGGGACTGCATCGACGCCTTCCTGATGTCGTTCAAGATTTGGAACGCGGCGACGATCGGCGGCAATGTCTGCATGTCCTTGCCCGCCGGCGCCATGATCTCGCTGACCGCGGCACTCGAAGGCGTCTGCACCCTTTGGCCGCATGACGCGGCGCCGCGCGAAGTTTCCGTTGTCGACTTCGTGACTGGCAACCACAAGAACGTTCTTCAGAAGGGCGAGTTGCTGCGCTCGATCCACCTGCCAGCCGCCGCGCTATCGAAGCGCTACGCCATGCGGCAGATGTCGCTTACCCGCTACGGACGGTCGGCGGCCCTGATCATCGGCACCGCCGATGATGCAGGTGAGAACTTCCTGCTGACGATATCGGCCTCGACACCACGGCCGGTTCAGCTTCGCTTCACAAAAACGCCCAGTGCGGACGAACTGCGGCAGGCCATCGATGAACGTTTGCCGGCCGACGGATACTTCGCCGACGTCCATGGTTCGGCGCCCTACAAACGGCATCTGACTTACTATTTCGCCGAGCAGATCCGTGTGGAGCTTGCATGAGCAAGTTCGAGGTCAACGGCCAGATTTACGCCGCCGAGCCGCGCCCCGGCCAGTGCCTGCGCACGTTCCTGCGCGATCTGAAGGTCTTTGGCGTGAAGAAAGGTTGCGATGCCGGCGATTGTGGCGCCTGCACGGTGTGGCTGGACGGCAAGCCGTTCCACTCTTGCCTAGTGCCGGCCTTCCGGGCCGAAGGGCGCAAGGTCACCACCATCGAGGGCCTGGCCACGAACGGCACGCTGCACCCGGTTCAGAAGGCCTTTCACGACGCCCAGGCTTTTCAATGCGGCTTCTGCGCGGCGGGCATGATCATGACCACAGCCTCGGCCGCATTCGACGAAGCCCGCAAGACCGACCTGCCCCATGCGCTCAAGGGCAACCTGTGCCGCTGTACCGGCTATCGCTCGATCGACGACGCCCTGCATGGCCGCACCAATATCGAGCCCGATGTGGCGGGCAAGGCCTGCGGTGCCAGCCTGCCTAATCCGTTCACCGATGCGATCCTGACCGGCAAAGCCCACTATACGATGGATATCGCCATCGAAGGTTTGCTGCACCTCAAGGTATTGCGCTCGCCGCACGCCCACGCTCGCATTGTCCGCATCGATACGGCCAAGGCCAAGGCCGTGCCGGGGGTGGTCGCCGTTTATACCTGGGAGGACGTGCCCCGCCGCCTGTACAGCACCGCATTGCATGAAGACCATCTGGTCGATCCCGACGACACCTACGTGCTGGACAATGTCGCCCGGTTTGTCGGTCAGCGGATCGCCGCGGTCGTGGCCGAAAGTGAAGGCGCGGCCGAGGCTGGCTGCCGTGCGCTGGAGGTCGAGTACGAAGTGCTGCCCGCGGTGTTCGATCCGGTCGCCGCACTGGAGCCGGGAGCTCCCCTCCTCCACGACAAGGACGTTCTCACCGAAAACGGCAACATCTTTTGCGACCTTCGTGGCGAGATCGGCAGCGTGGCCAAAGGCTTCGCCGAGGCCGACATCATCCACGAGATGACCTATTCGACCTCACGCGTGCAGCATGCACATCTGGAAACCCACGGCTCGATTGCTTGGCGCGGCGAGGACAGCCGCTGGCACGTCCGGACGAGCTCGCAAGGACCATTCGTCGTGCAGAAGAAGCTCTGCTACCTGTTCGGGTTGCGCGCGCGCGATTTGCACATCTTCACCGAACGGGTCGGCGGCGGCTTCGGTGGCAAGCAAGAAATGGTCTCCGAGGACCTTGCCCTTTTCGCCGCCATGAAGACCGGCCGCCCCGTCAAATGGGAATGGACCCGCGAAGAGGAATTCATCGGTGCCACGACGCGCCATCAGATGACCACCAAGGTCAAGATCGGCGCCAAACGCGACGGCAGGCTGACCGCGCTCGACGTCCAAGTCATGTCCAACACCGGCGCTTATGGCAACCACGGAAGTGAGACCCTGGCTGCCGCGCTATCGGGCCCATTGGCCGTCTATCGCTGCGACAATAAGAAAGCCGTCGGCTACGCGGTCTATACCAACATGGTGCCGGGCGGCGGCTTTCGCGGCTACGGCAGCTCGCAGACGACCTTCGCAATCGAATGCGCCATGGATGAGCTGGCGCGCCTCCTCCACATCGATCCCTTCGAGATTCGGCGTAAGAACATTGTCCGGCCCGGCGATAACATCGAATCGATCTGGAAGGAGCCGAGCGACGCCAGCTTCGGCAGCTATGGCATCAATCAGTGTCTGGATATCATCGAGGCCGAGCTGGCCAAGGGCAAAGGCGCCAAGGCACCCACGGGTCGGGAATGGGCCGAGGGAACCGGCATCGCTCTCACGATGCTGGAATGTGGGCCGCCGACCGAACACCGGTCGGGCGCCACGATGAAACTGCTGCCCGACGGCACTTATCATCTCGCGGTCGGCTCGACCGAGATGGGCAACGGCATCACCACGGCGCATAAGCAGATCGCCGCAGCCATCATGGGAACTCGCGCGGGCGACATCGACATCATCAACGCCGACACAGACCACACGCCTTATGACACGGGAACCTTCGCCAGCACCGGCACGGTGGTGGCCGGCAAGGCCGTCCATATCACCGCCGAGGCCCTGCGGGACGATATACTGGCCTTTGCCAGCCGCCATACCGGTGTCGAGCGTGAGCAGTGCCGGCTCGACAACGATGCCGTCATCTGCGGCAACAGACGCATCCGCCTGGCCGAGCTTCACGCCGCAGGCGCCAAGATCGATCATCGCTTCGAGATTGGCCGTAAGGCCTATCTGTCGCCGCGCTCCATCGCCTTCAACGTGCAGGGTGTGCGGCTCGCAGTGAACCGCGTCACGGGCGAGATCCGCATCTTATATAGCGCCCAAGCCGCCGATATCGGGCGCCTGATCAACCCCATGCAGTGCCGCGGCCAACTCGACGGTGCCATCGCCATGGGCTACGGCTGGGCGCTGACCGAAAACATGGTGTACGACGAAGGCCGCATGGTGAACCCGCAGTTGCGCAACTATCGCATTCCGGCCTTCGCCGACACGCCTCACACCGAAATTTTCTTTGCCGATACGCATGACTCGATCGGCCCCATGGGCGCCAAGTCCCAGGGCGAATCTGCCATCAATCCGATCGCGCCGGCGATATCCAACGCGCTGGCCAATGCCACGGGCGTGCGCTTCGCCCATCTGCCCTTCACACCTGACCGGCTATTCACCAAACTCTGCGAGCCGTCATGAGAGAGCCGGACGGCAACGTCACGATCGTGACGCAGACATGCGTCCGCCCGGAGGCCGCCGAGGCATTCGCGCGTTGGCAGGGTGAGACCAGCACGCTCATGGCATCGCTGCCCGGCTTTATCGAGCAACGGCTTATGCCGCCCAAGCCGCCCTTGCAGGTCGACTGGGTTATCCTGCAGCGGTTCGAGAGCCTTGAGACCGCGCGTGCCTGGCTTTCGTCGCCCGAGCGGCTCAAAAGGTTGGATGGCGCCGCCCCCATGCTGGTCGGGCGCGACGACGTCCACATCGTCCATGACGAAAAGCAAGGCAGAAAACCGGCTCCCGTATCAGCCGTGATCAGCACGCGAGTCCTACCGGGCAAGGAAACTGAGTATCGCGCCTGGGAACGCAAAATCGCTATCGCGCAGTCCAAGGCGCCCGGCTTGCGAGGCTACCGCTTCGAACCGCCCGTGCCCGGTGTGCAGGAAGACTTCGTCGCCATCCTCCGCTTCGACACCGCGGAGCATCTGCAAGGCTGGCTCAATTCCTCCGAACGCAAGAGGCTAATCGACGAAGCCGCGCCGCTCACCGCCGAGTTCCACGCACGCCTTGCGCATACCGGCTTCGAGCAATGGTTCCGCGACGAGTCTCTGCCGTCCAGAGTGCCGGCATGGAAGCAGAACATGCTGGTCCTGCTTCTCCTCTATCCGGTCGTCTTCCTGTTCGGCGCGTTTGTCCAGGGACCATTGCTGACCGAAGAAGAGCATCTGCCGTTCGCCGCCGCTTTGTTTATCGGCAACATGGCCAGCGTCCTGATCCTGTCCAAGGCCGTGCCGTGGGTCAGCGGACGCTTTGCCTGGTGGCTTAACCCATCGCCTGCGCGGAAGGGAAACGTCACAGTGCTGGGGACCGCGATCGTTCTGGCTGCCTATGCAACCATGGTGGTGGCCTTTTGGCGCCTGTTCTAAGGCGCTACCGCTCGCCGCCCGCCTTTTTCGCACCTTCGCCGACATAACCCATCAGGCGGGAAATCTCCTCGGCCGCATCCTTGACCATGCGTTCGAGCAGCGGGATGCGGGTCTGGACGCGGGTGACCGGGGCACCAATCACCAGGCCAGCCAGCACGTTCCCAGTTTTGTCGAAGATGGGCGAAGCGATGCCCGCCACACCTTCGATCGTTTCCTCCAGAGATGTGGCAACCCGGTCGCGCCGCACGGCGTCGACGATGCGGCGCAGTTCGCCCTTGGTCCGTACGGTCTTGTCCGTGATCGGCGCCAGCGCGGTGCTCCGCAGGTAATCCTCGCGCCACTCCTTGGGCTGGAAGGCCAGGAGAACACGGCCGACGGACGACGCGTAGAGCTGTTCGCGCGATCCCACATCGGCCATGAAACGAAGCGCATTCTTGCTGTGGGCGACGTAGACGTAGACGGCCGCCGGCGTGTCGGTCGCAAGCTGCGCCAAAAGGGCGCTTTCGCCCGTGGCATCGGACAGCGCATCCACCACCGGCATGGCCACGTCGGGAAAACGCCGATGCGAAACGATGGAAGAGGCCAATTTCACCGATTCCGGCCCGATGACATAGCGCCCGCCTCGCAGCTGCAGGAACCCGCTTTGAGTAAGCGCGCGCAGAAGCGCCAACAGGCTGCTTTTTGGCGTAGCACTGGCCTCGCTGAGCTGAGACAGGGTCGCGCCGTCGGGCCTCTCGGCCAACAGGCAGAGAAGATGCGGGATGCGGGTGGCGGAACGCGGCGGCTTCTGACGCGCGGGCATCGTGGACATGGAGGCAGGAACGGGCGCGTTCATCATAGAACAAATCCGTTGGAGAAACCGGAGGTGGTCACCCGGTAGGCGCCACACCGCTCTTCATGCCTTTGAGCGCGCGCGGTGGCCGCTGGGCGCCGCGGAAGAGAACCTGGGCCTGGATGGCAACGGCTTTCTCCCAGGCCGCGATCTCGGCTTTGCCCATCTCCTCGCGCGGCTTGGGATCGACGTCGAAATTGCCGAACTTATCTACACCACGCACCAGAACCGCCGATTCGCGAGGGAAATGCTGATAGGCGTGGGTGGGAATCATCTCCAAGAGAAAGATAATGCGCCGGTCCTGGCCGAAATTGGGATTGGAGGAATGGCAGATCGCGTTGTTGAAGATCGCGATCTCGCCGGGCCGGAGCGTGAAATCCACCGCCTTCGATTCGTCCAGCGGCGCATCGATGGATTGCTCCCGCGTCAGGAGACTGGAGGTGCCGAAGCCTTCTTTATGGGGCAGAAGCGGGCCTTTGTGCGTGCCGGACAACCCCCGGATGCAACCGTTCTCCTTACCGCACGGCGATAGGGCGAGCGCAACGATCAGGACGATGGGCTTCACGTCGGCATAAGCCGTGTCCTGGTGCCAACCGGCGAAGGTCTTGCCATCGGCGTTCTTGGCGCGTAGCGAGGTGCCCCAACACAGGATGTCCGGCCCGATCAGGTCCTCGCAGGCATCCAGTATGCGCGGCTCGCGGATCATCGCGTCAACCCACGGGCAGATCATGTGCGCCTTCTGGTCGAGCTTCAGCCGGTCGTCGGGATATTTGGCCTCGAATGCCTCCAGCGACGCGCGGTAGCGCTTGGCATCGGCCTCTTCCATGACGCGGATGGGCGCGACGAATCCGTTTTCGAAGAAGCCTTTGACTTGGTCATCCGTCAGGATCTTGGGCACGGTGTCTCCCTCCCCTTCGAAATCAGCCGGCGCGGCGCGCGGCCGATACGGGCGTCACCGGCGCGCGCAAGGCGGGTCCGCCGACATACGCATTCATCCGGCTGACATACCAATCGAGAAACAGCTCCAACTGACCCTCGTTCGGCGTATAGGGGCCGGGCTCGTAGGCCGGGCTGCGCACACCCATCTGGGTCCAGGCCACGAAGGTCGCGTCCTGCTCGTTCGTCTTGTTCCAGACATGGGTCAGGTTCTCCATGTCGTAATCCACACCTTCGACCGCATCCTTGTGCACAAGCCAAGTCGTGCGCACGAGTGTCTTCTCCGCCGACATGGGGAAGACCGAAAAGATCACGGCGTGATCGCTCAGGAAATGGTTCCAGGAATTAGGCTGGGTATGGAGCGATAGGGCGCCCAACCGCTTTTCGGTGAAATCGCCCAGAAGGCGCTTGGATGCGATGCGCGTGTCCATTGTGTAGGACTCGCCCACATTGTCGAGGGCCATGCGCTCGACGCGATAGGGCGTTGGCCTGTCCTCTTCCAACCGCTCGACCGCTTTCCATTGCAGTCCATTCCGTCCCCAGATGGCTTCGAACTCACCCTGAATGCGCCGATAGCGTTCGTAATATTCCTGCTGGCGCGGCTTCACATCGCTTTCGGAGTGGCCGAAGAACTGAAAGAAGGTCTTGAGAAGCTCGGGATGCCGGGTGCAGTGGTAGCATTCCCGGTTGTTCTCCATCACGGCTTTCCAGTTGCCGTCCTCGACCAGGTCGATCTGCTTGGCGACCTTGCAGTCCTCCAGCCGATGCGGCGCGATATACGGCACGGCGGTCCGCTCCAACTCCGCGAAGTCCTCGGGCGGCTCGTCCGCCAGGCAGGCGAACAGCACGCCGGTCACATTGCGCAGATGGACGGGCTTAAGACCGAGGCATTTCGGATCCGCATGGGCCGCCATGTGCTCGGCATAATCGAGCGTACCGGACAGGCCGTAGGTCCAATTGTGGTAACGGCAGACGAACTTGCGGGTGGAGCCGTGTGTTTCGGTCAGGATGCGCGCGCCGCGGTGCCGGCAGACATTGTGGAAAGCGCGGATCTCCATGTCCTCGCCGCGGGTGACGATGATGGAATACCGGCCGATCTCGACCGTGAAATAATCACCCTTCTTCGGCACCTCGGGCGCCGAGCCGATATGGAACCAGTGGCGCGCGAAAATGCCGTCCATATCCAGGTCGAAGACGGTATCGTCCAGGTAAAATGGCGCGGCCAGGCTGTAACCCCGCTTCCGCTCGGCCAGCAGACGTGCCAGGACGCGTTTTGCGCCGTCGTTTCCCTCGATGATCTTCATGCCCGCTTCCTTCCACGCTCGGTACCTTCGCGCTCCGTCACCATCGCCGCCATGCGCTCCAGCATCGTCTCGACGCCGGGACAGACCACCGCCCCCGCCGCGGCTAGTTCCTCGCTGATGTCCACCGGCAAGCTGGTGTTGCTGCCGTCAGGAATGCGGTTGAGCTTGCCCCCGATGAAGATCGGCGCACCCACGCCGAGCTTGTCCATGTCCTTCTTCAATTCGGACACGAAGTTGAGCGCCACGCCGTTGTAGGACGACAGGGCGACGAAGTCGGCGCCCGATCCCTTCATCTGCTCGGCCAGGTCGTTGGGATCGGTCGAGGTGCCGCCATCGACGATGGTCACGCCCAACTGGCGCAGCACGGTCTCGATCAGGATCTTGCCGTACTCGTGGACGTCGGTTGTCGCGATGCAAGCCCGGAAACCCGCGCTCGTGATGCGGTTACGCATAGCTTCGTCCATGCGTCCGACCAACCCCTCGCCCATCTCCTCCAACTGTTCGATGGAGTGGGAGCGCACCACGGGCGTCCGGCCACGCAAGCGCCCCTCCGTCGGCCGGCCGGGGCCGTACAGCTCTTCCAGCCGCTTGGAGCCGACGCGCCGGATGGCCAGCAGCATCTCGAACGGGTTGCGCACGTCCAGGCCCGCTTCCGTGAAGCCTTGCAGGACGTTGGTTTTGAACTGGTGGCCGCCCTCCACGATCTTATCGGCAATCGGGTCGACCTCATCGTCGCGGTAGAGCGCATGGAGCGGCTCGTCCAGCTCCACCAGTTTGTTCGCGAACATGTGGACGTCGACGATTTCCTCGATGTCCGGGATACGTTGCGCCTCGGTCACCGGCGTCGGATTGACAGCATGACCCGCGGGCCGGGTCTTCTGTCCATAAATATCCATGCGCAGATAGGTCGCCAGCGACGCGTAGTTGGCGGCGTAGTTCTGCCCGTACATGGTGGTCGCACCATAGATCATGGTGCCGGGCGTCTTGGTGATCTTGTGCGCCGCGCGCTGGAACGCATGGCGCGTGAAGGGGCGTGCATAGGTGTTGCCAAAGGAGTAGCTGGCATGCCCGCCGCACAGCTCGTCGACGATGTATTGCTCGAGCAGGATCGCGCCGAGCGAGCAAGCCAGATCGGTGAACATGGAGGCGAAGCCGTCATCCAGGCTGGAGTGGACGATCACCTCCACCGGCTGGGCCGCCGTCAGAGCGATGGCCTTGAGCGATTCCGCCGTGGTGAAGATGTCGTCGTCCCAATGCGGCTGGCGGAAGGCGAAATACTGGCCCAGGTTCCCGACCGAGGTTGAGCCGCACAGGAGCGCGGCGATCGTGTTCTCGAAGGCCGCCGGCGTGCCGATGACGAAATCGCCGAAATGGGGCGAGACAGGCGCCTTGCTGGTCATGGCGATCCAGTCCTCGACCTCCTGCATGATCATGCCGGTGCCGCGCGGCATGTTCTTCCGGTGCGCGCGCGGGTAGCCCATGCTCCAGTCGAGGCAAATGCCGTAGCGGTCCACCCGATACCCGGCCCTGTCCAACGTTTCCCAGATCTCGCCCCAGGCGCGCTGGCTTTTGCCCGTGTCACGAAATCCGATCTGCGCGTGCATCATCACGCGCCCTTCCTCGACACAGCGCCGCTTATATTCGATCTCGGATGCCACGCCGTAATGCTCAAGGAATGGCGAGCGGCCGACTTTGACCGTTTCCGCCATCTTGCGCCCTTCGGCGACAAGCGCGGCGGCGTCTGGCAACTCCGCTTCGGGAAACACCTGGGAACGAGTCAGTTTCGCGGTCATCGCGCCGCTCCACGCTGTCATCGCCTGGAGAAAGTATGGCCGCAGCCAAGCGATTGTTCAAATATCCGATTAATGTTCGTATATAGGAATAACGCGAATGAAAGATCTAGCGGCGCCTTTCTGACGCTCTCCATGATTTGAAGAAAGCTGTGTCGACTTACGGCACCGCCATGCCGCGCGCGACCGCAGGCCGCGCGGACAGCACGTCGAACCAGCGCTTCACGGACGAGAATTCCACCAACGACGCACCCTGCCACTCATGGCGCGCCACCCATGGATAGGTCGCGATATCGGCGATGGAATAATCGCCCGCTAGAAACTCCGCGTCCTCCAGGCGACGATCGAGCACGCCATAGAGCCGTTTCGTCTCGTTGGTGTAACGATCGATGGCGTAGGGAATCTTCTCGGGGGCGAAACGGCGAAAATGATGCGCCTGGCCGAACATGGGTCCGACGCCGCCCATCTGGAACATCAGCCACTGGATCGCGACGCTGCGCCCGCGCGCATCCTTGGGCAACAGCTTACCCGTTTTCTCCGCCAGATAGATCAGGATCGCGCCGGATTCGAACACACTGATTGGCTTTCCATCCGGGCCGTCGGGGTCGACGATAGAGGGGATCTTGCCGTTCGGATTGATGGCCAAGTATTCGGGCTTGAACTGGTCGCCCTTGCCGATATCGATCGGATGGACCTTATAGGGCAGCGCCAGTTCCTCCAGCGCTATAGACGCCTTGCGCCCGTTGGGCGTGCCCCACGTGTAGAGATCGATCATCGTTGCCTCGCGATGGGTTTATGCTGTGCCGAGAATGGCACGCCGCCGCTCCAGGCTGGCCCTAGGCCAGACTTGAGCCGGATCGTAATACGCCTCAAACGCCGGAACACCCGAGGGCAGCGTGATCCAGGGAAGCTTGGACCGGGTGTAGATATGCACATCCGGCGACAGCGCGGATGGATCATCAAGCGTACCCACGCGCACGAACAGCAACACCCGCCGCCGGCCATAGTCGCTCCAAAGCGCCGTACGGCAGCGCGGGCACCGATGGATGTCGTGCGGCCTGCCGCTATCCGTCGGCATGGAGACGGCTTCCAGTTCGCCCGGCGATTGCGCGATCCGGTCGCCTTCGATCAGCGCGTTGAGGACGAAGGCACTGCCGGTCTGCCGCTGACAGTCGCGGCAGTGGCAGCAATGAACGAACATCGGTAACGAAGCGAGGCGGTAGCGTACGGTCCCACATGCGCAACTGCCTTCGAGCATCACGGCGTCAGTGCTTCTGGTACTGGGTCTTGCCGAACAGCATTTCGCGCGCCTTGTCGTCCATCGGCCCCTTGCGCTGCCGCTCGGACAGCACCTGCAATGCCTTCTTCACCGCGGGTCGCGCGTCGATGGTCTCGATCCAGCGCTTCACATGGGGCCAATTGTTAATGTCGTGCCCCATGTTGTCGTAAAGCTTGACCCACGGGAACGTAGCCATGTCGGCGATCGAGTAATCGTCGGCCAAATAGCCGCGGTCGGCCAGGCGACGATCCATGACGCCCAGGAGCCGCCCGGTCTCGTTCGTATAGCGGTCGATGGCGTAGGGAATCTTCTCGGGCGCGTAGCGGCGGAAATGGCCGCATTGGCCGAACATGGGTCCAATGCCGCCCATCTGGAACATTAGCCACTGCAGCACAAGGTAACGTCCACGCGGTTCCTTGGGCATGAACTTGCCGGTCTTCTCGGCCAGATACATGAGGATGGCGCCCGATTCGAACAGCGAAATCGGCTTGCCGCCGGGCCCGTCGGGATCGACCAGGGCGGGCATCTTGTTGTTGGGGCTGATCTTCAGGAACTCGGGTTTGAATTGATCGCCCGCGCCGATGTCGACGGGATGAACATTATAAGGCAGCCCGCACTCCTCCAGCATGATGTGAATCTTGTGTCCGTTGGGCGTGGGCCAGGTATAGAGGTCGAGCGTCTTCGCCATTGTGTGTCTCCGCTTAGCGCCGCTTGTATTGTTCCTGGCCGAACAGAACCGACCAGCCCTTCGCCGAGAATTTTCCCGCCGTGTCGGTCGTGCGCTCCATGTCCTTCTGGACCGCGGGGCGCGCCTCGATGCGCGCCCGCCAGCGCACGACGTTCGGATAGTCCTCGATCTTCAAACCTTGCCGCCCGTAGAGCCGCGTCCACGGGAACGCGGCGATATCGGCGATGGAATAATCGCCTGCGATGTAATCCCGCTCCGCAAGCTGCTTGTCGAGCACGCGGTAGAGGCGACCCGCCTCGTTGGTGTAGCGATCCATCGCATATTTGATGCGGTCGGGCGCATAAGCGTTGAAATGATGGGCCTGCCCCAGCATCGGGCCGAAGCCGCCCATCTGCCAATAAAGCCATTTCAGCACGTCCCAGCGCGCCGCGCCGTCCTTCGGAAGGAACTTGCCGGTCTTCTCGGCCAGATAGATAAGAATCGCGCCCGATTCGAACAGCGAGATCGGCTTGCCGTCCGGCCCATCGGAATCGACCAGCGCCGGAATCTTATTGTTGGGACTGATCTCCAGGAACGCATCGGTGAACTGGTCGCCCGCGTTCAGGTCGACCCAATGCGATCGGTATGGAAGACCACATTCTTCCAGCATGATGTGGATTTTCTGGCCGTTCGGCGTGGCCGCCGTGTAGAGGTCGATCATCCATCCCCTCCCCTTCGCCCCAAGGAAAGCTAGTCTCCGGGCCCGCCCCCGCCAAGGCCAGCCGCATGACTTTTCGTCATGGCTTGCGATACGATTTCCCTGTTCCAGCCTCCGTCCTCCCGCCTCCGCACGGACGTCCTCCTGCATGCAACGGTTGCCCCACGGACGACGTGCGCGCTTTTCACTGACGTGGAACGGCCATGTCACGGAGGCGCGCGAGGGCGACACGGTCGCGGCGACCCTGCACGCCGCGGGCATCACCTCCGTCGCGCGCTCCCGCAGGCGCCATCGGCCCATCGGATTGTCCGGCACGTTCATCGCCGGCACGCTGGCGACCGTCGACGGACGACCCAACGTCCGGCTCGACCGCGAGCACGCCAAGGCCGGCCTCGACGTCCGCATGCAGAACGTCTGGCCGCGCGCCGATCTCGACCTGCTTTCGCTCGCGCGCCTCCTGCCCGCGCGCATGACCTATGCGGGCTTCGAGCACACCAACCTGATGCCGAGCGGCACGCGCCGCTTCGAGGCTTGGGAGCGGCTGCTGCGCTTCATGGCAGGCGTGGCCGACGCGCCGCCCGTGCCGGCGGAACGGACAGCGCCCAAAGGCGCGCGTATCGCGGTCGACACGGTCGTGATCGGGGGCGGCCCGGCGGGACGGATCGCGGCCAGCGCCGCGGCCCAGCGCGGCGAGCGCGTCATGCTGATCTCGCGCGGCGCCACGCCCGGCCAGTCGGCCGCACGAATGGGCGGCTCGCTACCCGAACTCGATCACCGCGTGGATGCGCGCGGCGGATTGGAAGCCTTCGGAATCTACCGCGACGGGGCCTTTGTCGCCGCGGCGCCCTTGGATGGGCATGTTGGCGCGCTCGTGGTCGAACCGAAGAAGATCGTGCTGGCGACCGGGCGGCGCTCCTGTCCACCACTGATGCCGGGCGCGGACCTTCCCGGCGTGATGGACGCGGCGACGGCGCTTTCGCTGGCCGCCGACTGCGCGGTCGCGCCCGGAACGCAGGTCGCCGTCATCGGCACGGGTGCGGAAGCCGAGGTCGCGCGGCGTTTGCGCGATCTCGGCGTCAACGTGGTGGCGACCGCGCCCGCCGCCGCCTTGCGCCGCATCACCGGCCGCAACGCGGTCACCGGCATCGAGACCGACCGGCTGATCTCCTGCGACGCGCTGGTCCATGCGGGACCGTGGCGGCCCGATCCCGCGCTCGCCTTCATGGCCGGCTGCGATGGGCTGCTGCAGCTGCGCGACGCACCACTTATTTCCGGCGTCTTGCTCGCGGGCGGCGCAGGCGAAACGGCGGAGCCCATCATCCTCGGACCCCATCCGTATGATGCGGCCTTTGTCTGCCCCTGCATGGACGTGACGGTGGCGGAAATCCTGCACCATGTGCGCAAAGGCGAAACGGATGTCGAGGTGTTGAAGCGCCTGACCGCCTGCGGCATGGGACCGTGCCAGGGCGTGCCGTGCTGGGACCAGCTCGCGGCACTGCTTGCCGAGGAATTGGGCGGCAAGCCTGCCGATTACGGCCACCCGACCTATCGCGGCCCCCGCCGCGGCCTGACGGTGGCGCAGGCCGCGGGGCTCGACGGCCTCGTGGAACCCGACCGATGAGCCGCTATCCCAAGCGCGCCTCGGTGGTCGTCATCGGCGGCGGCATCCAAGGCCTGTCCTGCGCCTTCAACCTGGCGCTGCGCGGCGTGGGCGGGGTGGTGGTGCTCGATGCCGGCTATTGGCAAGGCGGCGCCTCGGGCCGCAACGGCACCCTGATCCGCGGCGGTTTCGCCTCGCCGGAATGGACGCGCTTCTTCGGCCATTCCAACCATTGCTGGATGAACCTGGCCAAAACGCTCGGGCACAACCCGATGTTCACGCGGCGCGGCTACGCCATGATCGCCGAGACGCAAAAGACCGCCGCCATGCTCGAAGGCGCGCTGATGGTGCATGCGGAAAACGGCGTGATCTCACGCCATCTCGACGGCGAAGGCGTGCGCCAGGTTTTGCCCGCCATAGCGGCCGAGCGCGTCACATCCGCCATTCATTTCCGCGACGGCGGCGTGGCGCCGCACCATGCGCCCATGAAAGCCTACCTCGCCGCCTGCCGCGCGCGCGGCGTGCAGGTGCACTACCGCAGCAAGGTGACCGCGATCGAGACCAGCAACGGCCGCGCCTCCGCGGTCGTGGTGGGCGACCACCGCATCGACGCCGACGCCGTGCTGATCGCGGCGGGCGCCTTTTCGCCGGAGATGGCGAAGCTGGCCGGCGTGACGCTGGCGGGATACCCGATGCGCATCGAGGCCATGGCGCTGGAACCGACGCGCCCCATGATCGGCCCCGCTCTCGCGCTGATCGACCGGCTGGCCTATATGCACCAGACCGGACGCGGCGAGGTGGTGGGCGGCATCGAGGTGCCGGAACGTCCGCGCCTCTCGCTCAAGACGGACCTGCCCGTGATGACCGGCACGGCCAAGGTCTATTTCGAGATGTTCCCAGCACTGGCCCAGGTGCGCATCCTGCGCCACTGGGGCGGCATGCTGCACATCTCGCCGGATTACGGCCCGCTGCTCGGTCCGCATCCGGCCTTGCGCGACCTGTGGATCACGGCCGGCTGGTCCTACGGCTATTCCGGCGCGCCGGGTGCGGGCGATCTGATGGGCAAGGCCATCGCCACGGGACAGATCGACGACCGTATGGCCCCCTTCGCGGTCGACCGTTTCGAGCGCGGCAAGCCGGTCAAGGAACTGGGAATCGTGCTGGCGACGGACTAGGCGCTAGCCCTTCAGCTTTGCGCGCAGCAATTCGTTGACCTTGGCCGGGTTGGCCTTGCCGCCCGTGGCCTTCATCACCTGGCCGACGAACCAGCCCAGCAACGCGTCCTTGCCGGCCTTCACTTGGGCCGCCTTGTCCGCATTGGCCGCGATGATCTGGTCCACGGCCGCCTCGATCGCGCCGGTATCCGTGATCTGCTTCAGGCCCTTTTCCTCGACGATGGCGCGCGCGCCCTTGCCGGTCTCGAACATCGCGTCGAAGACATCCTTGGCGATGCGGCCGGAGATGGTGTTGTCGGCGATCAGGTCGACCAGTTCGCCCACGGCCGCGGCCGACACGGGCGAATCAGCCAGTGCGATGCCGGCCTTATTGAGACGGCCGAACAATTCTCCCGTCACCCAGTTGGACGCCAGCTTCGGATCGCGCCCCTTGGAGACCGCTTCGTAGTAGGCACCCGTATCTTTTTCGGCGACCAGCACGCCCGCGTCATAGGACGACAGGCCGTAGTCCTTCATGAAGCGGGCCTTCTTGGGGTCCGGCAGTTCCGGCAGAGACGAGCGGATCTTGTCCACCCAGGCCGGATCGAGTTCGAGCGGCAGCAAATCCGGATCGGGGAAATAGCGGTAGTCGTGCGCGTGTTCCTTCGAGCGCATGGAGCGCGTCGTGCCCTGCTTCGAATCGAACAGGCGCGTCTCCTGGTCGATCGTTCCGCCGCCCTCGATCACTTCGATCTGGCGCCGCGCCTCGTACTCGATGGCCTGCTGGACGAAGCGCATGGAGTTGACGTTCTTGATCTCGCAGCGCGTGCCCAGTTCGCCGCCCGGCTTGCGCACCGAGACGTTCACGTCGGCGCGCATGGAGCCTTCGTCCATGTTGCCGTCGCAGGTGCCGAGATAGCGCAGGATCGAACGCAGCTTCTTGAGGTAGAGCCCGGCCTCTTCCGACGTGCGCATGTCGGGCTCGGAGACGATCTCCATCAGCGCGACGCCCGCGCGGTTGAGGTCGACATAGGTCAAGCGCGGGTCCTGGTCGTGCAGGCTCTTGCCCGCATCCATTTCCAGGTGCAAGCGCGTGACGCCGACTTCGCGCGTCGAGCCGTCGGGCATGTCGAGCACGATGGTGCCCTTGCCCACGATCGGTTGCTGGTACTGCGAGATCTGATAGCCGGCGGGCAAATCCGCGTAGAAATAGTTCTTACGGTCGAACACCGAGCGCAGGTTGATCTGGGCGTTCAGGCCCAAGCCCGTGCGCACCGCCTGCTCGACGCAATAGTCGTTGATGACCGGCAGCATGCCGGGCATGGCCGCGTCGACGAACGACACTTGCGCGTTCGGCTCCGCGCCGAACGCCGTGGCCGCGCCCGAGAACAGCTTGGCGTTGGAGGTGACCTGGGCATGGACCTCGAGGCCGATGACGACCTCCCATTCCCCTGTCTCGCCTTTGATCAGGCTCATGACGCCGCTCCCGGCCGCGCGGTGAAGTTGGCGGCCTTCTCGATGGTCCGCGCGGCCCGCAAAACCGTCGCCTCGTCGAAGGCGCGGCCGATCAGATGGAGCCCCAGCGGCAACCCGTCGCCCGAAAGCCCAGCGGGCAGCGAGAGCGCGGGCAGCCCCGCGAGACTCGCCGGCACAGTGAACACGTCGTTCAAGTACATGGCGATGGGATCGTCCATCTTGTCGCCGATGGCGAAGGCGGCCGACGGTGCCGTCGGCGTCAGGATCGCATCGACCTGGCCGAAAGCCTGGTCGAAATCGCGCGCGATCAGCGCCCGCACCTTCTGCGCTTTCAGATAGTACGCGTCGTAGTAACCTGCCGACAGCACATAGGCCCCGATCATGACGCGCCGCCGCACCTCGGCGCCGAAGCCCGCCGCGCGCGTCCGCTCGTACATGTCGTCGAGGGAATCGCCGTTCACCCTCAGGCCGAACCGCACGCCGTCATAGCGCGCCAGGTTGGACGAGGCTTCGGCGGGTGCCACGATATAATAGGTTGCCAACGCGTATTTCGTGTGCGGCAGGCTGATCTCGCGAATTTCGGCGCCTTCCGCCTTGAGCCAGTCGATCCCCTGGCTCCAGAGCTTCTCGATCTCGGCGGGCATACCGTCGACCCGGTATTCCTTCGGAATGCCGATCTTGAGACCTTTCACGCCGCTATCCAACGTGGCCTCGTAGTCCGGCACGGGCATGTCGACCGAGGTCGAATCCTTGGGATCGTGCCCCGCCATGGCGCGCATCAGGATCGCCGTGTCGCGTACGTCGCGCGCGAAGGGGCCGGCCTGGTCCAGCGACGAGGCGAACGCCACGATGCCCCAACGCGAGCAACGGCCGTAGGTCGGCTTCAAGCCGACGATGCCGCAGAAGGAAGCAGGCTGGCGGATCGAGCCGCCGGTATCCGTGCCGGTTGCGCCCAACGCGAGGCGCGCGGAGACGGCCGCCGCCGAACCGCCGGAGGAACCGCCCGGCACCAAAGGCCGGTTGTCGCCCTGGCGGCGCCAGGGACTTTCCACTGGGCCGTAATAGCTGGTCATGTTGGACGAGCCCATGGCGAACTCGTCCAGGTTCGTCTTGCCCACCATCACCGCGCCATCGCGCCAGAGATTGGACGTGACGGTCGATTCGTACTGCGGTTTGTAGCCGTCGAGGATGTGCGAAGCGGCCGTGGTCAACACGCCTTCGGTGCAGAACAGGTCCTTGATGGCCAGCGGAATGCCTTCGAGCGGCCGCGCCTCGCCCTTGGCGATGCGCGCGTCGGACTGGGCGGCCATCGACAGCGCCTTGTCCGGCGTCTCGGTGATGAAGGCATTGAGGGCGCGCGCGCCTTCGACCGCCTTGATGTGAGCCTCGGCGATCTCCTTCGCGGAGAAACTCTTTTTCTTAAGCCCGTCGCGCGCGGCGGCGAGCGTCAAGTCGGTCAGCGCGGCCATGGTTACTCGACCACCTTCGGCACGGTGAAATAGCCATGGGCGGCGGCCGGAGCGTTGGCGACGATCTTCTCGGGATAGCCGCCGTCGGTCACCTGGTCGGCACGGCGCTTCAGCTTCAACGACGCCACGCTGGTCATGGGCTCGATATTGGCCGTGTCGACCTCGTTGAGCTGCTCGATCCAGGACAGGATCTGATCCAGCTCCTTGCCGATCGGCGCGAGGTCCTTGTCCTCGACCCGGATGCGCGCGAGGCGCGCGATATGGGCAACCTTGTCCTTGTCCAGCGCCATGGCGTGTCCGCTTGCGAGCCTGTGTTTCGAGAGGTTTTCGGGCCTTTTTGAGGCGGCGGAACCTAGCATCCGCGTGGGAGAGCGGCAAGCCGCCGACGGGCCTCAGAAACGTCTCAACGGGTCGTAATCGCCCACGGCGCGCACGGGCCGGCGAGCCCGCAGGCGCTCGATCTCGGCACGGGCGGCATAGAGTTGTTTCGCCAGGGCGACGCGGTCGGCGTCGCAGTCCGCCAGCGCCTTCTCCAGTCGGGCAGCCTCGGCCCGCGCCGTTCGCAGCTGCTCGCGGAGGACGGCGGAAAGAGGAATTTCCTTGAACAGGTCAAGAAGCCAGCGCATATCGCGAAGGGGCCCGTGCTGATCGACACCCCACCCGTCTCGCATTTTCGACCACGGCGTTCCCGGCGGCTAAACTCCAGACACGGCCTCCTGTTCCCGCCGCCGAATGTTCGAGGAGGAAGAACCCTCGTGATCCGAAAACTGCCTTCGGGGAAATACCGGCTCTATTCGCGCAAGAAGGACCCGCGCACCGGGCGCCGGCGCAACCTGGGGACGTTCGCCACGCGCGCCGCCGCCGCCAAACACGAGCGCGCTGTGCAATTTTTCAAACGGCACGGCTAGATCCCCCCACCCCCGAGCGCGACCGAGGAAAGATCGGCCGGCGGCGCGAGCGGCCACATACCCGCGCGCGCTGCCTGAGTGCAGCCTGACGCTGGCGCGCCCGCGCCATGGGATGGAACCCCAGAGCACCTTCGGGGGTTCTGACGCCGGGTTCCCATATATGAGGTCAAAATGGCCAGCACCACGACGACAACGACGAGCTATCAGCCCGACGTAGCCGAGGTTTCAGGCAATCCCTTCGCGCGCATCTCGTGGGGCGGCATCATCGCCGGCCTCGCGCTCGTTATTGCCTTGCAGATGCTGCTGACGCTGTTGGGCGTCGGCATCGGCCTATCGACGGTCCGTCCCGCCACGGGCGAAGCGCCGGATGCCGCCGCGATCAGCCTGGGCGGCGGGCTTTGGTGGGTGGTTACGAACTGGATCGCGCTTGTGGCCGGCGGCTACGTGGCCGCGCGCCTCGCGGGCAGCCATCACACCGAGGACGGGTTGCTGCACGGTCTCGTGACCTGGGCGGCGGCTCTGGTGCTGGGCGGGTTGATCCTGGCCGGCGCGGTCAGTCAGGCGGTCAACACCATGGGTCACGCCATAGGCGGCGTCGCCAGCGGTGCCGGCAGCGTGGCAGGCGGCGCGATGGCATCCGACGCGCCCCGTGATCCGCGCGACGGCGGCCCGATGGCCGAAGCGCGACGCATCATGGACCAGGCACGCGGCCTGTTGCGTCCGCAAGATCCTACGAGGTTAAGCGATGACTCCGCTGCGGCCGAGGTTGCCGCGGGACTGACCCGCATGGCGGCGGGCGACCAGTCGGTCGATCAAGATCGTCTGGCGGCAGTCATCGCCGCAAAGGCGGAGATCACGCCCGAGGAAGCCAAGACCCGCCTGCAGCAATGGCAGGGCGAGATCGCCGCGACGAAAGAGAGGGTGCGGATGGCCGCGGATCAGGCCGTCATCGCCGGCCGCCATATCGCCTTCTGGGGCTTCGTGGTCGTGGTCGTCGGCGCCGTCGCCGGTTGTGTCGGCGGATGCATCGGCACACGCCATCATGTCGCAACCCGCGTCGTCACGACGCGCACCACGCATACGAACGCCCCGCCCAGGGCACGCGTCTAGGTCATCGTTCCGACCCGCAATCGGAACGCGGCCCAGGCGGAGCGGCGGCGAGAGATCGCCGCCGCTCTTCCATCCTCTTTGTTCCAATTTTTCTTTGCGATCCCGGGGAATATTTTTCGTCATCCCGGCTTGCCGGCGGAACTTTGGCAAAGCAGGCCGCGTTGATTCGTTTGAAGAATGCCACGAACGCAAGTTCAACGAACAAAGAGGTCGGATCATGCGCAAGGCTTTGCTCACTTCGGCCTGTGCCGTGCTTGTCCTGTCCGTCGCCGCGTGCGGCGGCAACAGCGCGCCACAGAACATGGGTAGCAACAACTGGAACGCCAGCCACGAACAGTCGTCGAAGACGAACACCGGCGCCACGACCGCGACCTATGGCGGCGGCACCGTCATCACGGCTGCACCGCAGCCCGGCGTGGTCTATGTCGCGCCGGCCGTCGTGCCGGGTACGGTGGTGGTCGCGCCCGCGCCCGCGGCCGACACGGTGTCGATCACCGCGCAAAATCAGTACGCGGGGCGTCCAATCGCCAACACCGCCGGCCAGACCATCGGCATGGTCGAGTCCGTCGCCATCTCGAACCAAACCGGCCAGGTCCGTTACCTGGTCGCAAGCGGCCCGTTCCTGGGCGCCAACCGGTACATGTTCATCCCGGCTGAAAGCACGGCGCTCATGTCGGACGGCCGCGTGATGGTGAACGCGCAGCAGGGCACCGTCGTGCAGGCGCCGATCGTCCAGACCAGCGAGATCCGGATCGTCCCGGCTTACTGATCATTTAAGAATTCCTCCCTGCAATGGCCCCGCCCCTGTGGCGGGGCCTTCTTTTTGCGCTCTTGCCTTCCCTTTCCCCGCCCTCTATCCACGCCCGATGCCGATCTTGGATCTGGATGCGCTGGGTGCCGCGCTTTCCACAGGCAAACGCCTGATGGGACTGGACGTGGGCGACAAGACGATCGGCATCGCTCTTTCCGATTCCCTTCTGATGACGGCATCCCCTGTCGAGGTGATTCGGCGCACCAAGTTCACGGCGGACGCAGAGAAACTCATCGCATTGATCCGGGCGCGCGAGGCGGCCGGGCTGATCCTCGGCCTACCGGTCAACATGGACGGCAGCGAAGGGCCGCGTTGCCAATCGGTGCGGCAGTTCGCTGCGAATCTGTTGCAGAAGATCGACCTGCCTCTGGCCTTCTGGGACGAGCGCCTGTCGACCGCCGCCGTCGAGCGCATGCTGGTGGACGAGATGGATGTGTCGCGCGCGCGCCGACGCGAGGTCGTGGACAAGGCCGCCGCCGCCTACATCCTGCAGGGTGCCTTGGAGGCGCTGCGCACCCGCCGCGGCTAGATCCTTTAGACACAGGACTTTGACCGCTTCGCGCCCTATCCTTCGAAGTGGAGGCAATCATGAGCGACCTTCCTTCCAACGCCCCGGCCGAACGGCATCCGGAATCCTGCCCGCCCGTCGAGACGGTTGTCGTGCCGCGTGCGCGCGACCTGGGCGGTTTCGAGGTGCGGCGCGTGCTGCCCTCCACCGAGCGGCGGATGGTCGGCCCCTTCATCTTTTTGGACCAGATGGGACCGGCCACGTTCGCGGCCGGCAAGGGCATCGACGTGCGCGCCCATCCGCATATCGGGCTCGCGACCGTCACCTACCTGTTCCAGGGCACGATCATCCATCGCGACAGCGTGGGCAGCATCCAGCCCATCGTGCCCGGCGATCTGAACTGGATGACGGCGGGGCGCGGCATCGTCCATTCCGAACGCAGCGATCCCGAATTGCGCCGCGCAGCGCATGATGCCTACGGGTTGCAGCTCTGGGTCGCGCTGCCGAAGAAGCACGAGGAAACCACACCGCGCTTCGCCCACCACGGCGCGGCCACCCTACCTATGGTGGAAGATGGCGGCCTGCGTGCGCGTATCATCGCCGGCTCGGCGTTCGGCAAGGCCTCGCCCGTGGAAACCTTGTCCGACCTGTTCTACGCGGATGTGACCTTGGCGCCCGGTGCGCGCCTGGCCCTCGACGCCACGCACGAGGAACGCGCGGCCTATCTCCTGGAGGGTTCCGTCGAGGTCGCGGACACCGCGTTCGAGCCCGGCCGATTGCTTGTCTTCGCGCCCAAGCGCGAAATCATCGTCACGGCGCCGCGCGGCGCGAAGCTGGTCGTGCTGGGCGGCGAGCCGATGGACGGCCCGCGCCACATCTGGTGGAACTTCGTCTCTTCCAGCAAGGAGCGGATCGAGCAGGCCAAGGCGGATTGGAAACGCGACCGCTTCGGCGTCTCGGTGCCCGGCGAGCACGAGTTCATCCCCCTGCCCGAAGGTCCCTGAGCGATGGCGCGGCTTCCCACACGCCGCGCATTCCTTCGCGCCCTGGGTGCGGGCGGCGCGACGCTGGCCTTGCCGCGATGGGCCGCGGCGCAGGCCGCGCCCTTGGTCACCAAGCCGATCCCGTCCAGCGGCGAGGCCTTGCCCGTCGTGGGCCTGGGCAGTTGGATCACCTTCAACGTCGGCAAGGATGCGGCCGCGCGCGATGCGTGCGCGGAGGTGATGCGCGCCTTTTTCCGCGCGGGCGGTCGCATGATCGATTCCTCGCCCATGTACGGCTCCTCGGAAGAAGTGATCGGCTATGGGCTCAAGAAGCTCGGCATGCCGAAGCAGCTTTTCTCGGCGACCAAGGTGTGGACCTCGTCGCGCAGCGAAGGACGCGAGCAGATCGTCGCATCCGAACACCTGTGGGGCATCCCCAAATTCGACCTGGAACAGGTCCACAATCTCCTGTCCTGGGAAGCGCATCTGGATACGCTGGTCGCGCTGAAATCCGAAGGGCGGCTGCGCTATGTCGGCATCACCACCTCGGAGGGGCGCCGCCACGACGAGTTCGAGAAGGTGATGCGCGCGCGGAAGCTGGACTTCGTCCAAGTCACCTACAACATCCGCGACCGTGAGGTGGAAGAGCGCATCCTGCCGCTGGCCGCCGAGCGCGGCATGGCCGTGATCGTCAACCGCCCGTTCCGGCGGGGTGCGCTGATCGCCCATCTCGAGAAGAAGCCTCTGCCGCCTTGGGCGGCTGAAATCGGTTGCGCCAATTGGCCGCAGTTCCTCCTCAAATTCGCTGTCTCGCACCCCGCCGTGACCTGCGCCATTCCGGCCACCAGCCGCGTGGACCATATAGAGGAGAACATGGTGGCCGCCACCGGCCGCATGCCGGACGCCGCCCTGCGCGCCCGCATGGCCGAATACGTCAAAGGCCTGTGATGGCGGACTGGCTGACCTATTCGGCGTCGGACTTCCTGCTGTTCGCGCCGCACACCTACTATCGGTTGTTCGAGCTCTACAACGAAGCGATCTGGCCCGGTCAGATCCTGGCCCTGGCCGTGGGCGTCACGATCGTCGCGCTTCTCTTGCGCGGCGATGCAAAGCGCAGCCGCGCCGTTCCGGCGCTCCTGGCCGCCTGCTGGCTGTGGGTTGCCTGGGCCTTTCTTCTCGCGCGCTACGACACGATCAACTGGGCCGCCAAATATTTCGCCGCGGGCTTCGTCCTGCAGGCCGTGCTGCTGATGGCGGTTTCGCTGCGCCGGCGGATTCATCTCGGCCCATCGTCGGACACGAAAAACCGATTCGGCCTTGCGCTGTTCATCTTCGCCCTCGCCGTCCAGCCTTTGATCGGGCCGCTTCTGTTCGACCGGCCCTGGACGCAGACGGAGGTCTTCGCCGTTGCGCCCGATCCAACCGCCGTGGCGACCCTCGGCGTGCTTCTGCTGTCGGTGCGCGGACGCGCGGTATGGCTGCTGATGCCCCTGCCGCTGGCCTGGTGCGCGGTCAGCGCCATGACGCTGTGGACAATGGGCTCGCCCGAGGCGTGGGTGATGACCATCGTGCCGGCCGCCACGCTTGCCTGCGTCGCCTTGTTCCAGCGCTGAATTGAGTATTCGGGCGCAAGAACCGGAGTGTCAGCCCTTTCCCGATTTCCTACATAAGAAGCATGGAAAGAAAGGAGAGTGCCATGACGAACGCAACCATTCCGGCCAATGTCGATGGCGAGACGATCCGCTTCGCCACCGGCCCTTGCGCGCTAGGACTGATCCTCGCCGCCACCAGCAAGGACGGGCTTTGCGCGGTCCTGTTCGGTGACGAATCGCGTGCGCTCATTCGCGATCTTCGGGACCGTTTCCCGCATGCCAACCTGATCGAAGGCGGCCCTGATGCCGGCCAGGCGCTTGAGCAAATCGTGGGGTTCATCGAGAAGCCGGTCCGGAAGCTGGACCTGCCTCTCGACCCCCGGGGCACGCCGTTCCAGCAGCAAGTGTGGCAGGCCCTCCGGGACGTGCCGGCCGGCACGACGGTCAGCTACGGCGAAATCGCCAAGCGCATCGGCCGGCCAAAGGAGGCCAAGGAGGTTGCCGAGGCCTGCGCGGCGAACGCGATTGCGGTGGCCATTCCCTGCCACCGAATCGTGAAGGCCGATGGCTCTATTTCGGGTTATCGCTGGGGTGTACGGCGCAAGCGTGCCCTCCTTGCACGTGAGGCGGCATGAGCCGCAACGCCGCCATCGGGAAGCGAATAGCAGCCCTGGACTGGAAGCGCATCGCGGCATCTCTCGACACGGATGGCCATGCGATCGTGAACGCCCTCCTTACGCCCAAGGAGTGCCAGGCCTTGACCGCGCTCTACGCGGACGACGAATGCTTCCGCAGCCGCGTGGTGATGGCGCGCCACGGCTATGGGCGCGGCGAATATCGGTACTTCGCCTATCCGCTCCCCACCCTCGTCGCCGAACTACGCACCGCCTTCTATCCAAAGCTGGCCGAAGTGGCCAACCGCTGGAACGAGGCGATGGGAGCCGACGTTCGTTATCCCACGGACCACGCGGCTTATCTGCGCATCTGCCACCGCGCGGGGCAGACCAAGCCGACGCCGCTTCTGCTGCGCTACGAAACGGGCGACTACAACCATTTGCACCAGGACCTCTATGGCGAACATGTCTTCCCGCTGCAGGTGGCGATCCTACTGTCCTTGCCCGGAAAGGATTTCACCGGCGGCGAGTTCGTGCTCACCGAGCAACGCCCGCGCATGCAATCGCGCGTCGAGGTAATACCGCTGAGCCAGGGCGATGCCGTGATCTTTCCGGTGCGCCACCGCCCGATCCGAGGGGCGCGCGGCTTCTACCGCGCCAGCATGCGACACGGCGTGAGCCGCCTGCGCTCCGGCCATCGCCAGACGCAGGGAATCATCTTCCACGACGCGAAGTAGGCCAGCCGAAACTAACGCTGCGCCGTCGCCCAGGCCGGATTGATCCAAACCTCCGCGTCGTCGCGCGCCAACGGCGCCCGCCCGAGGATCATGTCGGCGGCCTTCTCTCCGATCATGATGGTGGGCG
Source organism: Alphaproteobacteria bacterium (assembly GCA_050180485.1). Taxonomy (GTDB): domain Bacteria; phylum Pseudomonadota; class Alphaproteobacteria; order CADEGL01; family CADEGL01; genus CADEGL01. The sequence continues at coordinate 922 of JBFXED010000027.1, read as the reverse complement.
CGTTGGTGTTGCCGCTGACCAGGTCCGGCATGACCGAGGCGTCAACGACGCGCAGGCGTTCGATGCCGACCACGCGCAGTTCCGGATCGACCACGGCCATCGTGTCGCCGGCAGGACCCATGCGGCAGGTGCTGACCGGATGCTTGGACGATCCCACATTGGCACGCACCCAGGCATCGATCTGGGCGTCGGTCGTGACCGACGGTCCGGGCTTGAGCTCGACGCCGCTATAGGGCGCAAAGGCCGGCTGGGCGTAGATCTCACGCACGAGCTTCACGGATTCCACGAGGGCGGCCGCGTCTTCCTTGGTCGCGAGGAAGTTGACGAGCAGCTTCGGGCTGTCATGCGGATCGGCGCTCCGCAGCGTCAGACGCCCGCGGCTGGTCGGGCGCAACAGGTCGACATGCGTGGTATAGGCGTGTTGGCCGATGCTGGAATCCATCAGCGAGCCGTCCTTCACCTCGCCCAGCCCGACGGGCAGGAAGGTGAGCTGGAGGTCCGGGTGTTCGAGACCCGCGCGGCTGCGGATGAACGCCACGGCCTCGTACTGATTGCTCGCGCCCACCCCGTCATGGAGCAGGAACCAGCGCAGGCCGATTTGCGCCTTGCCCCATAGCGTGAGCGCGCTGTGCAGGGATACGGGTTTAAGACACGCCTGGACGACGGGAATGTCGGGGTGGTCTTGCAGGTTGCGCCCGACGCCCTTCAGGTCGTGGACCAGCGGAATGCCATGGCGCGCCAGCTCGTCGGCCGGACCGATGCCCGAGAGCATCAGAAGCTGGGGCGAGTTGATCGCACCGCCGGAGAGAATGACCTCGCGCGCGGCCGTGGCTTGATGCGCGCCGCCATTCTGTTCATAGGCGACACCGACAGCCCGGCGGCCTTCCATGATGACGCGGGTGGCGAAAGCGCCAGTCGCGAT
>JBFXED010000026.1:0-60784 GCA_050180485.1 Alphaproteobacteria bacterium | reverse complement strand
ACAGCCAGACGGCGCCGCCGGCCAGCAGCAGGACGGGCACGGTCACGGCGGCGACGGGCGCCGCCTTGCGCAACCACTTGTTGCCGCCGCGGCGGCGCACGCTCTTCTTCTTCGCCGTGGTGCGGAACGGGTTCATGCTTCGCATCGGGCGTTCTCCACCATCCAGCGGCACAGCTCGGGGAAGCTGATGCCGACATGGGCGGCCTGCTCCGGCACGAGCGAAAGCGGCGTCATGCCGGGCTGGGTGTTGACCTCGAGCAGGTAGAAGCGGCCGCGGCCGCCTTGCGTGTCGTCGTAGCGCAGGTCCGAACGGCTGACGCCGCGGCAGCCCAGCGCCCGGTGCGCGCGCAAGGCCAGGTCGAGCGCTTCGTCATAGGCGTCCTTGGGCAAGGGTGCCGGAATCAGGTGCTCGGTCTTGCCGTCGGTGTATTTCGCTTCGTAGTCGTAGAAGCCGCCGTGCGGGCGAAGCTCCGTCACGGCCAGCGGCCGGTCGCCCATCACCGCCACCGTGATCTCGCGGCCGGGGATGAAGCGCTCGACCATGATCTCGTCGCCGTAGGGCCAGTCCATGGGCGCCAGGCTGTCGCCCTTCTGCACGATCACGACACCCACGCTCGAGCCCTCGTCGACGGGCTTCATCACATAGGGCGGTTCCATCGGGTGGGCCTTGAAGGCGTCGGCCGCGCGGATCACCAGGCCCGGCGGGCAGGGGATGCCGGCATCCTCGAACAGGCGCTTGGCCAGCGGCTTGTTCATGGCGACGGCGGACGCCAGCATGCCCGAGTGCGTGTAGGGCACGCCCAGGATGTCCAAGATGCCCTGGATGCGCCCGTCCTCGCCGTAGCGGCCGTGCAGCGCGTTGAAGACGGCGACGGGGCGCGGCTCGAGCGCGCGCATCAGCGCGCCCAGATCGTGGGTCATGTCATGGGTGCGGACCTCGTAGCCGGCCTCGCCCAGCGCCTTGACCACGGCCGCGCCGCTGACCAGCGACACTTCGCGCTCGGCGGACCAGCCGCCCAAGAGGACCACGACGGATTGCTTGCTCATCGCGGCACTCCCACGCGCTTGATCTCCCATTCGAGCGTGATGCCGGTTTCCTCGCGCACGCGGCGGCGCACGTCCTCGCCCAAGCCTTCCAGCTCGGCCGCGGTCGCGCCGCCCGTGTTGATCAGGAAATTGCAATGCTTCTCGGACACCATGGCGCCGCCGCGCGTGAGGCCGCGGCAGCCGGCGCGTTCGATCAGCTGCCACGCCTTCTCGCCCGGCGGGTTCTTGAAGGTGCTGCCGCCCGTGCGGCTGCGGATCGGCTGGGTGGCTTCGCGGCTGGCCTGGATCTCTTCCATGCGCTTCGTGATCGCGGCGCGGTCGCCGGGCTTCGCGCGGAAGATCGCGGCGGTGAAGATCCAGTCTCCGGGCGCATCGGAGTGGCGATAGGACAGGCCAAGAGCCTTCGCGTCGACCGCATGCACCCGGCCGGAAAGATCGACCGCTTCGGCCGAGACCAGCACGTCCTTGGTCTCGACGCCATAAGCGCCCGCGTTCATGCGCAAGGCGCCGCCGATCGTGCCCGGGATGCCGGAATAGAATTCGAGTCCCTCGAGGCCTTCCTCGGCGCACCAGCGCGCGACGTTGGCGTCGAGCGCGCCTGCGCCCGCGCGCACATGCCCGCCCTCGCGGCTCACCTCGACGAACCCCTTGCCCAGGCGGATCACCACGCCCGGAATGCCGCCGTCGCGCACCAAGAGGTTCGAACCGACGCCGATCACGGTCACCGGTACGTCGCCGGGCTTGCCGGCCAGGAACGCGGCCAGGTCGTCGCGGTCGGCGGGACGGAACATGACCTCCGCCGGTCCGCCGACGCCGAACCAGGTCACGCGCGAGAGCGGCGAGTCTTCCGTATAGCGCCCGCGCACTTCGGGCAGGCGCTCGATCAGGCGGGGCAACGCGCGCGCGGCCATCATGCGGCCCCTCCCGCGCGCTTGTTCGGCGCCATCAGCGCCTGCAGCTCGTCGGGCAGCGAAGCGGCCCAATAGGTGATGTCGCCGGCACCCAGGCAGACCACGAGGTCGCCCGGCTTGGCCACGCTCGCGACCGTCTCGGCCAACGACGCGCGGTCGGCGAGCGCGATGACGTGGCGATGGCCGCGGCGGCGCAAGCCCTCGACCAGGGCGTCCTTGTTGGCGCCCTCGATCGGCTTCTCGCCCGCGGCATAGACGTCGGCCACGATCACCGTGTCGGCGTCGTTGAAGCAGGAACAGAATTCCTCGAACAGGCTGGACAGGCGCGTGTAGCGGTGCGGCTGGACGACGGCGACCACCCCACCCCTTGTCGCCGTGCGCGCGGCGGCGAGCACGGCCTGGATCTCGACCGGGTGGTGGCCGTAATCGTCGATCACGGTGATGCCGTTGGCCTCGCCCGTGCGGGTGAAGCGCCGCTTCACGCCGCTGAAGCCGGCCAGCGCCTTGCGGATGGTTTCGTCCGGCACGCGCATCTCATGCGCGACGGCGATCGCGGCCAGCGAGTTCTGCACGTTGTGCCGCCCGACCATGGGCAGCTTCATGCCCGCGATCGTGCGCGTCTCGTTCTGGAAGCGGTCGACGATGGTGACGTCGTAGACAGCACCGTCCGGGCCCATCTCGATGTTGGTCGCGCGCACGTCGGCCTGCGGGCTCATGCCGTAGGTCACGATTCGGCGATCCGAGACGCGCGGGATCATGGCCTGCACCTCGGGGTGGTCGATGCACAGGATGGCGAAGCCGTAGAACGGCACGTTCTGCACGAAATGGTCGAAGGCGCGGCGCAGCGCGTCGAAATCGCCGTAATGGTCCATGTGCTCGGGGTCGATGTTGGTCACGACCGCGATGGTGGCCGGCAGCTTGGTGAAGGTGCCGTCGGATTCGTCGGCCTCGACCACCATCCATTCGCCGGCGCCCAGCCGCGCATTGGTGCCGTAGGCGTTGATGATGCCGCCGTTGATCACGGTGGGATCGATGTCGGCGGCGTCCAGCATGGCGCCCACCATCGACGTCGTGGTGGTCTTGCCGTGGGTGCCGCCGATGGCGACCGACCATTTCAGGCGCATCAGCTCGCCCAGCATCTCGGCGCGGCGCACGACCGGAATCAGGCGCGCACGCGCGTCGGTGACTTCCGGGTTGTCGGCTTTCACCGCCGAGGAAACCACCACCACTTCGGCGTCGCCCAAATTCTCGGCCTTGTGGCCGACGAAGGTGCGGATGCCCAGCTTCTGCAGGCGTTTGACGTTGGCGCTCTCGGCCGCGTCGCTGCCCTGCACCTTGTAGCCCAGGTTGTGCAGGATCTCGGCGATGCCGCTCATGCCGATGCCGCCGATGCCGACGAAATGGATGATGCCGATGTCGAGCGGAAGCCCCCTCATGCCGCCTTCTCCCGGACCGGGTGGTCCATCAGGGAGGCGACCTCGTCGGCCAGCGCCCGCGCGGCGTTCCTGCGCGCGCCGGCGCGCAGCGCCATGGCGGCGGTGCCCAGCAGAACCGGGTTGGACAATTTCTCGGCCAATGCCGATGCCAGGCTTTCCGCCGTCATCTCGCGCTCGGGCAGAACCCAGACGCCGCCGGCCGCTTCCAGCGCCTTGGCGTTCGCCGTCTGGTGATCGTCGGTCGCATGCGGATAGGGCACGAGCAGCGCCGGCCGGCCCGCCGCCGACAGTTCAGCGATGGTCGAAGCGCCCGCGCGGCAGAGCACGAGATGGGCCCAGCCCAGGCGGCGCGGCATGTCGTCGAAGAATTTGCGCGTCTCGGCCTCGACGCCCAGCGTCCGGTAGGCGGCGGCCACGCGGTCGAGGTCTTCGGCGCGGCATTGCTGCACGATGCGCAGGCGTTTGCGCAAGACCGCGTCCAGCTTCTCGATCGCGGCGGGCACCATGCGGCCGAACACCGAGGCGCCCAGGCTGCCGCCGAATACGAGGACGCGCAGTTCGCCATTCGCCGTCGGCGCTTCATAGGGTCCAACGGCGGCGATCTCGGCGCGCACCGGATTGCCGGTGACGCGAATCTTGCTTCGGTCCGCCTCGCGCACGCCCGACACGGTCTCGAACGAGGTGGCGATGCGCCGCGCGCGGGGCGCCATCATGCGGTTGGCGCGGCCCAGGACGGCGTTCTGTTCGTGGATCATGGCGGGCACGCCGGCACCCGTGGCCGCCATCATGGCGGGAAGGGAGGCATAGCCGCCGAAGCCGACCACGGCGTCGGGCCGGATGCGGCGGACGATGCGCCGCGCTTCCAGCATGCCGCAGAGGAGCGAGGCCATGCCGGCCATGCGCTTCACGGTGCTGCCGCTGGCGACGCCGCCCGCGCGCACGCGATGGATCTCGATGGAAGACAGCGCGGCCGGCACGGACGCGCCGCGCCGGTCGGTCATCAGCGACGGGCGCACGCCGCGTGCCAGCAGCTCGTGCGCCAACGCCTCGGCCGGGAACAGATGCCCGCCGGTGCCGCCCGCGGCCAGGAGGACTTTGCGCTCGCCGCTCATGCGCGACCGCCCGTGGCGCTGCGGCGCCGGAGGAAGCCCAGCACCATGCCCATGGCAAAGGCCAAGGCCAGAAGCGAAGAGCCGCCATAGCTGATGAAGGGCAGGGTCATGCCCTTGGTCGGCATCAGGCTCAACGTGGACGCCATGTTGATGAAGGCCTGCAGGCCGAACTGGGTCAGAAGCCCGCCCGTCGCCAACAGGACGAAAAGATCCGATTCCTTCAGCAGCTTGGTGAAGCCGCGCAGGACGACGAAGGCGAAGAGAGAGACGATCAGCAGGCATGCGAACAGGCCGAACTCCTCGCCCGCCACCGCGAAGACGAAATCGCTGTGCGCGTCGGGGATGATCGTCTTCACGTTGCCTTCGCCCGGACCGCGGCCGAACCAGCCGCCCGAGATGAAGGCCTGCAAGGCGGTCGAAACCTGATAGGTGTCGCCCGAGGCCGGATCGAGGAAACGGTCCACGCGGCTGGCCACGTGGGGGAAGGCCACATAGGCGCCGATACCGCCGCCCACGGCCAGCAGGCCGAACGCTGCCACCCACAGGAAGGGCAGGCCGGCCAGGAAGAATTGGGTGAACCAGACGACGGAGATCACCACGATCATGCCGAAGTCGGGCTGGCGCACCAGCAGAAGCACGATCACGAGGAAGAGGGCGATCGAGATCGTGTTGCCGGGAATGCCCGCGCGCAGCCGCTCGCTGGAGAACAGCCAGGCCGCGATTACGGCGAAGGCGGGTTTCACGAATTCCGACGGTTGCAGCGACAGGGGCCCTAGCGCGATCCAGCGCTTCGCACCCTTGATCTCCATGCCGACGATCGGGGTCAGCGCCATGAACAGCACGCCGACCAGAAGGACGATGGCGGCCAGGCGGCGGATGTCGCGCACGGACAACAGCGACACGCCCACCATGATGGCCACGGCCAGCGGCATGTACATGAGCTGGCGGCGCACGAAATAGAGCGGCTCCAGCCCGATGCGGTGCGCGACCGACGGGCTGGCGGCGAAGGTCAGCATGGCGCCGACCGCGATCAGACCGGCCAGCGCGGCCAAGGTCCAACGGTCGACGGTCCACCACCACCGGCCCAAGGCACTCGTGTTGTTGCGGGCGAAGGGGCTCATGCCGCGGCTCCCCCGCGATGGGGTTCGGCGTCGCCGTTCAGACCCAAGACCAGGGTGCGGAACGCCTCGCCGCGCGCTTCGAAATTGTCGAACTGGTCGAACGAGGCGCAGGCCGGCGACAGAAGAACGACGGCCGGTTTCTTCGACGATTGCTGGGCCATGGCGTGGGCCTGGCGCACGGCCGTGGCCAGGTCGCCGGATTGCGTCGCGGGCACGTGGCCTTCGAGGGTGCGCCCGAACGGCTCCGCCGCCGCGCCGATCAGGAAGGCGTGCGCGATGCGCGGGTGCAGGGGCCCGAGCGAATCGATGCCGCCTTCCTTCGCCACGCCGCCCGCGATCCAATAGATGGTGTCGTAGCAGGCCAGGGCGCGCGCGGTCGCGTCGGCGTTGGTGGCCTTGCTGTCGTTGATGTAACGCACACCGCGGATGGTCGCGATCAGCTCCTGCCGGTGCGCCAGCCCCGGGAAGGTCAGGATGCCGCGCGCGGCGGACTCGCGGCCCAGGTCGATGGCGCGCACGGCGGCGTAGGCCGCGGCGGCGTTCTGTCCGTTGTGCACGCCGGGCAGGGCGCGCGCCTGGCCGAGATCGGCCACGCGCTCGGCGCGGCCGGCCATGTCGTCGATCAACTGGCCCGCTTGGACGTAAACGCCGCCCGGCGCCGCGTCGATACCCGAGACCGGAATGGTCTTGACGCCGTCGCCTTGCGCCAGTGCGGCGCGAATGGCACGCGAATGTTCGTCGTCGATGCCGACGATGGCCGTACGCGCGCCGTGGAAGATCGCGCGCTTGGCGGCGATGTAGCCGATCATTCCGCCGTGGCGGTCCAAATGATCGGGGCTGATGTTCAGCAAGAGCGCCACGTCGAAGACGGGCGAGGGCGTGATCTCGAGCTGATAGGACGACATCTCCAACACATAGACGCCGTCCGCGCCGAGCGCGGGCAGGGTGAGGGCCGGGGTGCCCAGATTGCCGCCCACGGCCACCTTGCAGCCCGCCGATTCCAGGATGTGGCCGATCAGCGAGGTGGTGGTCGACTTACCGTTGGTGCCGGTGATGCCGATGAAGGTCGCATCGGGCCGCGCGCGCGCCAAAAGTTCGACGTCCGAGACGATGGGAACGCCGGCGTCGCGGGCGGCCTGCGCCACCGGATGCGGCGCGGGGAAGCGATGCGGGATGCCGGGGCTCAGCACCAGCATGTCCATCTTGGACCAGTCGAGGCCCATGGGGTCGGCGATGGGCATACCGCCCGCCGCGCAGGTCTCGCGCCGTTTGGCGTCGTCGTCCCACGCCATGACCACGGCCTTACCCGCCATCAACGAACGCGCGGCGTTGTAGCCGGAGCGCCCGAGCCCCAGCACCGCGATGCGTTTATTGGCGAGGAAGGAAAGGTCGATCATGCCGCCTTCACCGCAGTTTCAGCGTGGCGAGGCCGGCCAGGGCCAGGATGGAGGCGATGATCCAAAAGCGGATGACGATGGTCGATTCCGCCCAGCCCTTCTGCTCGAAGTGATGGTGCAGCGGCGCCATGCGGAAGACGCGCTTGCCGGTCAGCTTGAAGGACGCGACCTGGACGATGACCGAGATGGTTTCCAGCACGAACAGGCCGCCGACGATGGCCAGCACCAGCTCGTGCTTGATGACGACGCTGATGGCGCCCAGCGCCCCGCCCATGGACAAGGAGCCCGTGTCGCCCATGAAGACCATGGCGGGCGGCGCGTTGAACCACAGGAAGCCCAGGCTTGCGCCGACCAGGGCGCCGCACAACACGGCCAGCTCGCCGGTGCCGGCGACATAGTGGATTTGCAGGTAGTTGGCGAAGACCAGGTTGCCGACCAGGTAGGCGATGAAGCCGAACACGCTCGCCGCGATCATCACCGGCACGATGGCCAGGCCGTCCAGCCCGTCGGTCAGGTTCACCGCGTTCGACGCGCCCACCATCACGAAGATGGCAAAGGGGATGAAGAACCAGCCCAGATCGATCAACAGCGTCTTGATGAACGGGACGGCCAGGCTGGTCGACAGCGTCGGATTCGCGATCGAGACGATCCAGATCGTGGCACCCAGCGAGATCAGCACTTGCCAGAGAAGCTTCAGGCGGCCGGGCAGGCCCTTGCTGTTGCGCTTGGTCAGCTTCATGAAATCGTCCGCGCCGCCGACGGCGCCGAAGCCCACGGCGACCAGAAGAACCGCCCAGACATAACCGTTGCTGATGTCGGCCCACAGGACCGTGCTGACGGTCAGCGCGATCAGGATCAGGAACCCGCCCATGGTGGGCGTGCCCTTCTTGCGCAGAAGATGGTCGGCCGGGCCGTCCTCGCGGATCGGCTGGCCATGCACCTGCACGCGGCGCAGCCAGGCGATCAGGCGCGGGCCCAGGACGAAGCTGATGATGAGCGCGGTGATGACCGCGCCGCCCGTCCGGAAGGTCAGATACCGGAACAGGTTGAAGACCGGGAAGTCCTGGGCGTAGGGCGCGATCAGATTATAGAGCATGTCTACGCCTCAATGCCGGCTCGGGGTCGCGCGGCCCGCGTCGAGGATCGCGCGGACGATGCGGTCGGTGCGGATGCCGTGCGATGCCTTGACGGTGACGACGTCGCCGTCGCGCAGTTGCGCGATGATCGGGGCGACCGCCTCGTCGGCGGTTTTGCTGCGCCCGCCGCGCATGGCGCGCGGCAGTTCGCTCTCCAGCGCGGCCATCTGCTTGCCGACCAGGAAGACCAGGTCGATGCGGTTCGCGGTCAGCGCTTCGGCCAGGGCCGCGTGCATGGCGGCGGAACTCGGCCCCAGCTCCAGCATGTCGCCCAAGACGGCGATGCGGCGGCCGCCCGTGCCCGGCGTCGACGCGGCCAGCACGTCGATGGCGGCGCGCATCGACACGGGGCTTGCGTTGTAACTTTCGTCGATCAGGGTGATGGTGCCGGACGGCAGCGAAACCTTGTGGCGGCGGCCGCGTCCGTCCAGGCCTTCCATGCGCGTCAACGCGTCCATGGCGGTCGCGACGTCGGCGCCCAACGCCGCCGTCGCGGCGAGGACGGCCAGGCTGCTGAGCGCCCATTGCCGTCCGGGCAGACCCAGGCGGTAGTGCAATTCCTTGCCGTCCAGCGAGGCATCGACGGAGGTACCGTCGGAATCCACCGCGCACGCCTCGAGCCGCGCGTTGGCGTCGGGATGGGCGCCGAAGCCGAAGACGCGGCCGACGCCGCGCCCCGTGGCGTGTCCGGCCAGAAGCGGGAAGTAAGCGTTGTCGCGGTTGAGCACCGCGGTGCCGCCGCTCATGCCCTCGAAGATCTCGGCCTTGGCCTCGGCGATCTCGAAGGTCGAGTTGAAGTATTCCAGATGCACGGGAGCGATGGTGGTGATGATGGCCACGTCCGGCTGGGCCAGGCGGGTCAGTTGGGCGATCTCGCCGGCATGATTCATGCCGAGCTCGAACACGCCGAAGGCCGCGTCGGCCGGCAGACGCGCCAACGACAGCGGCAAGCCCCATTGGTTGTTCAGATTGCCGGGCGAATGGGCGGTCTTGCCTTGGTCGGAAAGCGCCTTGGCCAACGCCTCCTTGGTGCCGGTCTTGCCGACGCTGCCGGTGACGGCCGCGATCTTGGCGCGCGTGCGCCGGCGCGCCGCGCGCGCCAGGTTGGACAAAGCCGTGTCCGTGTCCTCGACGATAAGAAGAGGTGCGTCCTCACAACCGGCGGGACGGTGCGCCACCACGGCCGCGGCGGCGCCCTTGGCCAGCGCGTCGGCGACGTAATCGTGGCCGTCGAAGCTCGGGCCCTTCAGCGCCACGAACAAGTCGCCCTTGGCGACCGTTCGGCTGTCGATGGAAACGCCGTCGGCGGCGAAGGGGCCGGTGGCCCGGCCCTTGGTCGCGGCGGCGGCGTCGATGGCGGTCCACAACGTCATGCGCGGCCTCCGCGCGCCCGCGCGGCGTCGGCGGCGATCATGGCGTCGTCGAAAGGCAGGACGGTGTCGCCGACGATCTGATAACGCTCGTGTCCCTTGCCCGCGACGACCAGCACGTCGCCCGCCTGCAAGGCGGCGACGGCGGCGCCGATGGCGTCGGCGCGCGAAGCGAACTCCTTGGCATCCGGACAGGCCGCCAGGATCTGGCGGCGGATCTCGGCCGGTTTCTCGCCGCGCGGATTGTCGTCGGTGACGAAGACGTCGTCGGCCAGGCGCCGCGCGACTTCACCCATCAGAGGACGCTTACCTGGATCGCGGTCGCCGCCGCAGCCGAAGACGACCGACAGGCGCCGCGCCGCATGGGGGCGCAGCGCGCGCAGGACGGTTTCCAGCGCGTCGGGTGTGTGGGCGTAATCGACATAGATGCCCGCGCCGCTGGACAAGACGGCGACGCGCTGGACGCGGCCGGGCACGCCGTGCAGCGCGGCCATCGCGGCCAGGGCCTTGTCCATCGCCTCGCCGCCGGCGGTCACGAGACCCAGCGCGCACAGCGCGTTCATGGCTTGGAAGCGCGCGACCAGGGGAAGAAAGATGTCGTGGCTCTTGCCGGCGATACTCACGGTGATGCGCTGTCCGTCCGGGCGCGCCTCCACGGCTTCGAGCCGAAGATCCGCGCCGCGTTCGCCGTAAGTCAGGACGCGCAGGCGGCGCGCGTCGCAGACCGCGCGGAAATGCTCGACCCCGTCCGCGTCCGCGTTCAGCACGGCCGCGCCATCGGGCGCCAGAAGCTCCGCGAACAGCCGCAGTTTGGCCGTCCGGTAAGTCTTCATATCGCGGTGATAGTCCAGATGGTCGCGCGTCAAATTGGTGAACGCGGCCAGCGAAATGCGCACACCGTCCAGACGGAACTGGTCCAACCCGTGGCTGGAGGCTTCCAAGGCCGCGTGGTCGACGCCGCTTTTCGCCAGCTTGGCCAGCGTGTCGTGCAGTGCGACCGGATCGGGCGTGGTCAGGCCCTCGTTCACGTTCATGTCGGGTGACGTGACGCCCAGCGTGCCGAGGCTGGCCGCGCGGCGGCCGAGCGCGATCCACAACTGGCGCGTGAAGGTAACGGTCGAAGTCTTGCCGTTGGTGCCGGTGACGGCGGCCACGGTGGACGGCTGCGCGCCGTAGAAGGCGGCAGCCATGCGGGCCAGGCGGCGGCGCGGATTGGCGTCGGCGATGAAGGCCATGCCTTGCGCGTCGGCGGCGATATCGGGGCGGCCCAGCAACGCGACCGCACCGCGTTGGCGCGCGTCGGCGATATAGGCGCGCCCGTCGGCGCGGCTGCCGGCTAGCGCCGCGAACAGGAAACCCGGACGCACGGCACGCGAATCCGCGGCGAGGCCGCGAATGTCGAGAGCGCCGGTCACCGGGTCGAGATTCACGATGCCGCGTTCCTCCGCCATCAGATCAATAAGACGCAAGGGTCGGTGCCCTCGGATTCACCACGACAAACATCTCTTTCTTCATCTCGGGCGTACTGTCGTCGATCGGTTCGACACCGAGCAGCGGTCCAATGCGGCGCACGATGCGGCCTCCCGCCGGTGCCGCGACCCAGCCGCCCGTGGCATAGCCGTAGGACTCCTTGTTGCCCTTGGGCTCGTCGAGCATGACCAGCACCAGGTAGCGCGGATCGTTCATCGGAAAGGCGCCGATGAAGGACGACATCAGCGACTTCTTCTTGTAGCCGCCGGCACCGATCTTTTCGGCCGTGCCCGTCTTGCCGCCGACCAAGTAGCCGGGAACCTCGGCCGACTTGGCCGTGCCCTGCTCGACCACCAGGCGCATCAGCCTGCGCATGTCGTTGGATGTCTCGCGCGAGATCACGCGCGTGCCCAGCGTGCCTTCGGCGTGCGAGCGCTTGATGAGCGTCGGCTGGACCAGGATGCCGCCGTTGATCATGGCGGCCGTGGCGCTGGCCAACTGGATGGGCGAAACGGCCATGCCATGGCCGAAGGCGATGGTCATGGTGTTCACATCGCGCCATTGCGCGGGCGACATGGGCGCGCCGACCTCGGGGATCTCCAAGGGGCTGGGTTCGTTGAAACCCACGCTGCGCAGGAAGGCGCGGAACTGGGGCGTGCCCAGGTCCAGCGCCATCTTGGCGGCGCCGATGTTGGACGAATGGATGTAGATCTCCGGCACCGACAGCCAGCGACGCTTGGCGTGATAGTCCTCGATGGTGAAGCGGCCGACATGGATCGGGTTGGTCGCGTCGTAACCGCCCTTCAGCGTCGTCGTGCCGGAATCGAGCGCGCCCGCGATGACGAAAGTCTTGAAGGTCGAACCCATTTCGTAGACGCCGAGGGTCGCGCGGTTGAAGCGATTGTCGGGCTTCGCGTCGCCGGGATGATTCGGGTCGAAGTCGGGGAGCGAGGCCAGCGCCAGCACCTCGCCCGAGCGCACGTCCAGCACGACGCCGACGCCGCCGATGGCGTTGAAGCTCTTGATCGCGTTGCTCAGCTCGTCGACCACCGCGTGCTGCACGCGCATGTCGAGGGATAGGTCGATGGGCGCCGTGCCCGCCGCCAGTGCGCCGTCGAAGGAACGCTCGATGCCGGCGATGCCCTTGCCGTCCACGTCGGTGAAGCCCACGACGTGCGCGGCCATCGCCCCTTGCGGATAGACGCGGCGCGCCTCGCGCTGGAACGACAGGCCGGGAATACCCAGGCGGTTGACGGCGTATTGCTGGCGTGGCGTCAGGTTGCGGTGAATCCAGACGAAACGGCGCTCCGACGTCAATTTCGTGCGGACATCGGCCTCGTTCAGTTCGGGCAGCACGTCCTTCAGCCGGCGCGCGGCCGCGGCCGCGTCGGGCACCTGGGTCGCGTCGGCGAACAGGGATGCCGTGCCGAGACTCGTGGCCAGAAGCTCGCCGTTGCGGTCGCGGATCGGTGCGCGGTCGGGCTGTTCAACGACGACGGCCGCGCTCTTCGGCGCGGTACCGCCCTTGAACGCCATCACGTCGACGACGCGGCCGCCGATGACGGTGAAACCCAATGCGAAGACGGCTGCGATGACGAACAGACGGTTGCGCCCGATCTCGAGCGCCTGCTTCGCCGCGCCGTCGATCACCACCCGCGCCCCGGGGGGCGCGGCGGTCCGACGGCCCGGCTTGGTCGCTTGGTTCACGGCAGCGGCTTCCCCGCGGCGAGGGTGGGGCGGGCCTCGCCCCACGGCGAGGCGGTCGTCACGTTGGCGGCGACCGTCGTCGCGCCAGGCGTCGTGGCATCGGTGGCCGCGGCAACGGCGGCCGGCGCATCCGGGCGCGCCGGAATTTCGGCGACGGTGCGGATGCGGCTGTCCTGCGTGGCACGCAGGCTCAGATGTTTCTTGGTCAGCGCTTCCAGTCGCGAGGGTTCGTTCAGGTAACTCCACTCGGCCCGCAGGACATGGATGGCTTCGCGCTCGGCCGCGACCGCGCGGTTGACCTGCGCCAGTTCGCCTTCCAGCGTCTGCACCTCGTAGGTGAGGCGGAACAGGCCGAAACCGAGGCCGATGGCGATCAAGAGCGTGAGGATGGTGGAGCGGCGGATCATGCGGCGTTCCTCCAGGACGTGTCCGGCCAAGCCGGGGCGTGGGTGCGGCGACCGGCGCGCAAACGGGCGGAGCGCGCACGGGGATTGCGGGCGACCTCGTCGTCCGACGGGCGCAGAGCCCGGCGGGTCAACAATTCGAACGAAGGCGCGGCGGCGCTCCCGGCCCCGGTTGGGAGGTGGCGCGAAGCGCGGGGTGCGCCGCCGCTTCTCGACCGCAGGAACGCTTTGACCCTGCGATCCTCGAGCGAATGGAACGACACGACGGCCAGGACGCCATCCGGCGCCAAGAGCGTTTCGGCCGCGGCCAAACCGCGGTCCAATTCGCCCAGCTCGTCGTTCACATGGATGCGCAACGCCTGGAAGGTGCGCGTGGCCGGATGGATGGCGGCGTCGTTGCGCGCGGCGGCGGGCACGGCAGCACGCACCAGCTCGGCCAGCTCGCGCGTCCGCGTCAGCTTCTTCTCGCGGCGCGCGGCCACGATGGCGCGCGCGATGCGGCGCGCGTAACGCTCGTCGCCCAGGTTGAAAATGATATCGGCCAGTTCGTTTTCGGACGCCGTGTTCACGACGTCGGCGGCGGAAGGGCCGGATTTCTCCATCCGCATGTCGAGCGGACCGTCGGCGCGGAACGAGAAGCCGCGGCTGTCGTCGTCGAGCTGGGGCGAGGAGACGCCGAGGTCGAGCGCGATGCCATCGGCGCCCGCGGGCAGACGCGCCGCCAACAGCGCGGCCATGTCGCCGAAGCGGCCTTCCGTGATGGCGAAGCGCGGACCGAAGGAATTCTTCAGCGCATCGGCGCGCCGGATAGCATCGGGGTCGCGGTCGACGGCCAGCACGGTGCAATCGGCGGCCTCAAGCAGCGCGCGGCTGTAGCCGCCCGCGCCGAAGGTGCCGTCGACGTAGATCGCGCCGTCGCGCGGCGCCAGGAGGTCGAGGATTTCGCCGAGCATCACCGGGACGTGCGCGCCCGGCTGGTCTGGCGCGCCTGTGCCGGAGATCATGGCGCGTCTCCGCCCGGCGCCGGCCGGCGCAGGACCAGCGACGCGCCCTTTTCCCGCGCGCGCTCGGCGGCCGAGCGGCGATAGGCGTCGAAGCGCTCCGGATTCCAGATCTGGAAGGTTTGGCCCAGGCCGACGAAAGCCGCCAGCTCGTCGATGCCGGCATGCTTGGCCAGCGTCTCGGGCAGCATGATGCGGCCCTCGCCGTCGAAGGCCAGTTCGGCCGCGTTCGCGAAGATCGCGACCGACAGATCGTCGTGCGCCTCCGAGAATTGCGCCAGGTCGTCGGTGCTCTGGGACAGATGCTCCATGCGCGCGCGGTCCAACGCCTCGATGGCGGGCGCGCGGAAGGAGGGGAACGCCACGATGCCGCTGAAAGCCTGGCCGGTCAGGGCCGCGCGAAAGGGCGCCGGGACGGAAACCCGCCCCTTGCGATCCACCTTGTTCACGTGGGTGTTGAGGAACAGCGGCATCGCCCGTTCCACGCCCCATGGCCCCTGGCCCGTCTCCCCGACCGGGCTCCACATCGGGTCCCGTTTGGGCACGCCGCGCGGGCGTACTTTCATGGGACATCGTGGGATAACATGGGATTATATGGGCGTCAATGACTTCTCATAGTAAAAGCCTGTGAGTTTCAAGAGTTTGTGGCCGGTTTTTGAATCCGCGGCCGATCTAGTGCAAGTCCTCGTCGGCCTCCCGACCCACGTATCCTGTCCCGCAAATGCGACGAAATTATGTTCCCTCTATGTTCCCATCAGGATTTTTAATCCGAAGCGGGGCGCGGGGTTCGAAGACGAAGGGGAAGACTTCGCAAGTATTCGCTCTGGGATGCGCGAAGGAATACTTGAACGGAGCGCAAGTAAAACCGCGGCCGCCCCAGAGTTGCGGAAAACCGTGCATTTCCCTGCCTCAACGCGGAAAGGGCGGCGACTTCCCGGCGCCGAGGCTTCCCGCTGCGGCGCGCGCGCCTTGGCTTTGCAGATGCCCGTCCGTGCGGCCGCAGTGCTGGGCTATCGGCGCGCGGGCGGTCCACCGCATCCGCGCAGCCGCTCCACCCTGCCGGGGCAGCCGCTCCACCGTGCCCGTGCAGCCGCGCCACCGTGCCGTGGCGTCCGGCGGGGCCGCCGCGCGACCGTTCCGGGATCGCGCGCGGTCCAGGTGCGGCTCAGGAATAGCGGTAATTTATTACCCTATAAGAATTGCCAGACGGCCTGTAAGCCGGGTTCTGTCCCCGCTTGCGCGGGGGATGACCATTCATCTGGGGCGCCCCTTGCGGGGCGCCTCGCGCGACCGACCCGGACGGCGGCTTGGAAACCCGCCTGCCGGGCTTGCGCCCGGCGTGCCGTCCCTATTTGGTCTTGCTCCCGGTGGGGTTTGCCGTGCCGCCTCCGTTACCGGAGGCGCGGGGCGCTCTTACCGCTCCGTTTCACCCTTGCCGGCCTGGCCCGGGCAAGCCCGGGTTCGGCTGTGGCGGTCTCTTCTCTGTGGCACTGTCCCTGGGGTCGCCCCCGCCGGGTGTTACCCGGCACCGCGTTTCCATGGAGCCCGGACTTTCCTCCCCCGCATTCGCATGCGAAGGCGGCCATCCGGCCGTCTGGCAGGGGTTTAGTTAGGCCTTGGCGGCACCTTCGTCAACGAGTCCGGCCAGGCGCGCGCGGGTGAGGGGGCCGAGATGGCCGGGAGGTTCGGTGCCGGGCGCGAAACATTCCGGGACGAAGTGGCGTTGGAAGGCGGTCACGACCGCCTCGGTCGCGGCATCGAGGGTGCCGGTGACGCGGATCGGACCGTACCCGTACACCCCCAACGCCTCCTGTGTGGCGGCCACCAGCGCGTGGGTCTTGCCGGGCGCGATGACCGGCCCGCCGTCGGGCTTGCGCGGCTTCGGCCAACGTCCCAGCCCCGCCGTGGCCAGGGCCTGCCAGGGGAACCGCTCGCCCGGATCCCGCTTGCGCCCCGGCGCCACATCCGAATGCCCCAGTATGTGTTTCTGGGGAATCGAATATTTGGTAATTAGATACCGCAAAATCCGTTCCAATACCGCGGTCTGCGTAGGGGGAAAATCCCGATACCCCAACCCGTGCCCCGGGTTCTGCAACTCAATCCCGATCGAGCGTGAATTGATATCCGTCTCCCCCGCCCAAAATCCCGCTCCCGCGTGCCACGCGCGCAGCGCTTCATCGACCAGCGCGTAAGTGGTGCCGTCTTCGTCGATTAGATAGTGCGCGCTGACTTCGGCCACGGGATCTCCCAGGCGGCCGAGCGCGGCCTCGGCGCTCTCCATGTCCGTGTAGTGGATCAGGATCATGTCGATGGGCAAGCGCCGTTCGCCGTGGTTTGGCGAGCGCCGCTCGATGACGTTCAAGCCGTCGATCACGGGTGTCTCCAGGACGCGTCCGTGAAGTCTATTCTGCGGCGCGGGCCTTCGTCATGCGCGCGAGATAGGCGGCATCCGCCTCGGCCACCATGTCCAACTCGGTGAGGCCGCGCCGCAGCGCGTGGAAGAGCATCAGCCAGCAGCCGAAATAGGTGACCTCCGGCAACGGGTGCGGATATTTCGCCGTCACCTCGCGGTGAAGCTCGGGCAGCCGGTGGAACGGCACGCTCGGGAAGGTGTGGTGCACCGTGTGGTAGGTCATGTTCCAGTGCACCCAGCGCATGAAGGCGTTGGTTTTAAACGTGCGCGTGTTCTGCAACGTATTGCGGTGATGCGTGGTGGCGGTGTGCTCGCCGATGCCTTGCAGCCAATAGACCCACTTGGTGCAGATCATGGGGCCGATCCAATAGATCAGCGGCCACCAGGATTGGAACGTCAGCGCGCTGCCTACGATCAGCCCATAGCCCGCGAGATGCAGGCGCGCCGACAGAATCAGGATGCGCGTCTGCCGCTCGGTGAAAACCTTTTCCGGGATATGGCCGAACGCGTGGCCCACGATCGAGCGGATGCGGTAGTAGAAAAACGGCACACCCGAAAACATCCAGAGGAAGGACCAGACGGAGCCATAGGGCTTGCGCTTGAGAAGCTCGGTGTCCTTCTCCCAATCCTGCGTGTGGCGGTGATGGGCGAAGTGCTGCCACTTGTCGTAGTCGCTGGGATAGAAATTCACGAAACCGAACAGACGTCCGAACCAGTCGTTGAGCCAACGGGTTTGGAACGCAGTAGCGTGATAGCACTCATGCTCGGCGGCATAGAGTTGGTTGAGAAGAACGCCTTGCAAAAAGAAGAACGGCGCTGCCCACCAACTGTCCCAGGTGAGCGCGAGGCAGGCGGTCGTCGCGCCGATCGCGCCCAAATGACTCGCCGCTTGGGCGAGACCTTTCGCGTCGGATCGTTCCGAAAGCGCCTTAAGACGACGCGGCTCGATAACGTCGTTTACGCCGACGAAACCGTCCACTCTTCAGTCCCTCCCATGTCCTGTCGGGCCGAAAAGCACGTCTCTATAGGGTGATCAAGGTTAGTGGCGCGGGCCGCCGTGAACAAGGGCGAGGCGGCTTCCAGACTTAGATTATCCGCGCACGGCGCGGGATTTGGCTGGTAAAAGCCGCTCCAGATCGACCGTGATGAAGGCGATACCGGAAACCACCACAAGTCCGCCCACTGCGACGATCCAGGTCAGTTCCTCACCCAGCAGGAGGACGCCAGTCGCCACCGTCGTCACCGGCACCAGGAGGAGGTAGGGCATCACCTGGTTGACCGGATAACGACCCAAGAGGTGATACCACATCGCATAGCCGACGCCGTTCATGATCAGGCCGAGATAGAGGATGGCGGCCCACGTGACCCAGGTGGCATCGCGCAATGCCTCCCATTGGCCACTCTCGAAGGCGGCGGAAGAGAGGAAAAGCTGGGGTGCCGCCATCGCCGCGACCCAGGCGATCAGAGTGAAGCCGCCGACATGACCCAGCGCGCGCACCATTACCTGGCCGATGGCCCATGTGAGCGCGCCGCCCATAACGAAGAACACCGGCAGCATGTTCTCTTGAACCTTGGGTTCGCCGCACATCAATCCCACGCCGCCAAACGCCATGGCCATCCCCAGCGCGCGCCGCCAACCCAAATGTTCCTTGAGGAAGATGGCGGCGATCAGCGCTGCGAAGGGCACCTCGAGCTGGATCACGATGCCCGCGGTCGAGGCGTCCATGCCGTCGAGGCCGGTATAGGTCAGGCTGTATTGGATCGTCGCGCTGACCACGGAGACCAGAAAGATGCGCGGCAGCAGCTTGCGCGGCATGCGCACGAACCAGATCAGCGCCAGGGCGGTCACGCTGAAGCGCAGCGCGATCAGCAAGATCGGCGGAAACTCGGCCAACACGAATTTGGCGAGTGTGAAGCCGAATCCCCAGATGGCCGGCACGGCGATGGCAAAGAGAACGTCGAGGATCTTCACGCGTGCGTCACCGGCTTGGCGGAAGGGAGGTGGAGGAAAGGCAGGGTCGTCAGGCCGGCAAGCCTGACGGCGGGTCTAGGTCCAAGTCAAAGTCTTTCGGTTCGGCGTTGATTCGGATGTAGTCTCGATACGCCAAGAAGTGAAAGGGATTGCGATGAGTGAAGCGGAAGGCCGACCTCAAGTCGCCAATGTGACAGCGGCCCGGATGCCTGTCATGGCGGGCGAGTTTGCCAAGCATGCGCTGTTCAAATCGGATGGCATAGAGGCCAATATTTTCAAGGCGAAGGGCCGCGTCTCGCCGCTTCATGCCCACACGTACACCGAGATGATTTACGTCGTCAGTGGCCGCTTCCGCGACCGCGGGGTCGAGGTCCCGCCTGGCTCATTCGTCGTCCGTCGCCCCGGCGAAATGCACGAGTTCGTGGCTGAGGACGAGGTAACGCTTCTGGTCGTCAACGTGGACCAGCCGAAGGCGGCCTAAGGTCGGCTTGCCCGACCTCGTCACGGCTTGCGCGATCGTTGCTCATTTCGCTAATATTGAAATTGAATTTCATTCTATGAAATGAGATAGCGCTCGCGGCGAGGACATATGGACTTTGAACCGGGCGTGTCCCAGCGGGAAATCCGTGCGTTGGCCGAGAAGGTTTGTGCGCGGTTCGACGACGCTTATTGGTTGAAGCGCGACGAGGACGGCACGTTCCCGCATGATTTCCATCGAGCCGTGGCCGAGGCGGGGCTTTTGGGCGTGGCCATGCCGGAATCGGTCGGCGGCGCGGGGCTCGGCATCTCGGAAGCCGCCGTTCTGATGCGCGCGATCGCCGAATCGGGCGCGGGCATGGCCGGCGCATCCTCCGTTCACATGAACATCTTCGGTCTGCAGCCCGTGGTGGTCTTCGGCACCGAAGAGCAGAAGGCACGCTTCCTGCCGCCTTTGATACGTGGCGAGGAAAAAGCTTGTTTCGCCGTCACCGAGCCCGACGCGGGCCTCAACACGACCGAGATCAAGACGCGCGCCGAGCGGAAGGGCGATGGCTATGTCATCACCGGTCAGAAGATTTGGATCTCGACCGCGCAGGTCGCCGACCGCGCGTTGATCCTGGCGCGCACCACGCCGCTCGATAAGGTCGAGAAGAAGACGCATGGGCTGAGCTTGTTCTACGCCAAGCTCGATCGTTCCAAGGTGGAGGCGCGCGTCATCCGTAAGATGGGCCGTCACGCGGTCGATTCGAACATGCTGTTCTTCGACGGGCTCGAGGTGCCCGCGGAGGATCGCGTGGGCGAGGAAGGGGCCGGCTTCAAGATGCTGCTGCACGGCCTCAACCCGGAGCGCATTCTGATCGCGGCGGAGGCGGTAGGGCTGGGTATGGCCGCGCTGAAGCGCGCCACCGACTATGCCAAGCAGCGCGTCGTGTTCGGCCGGCCCATCGGCCAGAATCAGGGTATCCAGCACCCGCTTGCGCGCTGCTGGATGAATCTGGAGGCCGCCGATCTGATGACCATGAAGGCCGCCGCTCTCTACGATGCGGGCAAGGAATGCGGCGCCGAGGCCAATACCGCCAAGTTCCTGGCTGCAGAAGCGGCTTTCACGGCCTGCGAGACGGCAATCCAGACCCATGGCGGCATGGGCTATTCGGCGGAGTTCCACGTCGAACGGTATTTGCGCGAATCCTTTATCCCGCGCATCGCGCCCATCAGTCCGCAGATGATCATGAACCATATCGCCGAGAAGGTTCTCGGCCTGCCCAAGTCCTACTGAGGAACACGCGATGACATCGAACCGCAGGCGCACCGGTGGCGAAGTGCTGGTGGACCAGTTGCTGATCCACGGCGTCGATATCGCCTACTGCGTGCCGGGCGAAAGCTATCTCGGCGTGCTGGATGCCTTGCATATTGCGCGCGAGAAAATCCGCCTGTTCACCACCCGCAACGAGACCGGCGCCATCAGCATGGCGGAAGCTTATGGCAAGATGACCGGCCGGCCCGGTATCTGCCTCGTCACGCGCGGCCCGGGCGCATCCCACGCCATGATCGGCGTGCACACGGCACTGCAGGACTCGACGCCGCTCATCCTCTTCGTTGGACTGGTCACGCGCGATGCCAAGGAGCGCGAGGCGCTGCAGGAAATCGACCTGAAAGCCATGTTCGGCCACACGGCCAAGTGGGTGGCCGAGATCGACGATCCACGCCGCATTCCGGAGATGGTCAGCCGGGCGTTCCACAACGCCGTTTCCGGCCGGCCCGGTCCTGTGGTGCTGGGCCTGCCGGAAGATATGTGCGTCGAGGAATGCGAGACGGCGGACGTGGCGCGCTACAAGCTGGTACGGCCCGCGCCGACGCCAGCTTCGATTGACGAGTTGGAGGGACGGCTGAGAACGGCCAAGCGCCCGCTGCTGGTCGTGGGCGGTGGCGGCTGGACCGCACGCGCGGTCGACGGCATCCGCGCGTTCGCCGAGGGCAACCGCCTGCCGGTCGCGGTCTCGTTCCGCTGCAAGGACCTGTTCGACAACCGGCACCCGAGCTACATCGGCGACCTGAGCTTGGGCGTGGCGCCGACCTTGGGCGAGCGGGTGAAGAAGACGGACTTGCTGCTGGTGGTGGGTGCGCGGCTGGGCGAGTTGACCACCTCCGGCTACACGCTGATCAAGCCGCCTGTGCCGGAGCAGCGCCTGATCCACGTCTATGCCGACCCGGAAGAACTGGGCCGGGTGTATCAGGGCGAGCAACTCATCTGCTCCGGCATGGAAGAGTTCGCCGCGGCCGTGGGTAAGGTTCGGATCGATAATCCCGCCTGGGCGCATTGGACCAAGGACGCGCGCGCGGATTACGAGCGCACGCTGGTGGTCGATCCCGTGCCCGGTTCGCTCGATCTCGGCGGCGCTGCGCGCTGGCTCAGCGAGACCATGCCGCGCGACACGATCATCGTATCCGACGGCGGCAACTTCGCCACCTGGGTCAACCGCTATGTCGAGTTGTCCCGGTTCCGTTCTTTCCTGGGGCCGACCAACGGCGCCATGGGCTACGGCGTTCCGGCGGCTATCTCGGCCAAAATCGTGGCACCCGAACGGCCCGTGATCGCCTTCGCGGGCGACGGTGGTTTCATGATGACCAGCAACGAACTGGCGACCGCCGTGCAGTACGGAGTCAACGTCGTCTATCTGGTCTTCAACAACGGGCTCTACGGTACCATCCGCATGTACCAGGAGACGCAGTTTCCCGGCCGGTATCCGGCCACGGAGTTGCGCAATCCGGATTTCGTGAAGTTCGCCGAGTCCTTCGGAGCGTACGGCGAGAAGGTCGCGACGCTGGACCAGTTCAAGACGGCGCTGCCGCGCGCCTTGGCCTGCGGCAAACCCGCGGTGCTGGAGATGGTTGTCGATCCCGAGGCCATCACCACCCGCACGACTTTGACCAAGCTGCGCGACGCGGCGCTGGCTGCCGGGCGCGGCTAGTGGCCGATGCCTAGCTACACGCCCGTCACGGCGCTTCTGCGCGGCTTGGCCGTGCTGGAGGCGGTCGCGGCGCAGGGCGCGGCTTCGATTAAGGACCTGCACGCGGCGACCGGGTATCCCAAAGCCACTTTGGTGCGCCTCTTGGAGACGTTGATTCATGCCGGCTATGTCCGCGCATCCGGCGGCGACCGCCCCACTTATGCGCTGACCGCGCGTGCCTTGGGCTTGGCGGAACGCTTCGACCACGGGCGGCATCTGGCGGCTGCCATCGGCCCGGTCTTGACCGAGTTCCAGGCCGCGATTCCGTGGCCCTCCGATCTCGCTGTGTTCGACCGCGATGCCATGGTGATCCTGGAAACCAGCCGGCGGCCGGGTGTTCTGAGCGTCAGCCGACAGGTCGGCTCGCGCGTGCCCGCCGTGCCGACGGCTCTGGGCCGTGCCTATCTCGCATTCCTACCCGAAGCCGAGCGGCGGGATTGCCTGACCGTGTTGCGCCAGGGGACCGGCCAACCCAAGGACATGAAGCGGTTCGAAACGTTGCTCGCATCCGTGCGTGCAAAAGGTTATGCGGCCAGCGACCAGGAGAATCGTCCCGACATCCGCGCCTTGGCCGCCCCGGTGATGGATGGCGCGCGCGTGGCGGCCAGCGTGAACGTCATCGTCGTGGCCGAAGCCATGACCATGGCGGAGTTGGAGAAACGCTATGCCAAGCCGTTGCTGGCCGCCGCGAGGAAGATGTCGGCTGCGCTGGTCGCGGCGCGGAACTAGCGGATTATTTTTCCTCGAACGCGCGCAGGCACTCCTCGATGCCGCGCGCGTGGTCGACGGGAAGCGGCATCTGCGCCAACGCATGGTGCCAGATGTATGGCCATGGACCGCCTGAGGCCCCGTGGCGTTGTGCCCACAATCGCGCGCGGCCGGCGGCTTTCTTCAGTGCGATGCGGCGATAGCGCATCGGCAGATTGGGATGACGGCGGACGAAGTTGAGCGTGGCCTTCGTGATGTTAGCCAGTTCACGTTTCGCGCTCGCGGACAGGCGATTCGAATCGCCGCGCGCCACATAGGCTACGATGTTGGGGATTTCAACGAAATCGCCGCGGAGCGCCAAGGGCAGCGACAGGCTGTATTCCTGGCACGTGACATCCGGGTCGCAGCCGCCCACCGCGAAATAATCCTCGCGCTGCAGCAGCATGACGGACGGGTTGTAGCGCGAGGTGTGCAGCGTCGCGGCCAGGGAATCGATGATGACGCGGCTGCCGCGCCATTCCGGATCATCCGTCGCCGTGCTGGGGATCGAACGGTAGTCATAGGGCTGGGCTTGGCCCACCGCCATGACGGCTTTGGTTTCCGTCAACGCGCGCAGCAGGAGAGCGGTAGCGGATGGCGTCAGCAGATCGTCGGAGTCGACCAGCTTGAGATAGGTTAGCCGCGCTTCCTCGGCGGCGCGGTTCATGGCCGCGCTCGCACCTGCATTGGTCTGGGCCACGATGCGCACGTCGGCCCAGCCCTGGGTCACGCGCCGCGCCACGGCCAGCGATTCGTCGGTTGAGCCGTCGTCCACGATGACGATTTCACGCGCGAAATCGCCCGTCTGGCCGCGCACGGCCGAAAGGACGGCGGGCAGATAGGCGGCCTTGTTGTAGACGGTCAGAAGAAACGACACCCCGATCATGGGATGGGATTATGCGTGAGCGTTCTTGTGAAGGCGACGGGCTTGCGCCCTGCCGTCGGCCCAGCCATCGTTTCGATCCACGGTTCGGAGAAGGGGAGAGCCATGATCGTCGAACAGCGCACCTACAAGATCCGCAACGGCAGGATGGGCCAGTATCTGTCCATGGTGCGGGACGAAGGCATCGCCATCCAGCAGCCGATCCTGGGAAACCTGATCGGCTATTTCCAAACCGAGATCGGCCCCTTGAGCCACATCGTCCATATGTGGGGCTATAAGGACTTGAACGACCGCGCCGAGCGGCGCGCGAAGCTGGCGGCCGATCCGCGCTGGAAGGTTTTCATCCCCAAACTGGCCGAGCTGATCGAGAGCGCGGAAAGCCGCATCCTGATTCCGACCGACTTCTCGCCGTTGCGCTAACCGCCGGAGACCGCCATGGACCCCATGACCGTTTTTAATCTTCATCCGGACATGGCCCCGCTCGTGGCGGCCAAGCAGGCCGTGCCAACCGAAGCCGCGTCCACCGCCCAGCGGAACAGCTGGGACAGCTACGACGCGGCCCTGCGCCGCCCCTATCCGGCCGACATGGAGGTGCGCGATGCGAAGCTGCCGCGCGCGGGCTGGGATATCCCGGTGCGCATCTATCGTCCGAGAGCCGCGCCCAAGCCGTCGCCGATCGCGGTCTATATCCATGGCGGCGCCTTCATCAAAGGCAGCCTCGACAGCGGCGATCCCATCGCCTGGGGCGTGGCGCAACAGACCGGTTGCATGGTGGTCAGCATCGATTACCGCTTGGCGCCGGAACATCCGTTCCCGACCGGCGTCGAGGATTGCTATGCGGCCATCTCGTATTTGGCCCAGCATGGCGGCGAGTTGGGCGGCGATCCTACGCGCATCGGCCTTTGGGGCGACAGCGCGGGTGGCAATATGGTGGCGTCCTGCTGCCTGATGGCGCGCGACCGCAATGGTCCCAAGATCGCGGCCCAGGTGCTGATCTATCCCTGCCTGACCGACGAATTGACCCTGCCGGCCTACGAGACCTACCGCCATTCGCCGGTCACAACGGCCGGGATGGACAAGGCGTGGGATCTCTACCTCGGCAAGCGCCGTCCGAGCGACGATCCCTACGCCGTGCCGCTGAAGGCGAAGAACCTGTCCCACCTGCCGCCCGCCCATATCCACGTCGCCGAGGTCGATTGCCTGGCCGATGATGGGCGGGTTTATGCCCAGCGCTTAAAGAAAGCCGGAACTCCGGTGGTCTTCCGCGTGGCCGAGCGCATGATCCACGGCTTCACGCGCGCGCGTTTCTCCGGCCCCGCCGCGGCGGCGGAGTTCCAGGCGCCGTGCGACTTCCTGAAGTCGTATTTGTTCGCTTAGGCTTGCGCCCGTTCGGCCCGCAGCTTGTCGAAGGCCGACCAGACGCCGTCCGCGCCGTCCCAACTGCCGCGTGACGCGCCCTTGGAATATTCGGTGGCGCGCTGCTCGAAGAAGTTGGCGTGCTCGACGCCGTTCAGGATCTCGACGAGCCAGGGCAGGGGATGGGCCTTCAGCGGCTTGTAGCCGCTTTCGGTTTCCTCGAAGCTGCCGAACAGCGGCGTGAGTTTGAGTTGTGTCAGGCGCCAGTCGGCGACATATCGCACATAGGCGTGGATATGCTCGGGCGTCATGCCCTGGATACCGCCGATGCCGAAGGCCAGGTCGATGAAGCGCTCTTCCAGGCCGACCATCGTCTTGGCCACGTCCAAGATGTCGTCGCGCACGGATTTGGTCAGCGCGCCAGTCTCTTTATTCCAGGTATGGAACAGGCGGATGATGCCCTCGCAGTGGAGGCTTTCGTCGCGCACCGACCAGCTCACGATCTGGCCCATGCCGTTCATCTTGTTGTGACGCGGGAAGTTGAGCAGCATCGCGAAGCTGGCGAACAGCGCCATGCCCTCGGTGAAAGCGCCGAACATGGCGAGGGTGCGCGAGACATCGGCCACTGTGCCCACGCCGAACGTGTGCATGTAGTCTGCCTTGGCACGCATTTCGGCATAGTCGCGAAAGGCCGCGAACTCGGCCTTTGGCATGCCCAGCGTCTTCAGGAGAAGCGCGTAGGCGTCGATGTGGACGGTCTCCATATTGGAGAAGGCCGCCATCATCATCTGGATTTCCAGCGGTTGGAAGATCGGGATGTAGCGCTTCAGGTAGTTGTCGCCGACCTCGACGTCCGACTGGGTGAAGAAGCGGAAGATCTGGGTCAGGAGCGCGCGCTCCTGGTCGGTCACGCGGTCCGACGCCCAATCCTTGATGTCGCCGCCGAGCGGGACTTCCTCGCCCATCCAGTGGATCTGCTGCTGGCGCTTCCAGAACTCGTAGGCCCAGGGATAGCGCTCGACGTCGTAGGTGCCCGTGGCGTCGAGAAGTCCGATGCGGCCTTTGCCGATCAGCGTGCGCGGATCGACGCTGCCCAATTCCCTTACTGACACGCCAGGCACTCCTCATAGTCGGTGCGCTCGGGTGCGGACAGGACTTCAGCCTTCTTCTCGCTTTCGCCGTTGGCCAGCTTGCCGGCGAAGCCCGCGCGCTGGATCGACTTGGAGCGGCAGTAATAGAGGCTCTTGATGCCGCGTTGCCATGCCGACCAATGCAGCATGTGCAGGTCCCACTTATCGATATCGGCGGGTAGGTAAAGGTTCAGCGATTGGCTCTGGCAAATATAGGGTGCGCGATCGGCGGCCAGTTCGATGATCCAGCGTTGGTCGATCTCGAAGGCCGTGCGGAAGGTGAGCTTCTCGTCCTCGGTCAGGCAATCGAGATGCTGGACCGAGCCCTCGTGCTCGACGATCGACTGCCACACCTCGTTCGTGTCGGCGTCCTTCTGACGCAGGAGGCGCGTCAGATACGGGTTGCGCACCGAGAAGGCACCGGACAGCGTCTTGTGCGTATAGATGTTGGCCGGGATCGGCTCGATGCAGGCGCTGGCGCCGCCGCAGATGATGCTGATCGAGGCGGTCGGTGCGATGGCCAGCTTGTGGCTGAAGCGGGCCGTCATGCCGCGTTCCTGCGCATCGGGACACGCGCCGCGTTCCTGGGCCAGAGCGACCGAGGCCGCGTCGGCCTCACGGCGCAGCTTCTTGAAGATGCGGAAGTTCCACGACTTCGCCAAGGCGCTTTCGAACGGGATCCCCTGGGATTGCAGCAGCGAGTGGAAGCCCATGACGCCGAGGCCGACGGACCGCTCACGCAGCGCCGAATAACGCGCGCGCTCCATTCCGTCGGGCGCCTGCTCGATGAATTTCGTCAGAACGTTGTCGAGGAAACGCATGACGTCCTCGATCAGGCCGGGCTCGTCGCACCACTGGTCCCAGGTTTCGACATTCATCGAGGCCAGACAGCAAACGGCGGTCCGGTCCTTGTCGTTGTGATCCTTGCCGGTGGGCAAAGTGATCTCGCTGCATAGGTTCGAGGTCGAAACCTTGAGGCCCAACTCGCGCTGATGCTTGGGCAGGGCGCGGTTCACCGCGTCGATGTAGAGCAAATACGGCTCGCCGGTCTGCAGGCGCGTTTCTAGTATGCGCTGCCACAGGCGGCGGGCGTCGACTTCGCGCACTGTCTCGCCGGTCTTGGGGCTCTTGAGCGGGAACGACGCGCCGTCGCGCACGGCTTCCATGAAAGCGTCGGTTACGTTGATGCCGTGATGAAGATTGAGGCCCTTGCGGTTGAAGTCACCCGAGGCCTTGCGGATCTCGAGGAATTCCTCGATCTCGGGATGGTGGATGTCGAGATAGACGGCAGCCGAGCCGCGGCGCAGCGAGCCCTGGCTGATCGCGAGTGTCAGACCGTCCATGACATGGATGAAGGGGATGATGCCCGAGGTCTCGCCGCAGCCCTTCACGGCCTCGCCGATCGAGCGGACCTGGCCCCAGTAGGTACCGATGCCGCCGCCGTTGGACGCCAGCCAGACATTCTCATTCCAGGTGCCGACGATACCGTCGAGGGAATCAGGCACGCTGTTGAGGAAGCAGGAGATCGGCAGGCCGCGCGTGGTGCCGCCGTTGGACAGAACGGGTGTCGCGGGCATGAACCACAGCTTCGAAACCGCGTCATAGATGCGCTGGGCATGATCCAGATCGTCGGCATAGGCGCAGGCCACGCGTGCGAAAGCGTCCTGGAAGCTTTCGCCGGGCATCAGATAACGATCCTGCAGCGTGGCTTTACCGAACGCGGTCAGAAGATCGTCGCGGCTGCGGTCAAGCTTGAGGTCGGCTGGTGTGGGCGCCGGGGCCAAGGGCGCGGGTGTGGGTGCGCGGCGGACGGAAGCCGCAGGGGTGGGTGCCGTAACCGGCTGGGGCGCCGGAGCAGGCGGGCGCTGTTCTTTCGCCATACGCTTTCGGACCGGCGGCGATTCCAGCGGAACGAGATGGCCGTGACGGTCGAAATCGTAGGCGAGTGACGGCATCCGGATCCCCCTTGGCTCGGTCCGGGGTTCGGAGGGCCTGGGGTCGCGCGGTTGGCAGGACGAAAATCCTTAGAATCCAACCCCGCGGCCGCCGGGAGCACCCCGCCCCGAGGACATTTTTCGTGTTCGCGGCAGGTCTCCTGGCTCGCGGGTCCTGACGGCTGCCGGGCCTTCCCGACGCCGTATCGGCGTCAGTGGCCGGGAATGGCAGCCGCTCACCGCTTACAGTTGCGGGGGCAGCGCCGGATTAGCCGCAAGGCGGCGTACCGGCTTCCCTCTTAGCCCCAAATGTTGCCATTTGGAGAACCGAGAACATCAACATCTTGGGGTTTGTGACGGATTCGCGTCAAGGCAGTTTGCGCAGCCGATGCCTGCCAAATGCGAGAATTTTCCCTTGACGGGATTTCGCCCTGACGACGCGGCAAACGGGGGGTAACCCGGTCAGCGCTTCTTCCTTGCCGGCTTTTTCGGTGTCTTTTTCTTTATGGGCGCGGGGCGTTTCGCCGGGGTCTTTCCAGCGGGCGCCGCCAGCTCTGCCTTGGTTTCGAAGTGCGCGGGTCCGTCTTGGTGGGAAAGGAAGCGATAGGCCATGGCGGCTAACTCTTCCACTTTCTTCACCGAATCCTTTGTTTCGGCAGCATGGCGTTGCGCTTCCGCGCGCAGATCGCTGGCGGCTTTGTGAAGCGCGAAGGAGGCCGTGGGCGGTACGTCCTCGCACAGGCGCAGCACGACGCTTTCCAGCGCGGCCAAACGACGCGCGTGGCGTTCGCTTTCTTGCCCTTGCTGCATCAGGAAACGAAGGACAAAGGAATTCCACTCATCCGTGGGGCTGTCGGTACGGCGATGCGTTGGCATGACCACCCTCCCTTCGAATCCGCGGTCATCATCGGCTTCGAAGGGCTGGTCGTCAAAGCGAGGTGCGATTAGCTTTTGTCGCCATCCTTATCGTCGCCTTCATCGATCTTATGAATCGCGACCCGGGCCAGTCCTTTTTGGTGCATTCCTAAAGCGCGCGCGGCGGCTTCCGATAGATCGATGGCGCGGCCGTAGCGCGGGCCGCGATCGTTGATGCGGACGGTGACTTCCTTGCCCGTGGCGATATTCACGACGCGAACCTTGCTGTCGAGGGGAAGGGTGTTATGGGCGGCGGTCATTGCATTCTTGTTGAACTTCTCGCCGTTCGCTGTGCGCTTGCCGTGGAAGCCAGGGCCATACCAGGATGCGACGCCGACGAAGCAGCTATCACGTTCCGTCCGGGCGCACGGCGTGGCCGGCTCCAATTCCGTGGCGGCACCCATCAGCCCCAGAACCCCCAAGGCGAAGAGCGCGCTCTTCAAAGTTTTTCCCAACATCCCAATCTCCGAACCCCGGGACCGGCACAACGTCCGGGACCGGCACAACGTGATGTGTCCCACGCGGACGTGGAAAAAACGCCGTCCGTAAGGTGAAGTTCCGATGTCGTGGACGGGAGGCATCCCTATCTGGAGTCATGGGATTCAATGGGTTAGCGAAAGACGGGGCGAGACTTTTTGGAGACAAAGTCATGCAGCCTGCTGGTTCGCATGGAATCGATGGGCGGAAAGTCGAGATGCCCCACCCACGTCGGTTCGTGCACCGCGCATGCCCCGGAACCCGCCGCCCTGCGTGGGGTTGAACTAGGCGATCGGCCCCGGTGATGCGGGCCGGCCGGATGGGAGGCCCGCATGATCGAGTTGGCGGTACGGTTCCACGACCAGTGGGAAGAGTCGGTGGTCAGCTATGCCACGTGCCTGGAAGCGCGTGGTGAGCGGATGTTCGACGGCGCGGGTTTCGAACCGCGCCAGTTTCGTCTGATCATGTCGGCCGACGAGGCGGACAACGCCGCCGCCATCACAAACCTGGCGCGCTCAGACAATCTGGAGCATGCCTGCTGGCTGTGCGCCGAGCTTTGTCTGCGTTATGCCGCCCTGTGCGAGGCGCGGGGCGAGGAAGAGTGTGCCGTCGAATGCCGCCGTTGCGCCGAGCTGTGCCGCATGCTGGCGCCCAGCACGCTACGGCATTGACGGGCGGCCGCATCCTGGCCCCTTGCCCATGTGGGTGGGTGTCGTCTAGTCCTCTTGGTTCCCGATCCCAAAGCCCAGGGATGGAAGGAAGTGGAGATCAAGATGGACAACGATGCCAAGAAGACCGCCCTGCGCATGATTCCCTATGGGATCTACGTGCTGACCGCCCAGTCGCCCGATGGCGCGCGTGTGTCGGCGGCGACCGTCAATTGGGTCACGCAGACCTCGTTCAACCCGCCTCTTCTGGCGGTCTGTGTGAAAGCGGATTCGGGCGCCTATCAGTTGGTGAAGGAAACGAAAGCGTTCGTGCTCAACGTGCTGGGCACGGGGCAAGGCAAGCTCGCTTTCGGGTTTTTCAAGCCGGCCGAGAAAAACGGCAACATGATCGGCGGCGAGCCTTTCCACACGGGGAAGACGGGCGCGCCTATCCTCGACAATGCGCCGGCGGTTCTGGAGTGCAACGTGGTCGAGATCGTTGCGCGCGGCGATCATCACATCGTCGTGGGCGAAGTGATCGATGCTCATGTCGCGAAGGCGCCGCAGGGGCGGCCCGACGAGGCCGTGCTCCATATGAAGGAGCTCGGTCCGAACGTTTTCTATGGCGGATAACCGCCGTTGGTGAGGGGCTCCGGTGTGGCGCGCGCGGCCCGATGCGCGCGCCACTGGAAAGGTTCGATAGATAAGCGGGCCGGAAGATAAATAATTGAATATTATTCACGTTTATTAATGCGGCTGACGCATCGATAAGTTTTTCGAAGGCGCAAGCGGATATTATTTCATTGGCGCTGGGCCGCCCCGGCGTTGATCCTGTGGTTCCAGCGACCGATTGTTATCCATACCATTCACTTGAGCTGGGGGGACCGCGTCCATGGCCACTCGTTTCGCCGCGTCCACCGCGTCCTCCGAACCGCCGTCGGTCGAGGCGGCGTTGCTTTACGTGGCGTCCAAGGATGAGCGGCCGGTCAATTACACCTTCGAGCCGCCGCCGGGCGTTCCCTGGCGCACGGGCAAGTACGTCGATGTGACGCTGCCGATCCGCGATGCGCGGCCGCTGGCCGATCAGCTTTCGATCGACGTGCAGGGATTCGCGTTCCTCACGGCTCCCACCGCGTTCCGGGATTTCCAGGACGCCGCGGCGATCAAGTCCGTTTACCACCCGGAGTGCGAGGCGCTGATCAAGCGCGTCACCGGCGCGTCGTTCGCGCTGGCGTATGACCACAATGTGCGCTCCGGGGCGGTCGAACGGCGCACCGCCGAAGGCGTGCGCGAGGTCGCGCGCCGAGTCCATGGCGACTTCACGGCGGACTCTGGCCCGAAACGCGCGCGCGAGGAATTGGAAGCGGCGGGGCTCGATGCCGACCGGTTGCTCAAGAGCCGCTTCGCGCTGATCAACGTGTGGCGTCCGATTGTCGGCCCTGTCTTGCAGAAGCCGTTGGCTCTGTGCGATGCGCGCACGGTGGCGCCAGGGGATCTGGTCCGCTCGGATCTGATCCACCCGGGCCGCAAGGGCGAGATCTACTCGCTGGCGCCCAGCCCGGCGCATCGCTGGTACTACGTGCCGAAGATGCGGACCGACGAAGTGCTCTTGATCAAATGCTTCGATTCTGACGGCACCCGTGCCAGCTTCACGCCGCACGGCGCCTTCGAGGATCCCAACACCCCGGCCGGCGCTCCGCCGCGCCAGAGCATCGAGGCGCGCATCTTGGCGGTCTTCGCCCCTGAGGCTTGAGTGCAGCTGCAGGTTTTCTACAAGGTCGATTTAGTTAATTTCAGTCAACCGGCGCGCGGCGCTTGTTGACCGGCACCGGCCCAGGCACACCCTTTCTTTACACTGCGTCCGACTTTGGAGGAGAGCATGGACACCCATCGGACCACGGACATCCGCAGCCACGTCGATGCCACCCTGCTCTACTTGAAGGACGCTTCGGAGCGGCCTGTTTCCTACACGTTCGAACCGCCGCCGGGGGTGCCCTGGCGCTCCGGAAACAACATCGAGGTGTCGGTGCCCGTGCAGGACGGTCGTCCGCTTGAGGGAAGGACCTCGCTCGACCGTGAAGGCTTCGCGTTCGTCCGCCATCCGACTACGGTTTCGGACTTTCATGACGCCGCTGTCGTGAAAAGCACGTATTTTGAAGAGAGCGCGCGACTGGTGCGCCGTATCACGGGCGCATCCAAGGTCATCACCTTCGACCACAACCTACGCCACGCCGCGGCACCCGGTCGGAATTCAACCGGGATCAGCCAACCGGTGCGGCGGGTGCACAACGACTTCACTGCCGATTCGGGCCTGCGCCGCGCGCGCGACGAATTGCTGGCGAGGGGCGAAGACGCCGAGCGGCTGTTGAAACACCGGTTCGCCATCATCAATGTCTGGCGTCCCATCCGCGGCCCGGTGCAAGATTCTCCATTGGCCGTCTGTGATGCACGCACGGTCGACCCGCGGGACCTGGTCGTCTCCGACCTGGTTTATCGTGACCGTGTCGGTCACACCTACGCGGTGGCCTACAATTCCAAGCACCGCTGGTTCTATTTTCCCGAAATGCGGATCGATGAGGCTCTTTTGATCAAAAGCTTCGATTCCGAGACCGGCGGTGGCACCGCCCGCTTCGCCCCTCATACGGCTTTCGACGACCCAAACAGCCCGCCCGGCGCCGCGCCGCGCGAAAGCATCGAGGTTCGCACGCTGGCTCTTTTCGCGCCGGACGCCTAATCGATCCAGCGGCTGTCTTTCCGGCCTCTTCGTTGCGGGCCGGCCAAGGCGGGGGTAGCGTAGGCGCCCTTAACCGGGAACCCCGAGCCATGACCGCCGTGCCCGCGCGCACTGACGCCTTGATCGCCGAGCTTCGCGCCCGCTTCGACGACCGCCTGTCGACGGCGGCTTCGGTGCGCGAGCAGCATGGACGCGACGAGTCCTATCACCGCGCCATGCCCCCCGACGCGGTCGTCTTCGCGCAGTCGACCGAGGATGTGCGCGACATTGTGCTGATATGCCGCAAGCACAACACGCCGATCATCCCTTTCGGCTCCGGCACTTCGCTGGAGGGTCAAGTGGCCGCGCTGAAGGGCGGAGTCTGCATCGACCTGTCGCAGATGAACCGCATCGTCGCAGTCAACGCCCAGGATCTGGACTGCACGGTCGAGCCCGGCGTCACGCGCAAGCAACTCAACGAACACCTTCGAGACCAGGGCTTGTTCTTCCCGATCGACCCGGGCGCCAACGCCTCGATCGGCGGCATGACGGCCACGCGCGCCTCGGGCACCAATGCCGTCCGCTACGGCACCATGCGCGAGAATGTCCTGGCGTTGACCGTGGTGCTGGCTGACGGGCGTGTCATCCGCACCTCCAAGCGCGCGCGCAAATCCTCTGCTGGTTACGAC
Source organism: Alphaproteobacteria bacterium (assembly GCA_050180485.1). Classification (GTDB taxonomy): domain Bacteria; phylum Pseudomonadota; class Alphaproteobacteria; order CADEGL01; family CADEGL01; genus CADEGL01. Next base: position 27,308 of record JBFXED010000026.1, on the reverse strand, counting down.
TTGACGCGGCTGTTCGTGGGTTCCGAGGGCACGCTTGGCGTCATCACGGAAGTCACGCTGCGCCTGTACGGCATTCCGGAGGCCATTTCGTCGGCCGTCTGCTCCTTCCCCACGCTCGACGATGCCGTGCAGGCGGTGATCCTTACCATCCAGGCCGGCGTGCCCGTGGCGCGCATCGAATTGCTTGACGACGTCATGCTCGATGCCATCAACAAATATTCAAAGACGAATTTCCGGGTAGCGCCGACCCTGTTCCTGGAGTTCCACGGCAGCGAACGCGCGGTGGCCGAACAGGCCGAAGCCGTTCAGGGCATCGCGAAGGATTTTGGCGGCACCGATTTCGCCTGGACTGCGAAACCCGAGGACCGCACCAAAATGTGGCAGGCGCGCCACGATGCGGCCTATGCCGCCATGGCCATGCGTCCCAATGGCAAGATCTGGCCGACAGACGTCTGCGTGCCGATCTCGCGCCTGGCCGAATGCATCGCGGAAACCAAGCGTGACCTGGACGGCTCTTTCCTGATGGCCCCCATCGTGGGTCATGTGGGCGACGGCAATTTCCACCTGGCCTTCGTGCTCGATCCGTCGAAGCCGGAGGAACTGAAGGAGGCCGAGCGTCTCAACGAGCGGCTGGTCATGCGGGCACTGGCCATGGATGGCACCTCCACGGGCGAGCATGGCATCGGCTACGGCAAGCTCGACTTTCTGGTTGCCGAGCACGGTGAGGCCGTGTCCGTTATGCGCGCGGTTAAGATGGCGCTGGACCCGGACAACCTGATGAATCCGGGCAAGGTCGTCCGAATCTAGCAATCGCATGGCGAGCGGCAGGCGGCTCTCGTAAAATCGCCACATTCTCCGGTTTCACCTTGAGTGCGGGGGCTTCGATCTCTTAGCCTTCCTGCCTTCCTCCCCGGAGTGCGGCTTTGAAGAAGATTCTCTACGGCCTCGTGGCCCTTATCGGCCTCGCCCTGGTCTTGGTTCTGGTCGGCCCGAACTTCGTCGACTGGAGCCGGTATAAGGGCGAGATCGAACTTAGGACCAAAGAGATCACCGGGCGCGATCTGGTGATCGGCGGGCCGATCAGCGTCTCGATCCTGCCCCAGCCCACGCTGGTAGCGGAGGATATCCGCTTCGCCAATATCAAAGGTGCCGCCGTCGCGGACATGGTGACGCTCAAGTCCCTGCGCGTGCGCCTGGCACTCCTGCCACTTCTCGCGGGAAAGGTGCGGGTCGACAACATCACCCTGGTCCGGCCGGTGGTGGAGTTGGAGACCCTGGCCGACGGTCGGGTGAACTGGCTGCTGACGCCGACGGCGCCGCCCAAGCCAGGTCCCGCGACGCAGGTTGAGCCCGAGGAGGCGGCCAAGGCGGGCGAGAGTTTCCCGCGCCTTGATCGCCTGATCGTGCAGGAAGGCGTCATCGTCTATCGCGATTCGCGCAGCGGCCATATCGAGCGTGCTGACGCCATCGCGGCGCAGTTGTCCTTGGAATCAGCCTCCGGGCCGTTCAGGGCTCAAGGCACGGCCATGCCGCGCGGCGTGCCGGCCCGTTTCACCCTATCTATTGGCCAGCTTGGCGTTGAAACGCCGGCGCCGATCGCCCTGACTCTTGAATTCGATCCTGGTCAGTCGCGTCTCGATTTCAACGGCACTCTGGCCGCCTCCAAGGACAACCGGGAAAAGCTGACGGGCAAGCTGCATGCCGAGGCCGGCGATCTGATCAAGCTGACCAACGCGCTTCTCGGCGGCGCGACCAGTGACCAGCTTCCCATCCTCGTCAACCGCTTCATCCTGGATGGCACGATCCAGGGCAGCGAATCCAATCTCTCGATCGCCGATCTATCGCTCACTATGGGCGAATCGAAGGCGGCGGGGTCGGTCGACCTCGCCTTCGGCAAGATCACGAACGTGAAGGCGCGCGTGGTCGCCGACCGCGTCGATCTCGACGCTCTTCTGAAACCACCCGCGCCGCCACAGGCAGCGCCCGCCAAGCCGGCCGAAGTGCCCGCCCCCGCGCCAAGGGGCAAAAAGAGCCAAGCTCCGAAATCCGAAACACCCGACGGATTTGCCTTGCCGGCTAATGTCAACGGTACGCTCGACCTGAGCGCCGCGACGATCGTCTATAACGGCCAGGAGACCAAGGATATCCACATCGCCGCGGCGCTTCAGAACGGCCGTCTCGCGATCGAGAAGGCCGAAGCGCGCCTGCCAGGCGATACCGCCGTGTCGTTGAACGGCGCAGTGTCCACACGAAAGGGTGCCTTTGCCATCGACGGCAGCGCCAAGCTAGCCACCAACAACGTTCGTCCGCTTCTCTCTTGGCTCAAGTTGAAGGTGGACGAGATTCCAGAAGGCAAGCTGACGACGGCCACCTTCGCGGGCAACTTCGCCACGTCCGGCGGAGAGATCCAGCTCCGCGATGTCCAGGCCACGCTCGACGGCTCGCGCCTGGCGGGCGGAGCAACCTTGGCGTTGCGCCAGCGCCCCGCCCTCGCTGCGTCGCTGGCGGTCGACAGGCTGATGATCGACGCCTATCTGCCCGTGGCGAAGAAGGACGATCCGGGCGCTGGCGGAACGCAAGCGCCGCCTTCAGCCGGCGATGGGTCGGGCGGTCAGGCGCCGGTCAACGCGCCGCTCGCGGCGCTGGCGCCGCTTCAAAGCTTCGACGCCAACGTGAAGTTGCGTGCGGGCCTGCTCTCCTATCATGGGCTGCAAGCGCAAGACTTGTCCTTCGACGGTACGCTGCTCGACGGGGTGCTAACGGTCCGCGATCTCAGCGCGAAGAACGTCGCGGGCGCCCAAGCCAAGTTCAACGGTACGGTCGGCGGCTTCACGGGCATGCCGGTCGTGAAAGCCAATCTCGATGTGCGCGCGAACGAGGCGGGGCCGGTTCTTAAGGCGATCGGCCTGCCCATGCCGGCCGATGCATCGAAACTCGGACGCTTCGTCTTGACCGGCGCGGCCGATACCGATGGCAAAAGCGTGACGCTCGATCTCCAGCTTGCCGCCGCGAACGGCAAGCTCGCCGTCAAAGGCAGGGCTACGGACGTGGACACGGCCGCCAAATACGATCTGGCCTTGGATCTCGATCATCCCGACCTGGGTTGGTTCCTGGGCGGTGCCGACGAAAGGGCGGCGCGCCGTCCCTTCACTTTGAAGGCCAAGGTCAATGGCGCGCCCGGCAAGGGTGGCCAGGACATGGACGTCGATGCGGTCATGTCCTTCGCGGGCGGCACGCTGAAGGCCAAAGGCAAGGCCGTGGGCGTGCCGGCCGCGCCGAAATACGACATGGACTTCAATGCCGACTTCCCCGACACCGCCGCCTTCCTGCGCGCGCTTTCCCCGTCCACCAAGGTCGCAGGCAAGCTTGGGTCGACGAAACTGGTGGCCAAGCTCCAGGGCGATCCCACGAACGTGGCGTTCACGGGCCTAAGCGGCAATATCGGCCCCGCCAACGTGAACGGCGAGGCGCGAGCCAATTACGCTGGTCCGCGCGCGAAATACACCGTCAATCTGACCACGGGCGACATGCCGGGCGAGTTCTTCGGCGCTCCCGCCGCGGCGTCCGCGCCGCAGCCGCGCGGCGGCGGGTCCAGCGGCGGCCGTGTGACCAGCGGCGGCCGTGTGACCAGCGGCGTGCTTCAGAAGACGGAACGTTGGTCGCGCGAGCCCATCGATCTCGGGTGGCTCCTGAAGAACGACGCCGAGATCAAGCTGCAGTCGAGCGGCATCCGGTTGGGCAAGTACCACATTTCGAACGCGCAGGTGGAGGCCGTGCTGGTCAACGGCGCGCTGGAATTGCGCCGCTTCACCGGCAAGCTGTTCGACGGCAACCTGGATGTGAAGGGCAAGCTGATCGGCGGCACGGCGCGCAATCTGGAAACCATCTTTTCCCTCGATCAGTTCGACGTCCAGCAGGCCATGCGCGCGTTGGCCGATTCCGGCCGCGCGACCGGCCGGGCCAGCGTGCGCGGCAATCTGCGCGGCGTGCCGCGTACCGAATACGACCTGGTCTCGACGCTCGACGGCCAGGCCGCGATCGACGGTACGGTCACGGCGCAAGTGGATGCCACCACGCGCGGCGCCACGGCCGTGGCCGACCTGCTTTCAGCCAAGCTGATCCAGAGCCTTTCGGGCACGGTGGATACGTTGCTGGCCGCGGCGGCGGGCAGCGAATCTGGCAAGCTGAAGGGCACCTTCAAGATCGAGCGTGGCGTCATTCGCACCAACGACCTGCAGCTCGTGAATAGCCGTCCCCCCGGCGTGACGGCGCAGGTGACCGGCACGGTCGACCTGCCGGCCTGGACCATCAACGGCCAGGGCCAGGTGGTCAGCCGCGCCTCGACCACGCCGATGTTGACCGTGGCGGCCAGTGGCGTGCTGGATCGTCCCAACGTGAAGGTCGGCGGCACGGCCGTGCAAGACCTGACGCAGCAGGTGATTCCCGGCCTTCTCAACGCGCTGCAGGGCAAGAAGAAGGCACCCGCGCAATAGCGGGCGTCAGACGCTGCCGCGTTCGGGCCGCTTGGCGCGTGTCAAGGAATCCAACACGTAGACGCGGATCGCGCTCGACAGATTGCCCTTGCGCTGGGAATCGATTTCCTCGACCAGTTTGTTGATCGAGACGCGCCGACGGTCGGCGATCTCCTTGAGGGCGTGCCAGAAAGGTTGCTCGAGGGAGACGCTGGTGCGGTGGCCGGTGATGAGGACGGAGCGTTTTTTGATATCGTCGGTCATGGAAATCGCAGGGCTGAAAAGGGGCCGGACTATGGGAAATCCGCCGGCGATCGGGAAGGGGCAGTTTTTCCTACCGGGGCGGGCGGATCAACGGGGAAGATAACGCCATCATTACCGATGGGGGAGGACGAGTTCATGGAGTCCCACGCACCGTTTCCGAAAGCACCGCCGCGTTTTCGCCCACCGCCCGGCACGACCGACTGCCATTTGCATATCTTCGGACCCTACGCGCGCTATCCGCTGCAGCCGAACCGCAGCTTCACGCCGCCCGAGGCGTCACTCGCCAACTACGAGCGTTTGATGAAGACGCTGGGCATCGAGCGCTGCGTCGTCGTGCAGCCGAGCGTTTATGGCACCGACAATTCCTGCACGGAAGACGCGGTGGAGCGGTTGGGTCCGATCTCGCGCGGGGTCGCCGTGCTGGGACCCGATGTGGAGGAAGCCACGCTCAAGCGTCTCGACCGCGTGGGGTTCCGGGGCGTGCGCCTCAATCTTCTGTTCAGGGGCGGTGTGCCCATCGAAGCCATGGAGCCGCTGGCCAAACGCCTGGCGCCCTATGGCTGGCATATCCAACTTCTGCTCGATGCGCGGACCTTGCCCGATTTGGCGCCGCGACTGCGCGCGCTGCCGGTCGAGATCGTCATCGATCATATGGGCTATATGCCCGTCTCCGTGGGGATGAATTCGCCGGCGGTTGATACGATGCGGCGCCTGCTCGGCGAAGGTCGCACCTGGGTCAAGCTTTCAGGCTCCTATGCCGTCACGGTCGACGGGCCGCCCTATGTCGATGCGGCGTCGCTGGCGCGCACGTTGCTGGAGGCGGCGCCCGAGCGATGCGTCTGGGGCACCGACTGGCCCCATCCGGCCGCCAAGGGCACCATGCCCGACGATTCCGAGCTGCTCGACCTCGTGCCGACTTGGACCACGGACGCCGCGTTGCAACGAAAGCTGTTCCGCGACAACCCGGCGGCGCTTTACGGGTTCGATGGGAAGTAGATCAACGCCGCGTTATCTTCTTCGGCTTTTTCGCCCGGTAGGCGCGCGCGGCCTCCAGCGCCTTGGACGACCATGCCGCGAACGTTTGCGCATCCTTCACCACTGTCGCTGGCGCTTCGTAGAAGGTGATCAGCGCTGTGTCGCGGTCGGCCCAGGGCCGGAATGGACCCATGCCGGCGCGTTCGAAGTCCGGCCGGTTGCAGTCGTCCACCTTGAGGAAGACCGTGTCGCGGGTCACGAGCGCGAAGCAGATGCCATCAAGGAACAGTCCGTGGCCGCTGAACATCGACTTTGCTTCGACAGGCCCGAGCGCCATCAATCGGGCCGCGAGCGATTGGGCGACGGCGTGCTTCATGCCTGCACGCTCTCGGCGAGGGCGTGCCACCAGCGCACGTCCCACGCGCCCCGCGCGAGGCCGGAGGGCGAGGGCAGGACATGAATGGAGGTCGCGCCAATGCTCTCAGCCTGCACGCCATAATCAACCGCGTGCCCGAAGAAGACGCGCGCGGGCCGTTTGCCGACGAAGGCCAGTGCGCGCGGCTTGAAGCGCGCGATCTTTCGTCGCACCGCCTCGGGGTCGTCGGAGGCCGACGGCAAATCGGCGTCCGCACCGGATGCGGTTTTGGTCATATCGGTGAAGCCAAAGCCGAACGACGGCGCCAACGGAAACTCGGCCGGTGCGAGCAGGCGCGGTGTCAGGCCGATGGCATGGAGCGTCGGCCAGAATTTGTTGCCCGGACCTGCGTAATAGGCCCCCTTCAATGCCGAGACACGCCCCGCCGCGCTGCCGCAGAAAACGATCTTGAGACTGGACGTCAGCACATCGGGAAGGACGTGCCCGGCTGGCATCTCACAGCCGGCTGAAGAAGTCGTTGCCCTTGTCGTCGACCACGATGAAGGCGGGGAAGTCTTCGACCTCGATCTTCCAGATCGCTTCCATGCCCAGCTCCGGATATTCCAGCACCTCGACCTTGCGGATGCAGTCCTGGGCCAGGCGTGCGGCAGGGCCGCCGATGGAGCCGAGATAGAAGCCGCCGTGCTTCTTGCAGGCTTCCGTCACTTGGCGCGAGCGGTTGCCTTTGGCGAGCGAGACGAAGCTGCCGCCCTTGGCCATGAACAGGTCGACATACGAGTCCATGCGGCCAGCCGTGGTCGGGCCGAACGAGCCCGAGGCATAGCCCTTGGGCGTCTTGGCGGGGCCGGCGTAGTAGATCATGCGGTCGCGGAAGTATTCGGGCATCGGTTCGCCCGCATCCAGCCGCTCCTTGATCTTGGCGTGGGCGATATCGCGCGCGACGACAAGCGGGCCGGTCAGCGACAGGCGCGTCTTGATCGGATATTGGCTGAGCGTTTTTCGGATCTCGCTCATCGGCTTGTTGAGGTCGATTTTCACGACTTCGTTGGTCAATTCCGCTGTGGTGACGTCCGGCATGTACTGCGCCGGGTTGGTCTCGAGTTGCTCCAGGAAGACGCCGTCGCGGGTGATCTTGCCGTGGGCCTGGCGGTCGGCCGAGCAGGAGACGCCGATGCCGACCGGCAGGCTGGCGCCGTGGCGCGGCAGGCGCACCACGCGCACGTCATGGCAGAAATACTTGCCGCCGAACTGGGCGCCGATGCCGATCTGGCGCGACAGCTCCAGGATCTTGGCTTCCAGCTCCAGGTCGCGGAAGGCGCGGCCGTGGTTGTTGCCGCTGGTGGGCAGCGTGTCGAGATAGCGGCAGCTGGCCAGCTTGACCGTCTTGAGATTCAGTTCGGCCGACGTGCCGCCGATCACGACGGCCAGGTGGTAAGGCGGGCAGGCCGCGGTGCCCAGCGACTTCATCTTCTCCTCGATGAACTTCATCAGCGAAGCGGGGTTCAGGATGGCGCGCGTCTCCTGGTACAGGAACGACTTGTTGGCCGATCCGCCGCCTTTCGCGATGAACAGGAACTCGTATTCGTCGCCTTCCGTCGCATAGAGGTCGATCTGCGCCGGCAAATTGGTCTTGGTGTTGACCTCCTTGAACATGTCGAGCGGCGCCATCTGGCTATAGCGCAGGTTGCTCTCGACATAGGCGCGGTAAACGCCCTTGGACAGCGCCTCGGAATCGCCGCCGCCGGTCATAACCTGCTCGCCCTTCTTACCCATGATGATTGCGGTGCCGGTGTCCTGGCACATCGGCAGGATCTTGCCCGCCGCGATATTGGCGTTCTTCAGCATCTCGAGCGCGACGAAGCGGTCGTTCTCGGACGCTTCCTTGTCGTCATAGACGTGGCGGAGCTGCCGCAGGTGGCCGGGGCGCAGGAGGTGCGAGATGTCGACGAAGGCTTCCGCCGATAGACGCGTCAGCGCCTCCGGCGCGACCTTCAAAATCTCCAGCCCATCCACTTTCTTGGCCTGGACGAAGTCGCCATCGAGCTTGCGATAGGGCGTATCGTCCTCGCCGAGCTGGAACATCTCTTCGAAGCTGAAGTCGGTCATCGCGTTTCCTTGAATGGGCGCGCCACTGCGGACGAGCGGAGTTGTTCTTATTTCTTGCGGAAGGCGTCCAACGCCACCACTTGGCCGCGTTCGTCGGGCTTCTGGGCGGTCTCTTCCTCGACAGGGGTGGACACCGCGGCATTATCCGGCGCGGCTAAGGGGGCCACGGCGGGCATGCCGTCTTCGGTCGGCTGGAACTGCAGGCCGAACTGGACCGAAGGGTCGGCGAAGCCGGTGACCGCGGAGAAGGGAATGTCCAGCCGCTCCTGCACGCGGTTGAAACTGAGCGTCACCCGGAACCGCGACTCTTCGACCTCCAGACCCCAATACTGGTGCTGGATGACGATGGTCATGTCCTCCGGATACTGCGCGCGCAGCCGGTCGGACATCTCGACGCCGGGATGGGTGGTGCGGAAGGTGATGTAGAAATGGTGCGCGCCCGGCAGCCCGTCTTCCGCCGCATCGGCGAGCACTTGGCGAACCACACCGCGCAACGCGTCTTCAATCAGCCTGTCGTAGCGCAGCATCGATCTCGCCATACCCTGTCCTCCCTTCCTCGCCTCGCCCCGGGAACGGGCCAGGCGAGTGGGGGGCTTCTGTTGCCCGGTGCCCCCCGAACCGCGCTTGCTTATTTAAGCAGCGAGAGCCAAATCGTTATCATTGGCATCTATAAGATCAGCCCGTTAACGGCGGAACCATACCGAGCGAAGTCCATGCTTTTCAACGCATGTCGAGCCTGTTTCGCCCCCATGATCTCCGGCCGGCCCAGCCGAACCGGAGGATGAATTGGTGGAGGCGCCGGGTACTGCCCCCGGGTCCATTACGTCTATTGCACATGGCATTTATCGCCATAGCCGGGCGAACCCGGCTCCTTGAATATAGGAAGCCCGGGGCGCTCCTGCAAACCGTCCCGTAATCCGGGGGAAGCCAGATGTCCGAGGCGTATGACGGCGGCTGCGCCTGCGGTGGGGTGCGCTATCGCGTGACCGGCCGCCCGATGTTCGTCCATGCCTGCCATTGCAAGCGGTGCCAGCGTCTTTCAGGCGCGGCCTTCGGGGTGAACGCGCCCATCGAGACGGATCGCGTTTCCGTGCTGAAGGGCCAAGTGGTGCCCGCGCCTTATACGAGCGAAGCGGGCCATCGGCACATCTCCGTCCGCTGTCCGGATTGCAGGGTCACGGTGTGGACCTACCACCCGTTCTTCGGTCCGCGGATCGCCCTGGTCACCGTGGGGACTCTGGATGCGAGCGGCGAATTTCGGCCTCAGATCCACTGTTTTACGCGCTTCAAGCTGGCCTGGGTGACGCTGCCCGGGGACGTGCCGGCGGTCGAGGACACCTACGACCCGGCGCAAATCTGGCCGCGGGAAAGTCTGGACCGGCTGGCTGCTACTCGCGCCTGATCGCGGCGGCGGACTGTGCTATTCATGGGCGCCTTCCCCGACGCCCGGCCCGCCCGGGCCGATCCCTAGGACCCGCGATGGCAAATCCCAAAAACAAGAAGTCTTCCCTCACCGATGCCCAGCGCGCGGAGATCGACGCGCTGCGTGGCGCCACCACGCCGACCCGCCGTGCGACCGTGCCGGCGCTCGAGGAGATTCTCTACGAACCGTTGCCCGTGCTCGACCACGGGTTCGTGCGCGTCGTCGACTACATGGGCGACGACGCGGCCGTGGTGCAGGCCGCGCGCGTGTCCTACGGCAAGGGCACCAAGCGGGTCAGCGAGGATCGCGGCCTCATCAACTACCTGATGCGCCACCGCCATTCGACGCCGTTCGAGATGTGCGAGATCAAGTACCACGTGAAGCTGCCGATCTTCGTCGCGCGCCAGTGGATCCGGCACCGCACGGCCAACGTGAACGAGTATTCCGCGCGTTATTCCATCCTCGACAACGAATTCTACCTGCCCGCGCCCGAGCAACTGGCCGTGCAGTCGTTGGCCAACCGCCAAGGCCGCGGCGACGTGCTGGACGGCAAGGAGGCCGCGCGCGTCTTGGACCTTCTGCGTGAGGACGCCACGCGCTCTTACGACCACTACGAAGAGATGATGAACGAGCGCGCCGATGGCACAGTGATCGATCCCGCGCGCTCCGGCCTCGCGCGCGAACTGGCGCGCATGAACCTCACGCTCGGCTTCTATACGCAATGGTACTGGAAGACCGATCTGCACAACCTGCTTCACTTCCTGTCGCTGCGCGCCGACGCCCATGCCCAGTACGAGATCCGTGTCTATGCGGACGTCATGCTGGAAACGGCCAAGCGCTGGGTGCCGATGACCTATGAGGCTTTCGAGGATCACGGTCTCGGCGGCATACGCATTTCCGCGAAGGGCATGGTGGTGGTGAAGAAGCTGATCGCGGGCGAGGCCGTGACGCAGGAGCAGAGCGGCATGAGCAAGCGCGAGTGGAGCGAGCTCATGGCCGTCTTGGGGCGAAGCGCCTGACATGCTGCGCGTCCGCGTGACGGGGAACGTCGCGGCCCCGGCCGCCACGGTGTGGGGCTTCGCCGGCGATTTCGACGGCCTGCCCAATTGGATTCCCGGCATCCTGAAAAGCCGCAAGGAAGGCGACGGCGTCGGCCAGCTCCGCCATCTGGAGATCAAGTGGAAGGGGCCGCGCTGGGCGATCGAACGGCAGGAATCGCGCGACGATGCGCGGTTCACGCTCACCTATTCGATCGTCGACACGACGCTGCCGATCCGCGATTACCTGTCGACGTTCCGGCTGGTGCCGTCGGTGGACGGGAAAAGCTGCATGTTGGATTGGTCGGCCGTGTTCAAGGCCAAGGATGCGACCGACGCGGAATCCGAAGCCTTCGTCCAAGGCGCATACGGCGCCGGCCTGGCGTCGCTGCAAAAGAAATACGGAAGCTAAGCGGCGCTACTGGACGACGATGCGCGGCGGCGTTCGGGCGCCCGTGCCTTCGCCGGACACTTTAACCCAGACCTTGCGCGCGATCTCGCGGAAGGCTTCGGCGTGTTTGCTGTCCGGCTGGGTCGCGGTGATCGGCTTGCCGGAATCGGATGTATCGCGGATCGCGATATCCAAGGGGATCTCGCCCAGGAACTCGACCTTGGTGTCATGGGCTTCGCGCTTGGCGCCGCCGTGGCCGAACACCTCGGTGCGTTCGCCGCAATGGGGGCAATGGAAATAGCTCATGTTTTCAATGATGCCGAGCACGGGCACCTCAAGCTGGCGGAACATGTTGAGGCCCTTGCGCGCGTCAAGCAGTGCGATGTCCTGGGGCGTCGAGACGATCACGGCGCCGGCCAGCGGCACGCGCTGCGCGAGCGTGAGCTGCGCATCGCCCGTGCCCGGCGGCATGTCGACGACCAGCACGTCGAGCGGTTCCCATTCCACGCCGCGCAGCATCTGCTCGACCGCATTGGCGACCATGGGGCCGCGCCAGATCATCGGCGTTTTGTCCGAGGCCAGGAAGCCCATCGACATCACCTTGATGCCGTAGGAGACGGGTGGCGCCAGGCGCTTGCCGTCCGCCGCCTTCGTGGGCTTGTCCTTCACGCCCATCATTAGCGGCATGGACGGACCATAGACGTCGCAGTCGAGCAGCCCGACCTTGAGGCCTTGCGCGGCGAGTCCGAGGGCGAGATTGGCGGCGACGGTGGATTTACCGACACCACCCTTGCCGCTGGCGACCGCAACGATGGCGCGCACGCCGGCGAGACCAGGTTTCGCGCCATGGGCGCGCGCGGCGTGTTGAGGCGTCGGCTGGGCGCGGTGGGCGGTCAGGATGGCGGCGGCCGATATGACGCCGGGCAACGCGGCCACGGCGGCTTCCGCTGTCTTGCGCAGCGGCTCCAGCCGCGCGGCATCCTTGGGATCGATGGCGAGGGAAAAGCTGACGCGTCCTTCGGTGACGTTCAGGCCCGAAACCATACCGAGGGCGACGATGTCGCCGCCGCGGTCGGGATCGCGCACGGCGCGAAGCGCATCGAGCACACGCTTTTCAGGGATCTCGGCCATGCCTTGAAATTGCCACGATTCCAGCGATAACGAGGGGCGGGAGACGAGAGAAGAAGAGGCGCGCAGCGCCCGGATTTGTCCCACCCACGAGCCTGTCATATAAGGCAGGCCCTATATAATAGAAAGGCCGAGGCCCGAGCCTCGCGCCGAATGAAGGAGCGCGTTTCATGCCGTGGCAGAATCAAGGGGGCGGGGGCCCGTGGGGTGGCGGCAGTGGCGGAGGCGGCGGCAATAGCCCGTGGGGCCGCGGCGGCGGACAGAAACCGCCCAACTTCGAGGACCTGTTCCGCCAGGGGCAGGACCGCTTCAAACGCATGTTTCCGGGCGGCACGGGCGGTTCGCGCCTGCCGCTTTACATCCTGGTCGGTGTTGTCGTCCTGTGGCTTCTCTCGGGCATCTACCGGGTTCAGCCGGGCGAGCAAGGCGTCGTCCTGACCTTCGGCGCGTGGAACGGCCAAACCACCGAGCCCGGCCTCAACTATCATTGGCCCGCGCCCATCCAGTCCGTGCAGACACCGCGCGTCGAGCAGATCAACTCGACCGACGTGGGTTTCCGGACGATGGCCGATTCACGGGGTCCCAAGCGCGACGTGCCGGAAGAAAGTCTGATGCTGACCGGCGATCAGAACATCATCGACGTCGATTTCGCCGTGCAGTGGAAGATCAAGAACGCCGGCGAATACCTGTTCAACATCCGCGAGCCGCAGCAGACCGTGAAGGTCGCCGCCGAGGCCGCGATGCGCGAGGTGATCGGTCACACGGGCATCCAGCCGGCGTTGACCGAGGCGCGCGGCACGATCGAGGCCAACACGCGCACGCTGCTCCAAAACATCCTCGACGCCTACGGCGCGGGCATCGAAATTCGCCAGGTGCAGCTCTTGGAAGTGCATCCTCCACAGCCGGTGATCGACGCCTTCAACGACGTTCAGCGCGCGCTGCAGGATCGCGACCGGGCCCAGAACGAGGCCGAGGCCTATCGTAACGACATCATCCCCCGCGCGCGCGGCGAGGCCGTGAAGGCGGTGCAAGACGCCAACGCCTATCGTGAACGCGTCATCAACGAGGCGCAGGGCCGCGGCCAGCATTTCACCTCGGTCTACAACGAATACAAGAATGCCAAGGACGTCACTGCCAAGCGCATGTACTACGACACGATGGAGGCCATCCTCAGGGACGCCAAGAAATACATTGTGACGGGATCGGGCGGCACCGCACCCTACATGCCGTTGCCTTTGCCCTCCGCAACCCATCCGGCGCCCGAGCCGGCGAAGAAGCCGTAAGGGGAGGGCGCGTCATGAACATCGATCGTATCCTGTCCAACAAGCGCGCGCTGGTCCTGATCGGGATCGGGGCGCTGGTCTTTCTCATTCTCCTGCTCAGCACGTTGTTCACGGTGCAGCAGACGCAGCAGGCCATCGTGCTCCAGTTCGGCAATCCGAAGCGTGTGATTCACGAACCTGGCTTGAACGCGAAGCTACCGTTCATCCAGAACGTGATCTATTTCGACGCCCGCGTTCTGCCGCTCGATCCACCGGTCGAGCGCGTCATCCTGGCCGACCAAAAGCCGCTTCTGGTCGACGCCTACGCACGCTACCGCATCGCCGATCCGCTCAGGTTCCGGCAGGCCGTGGGCAGCGAGCTGGCCTTGCAGGCGCTCTTGAACCGTATCGTCACCACGGCGGTACGCGGCGTGCTCGGCAAGCACACGCTGTCGATGGTGCTGGAGGACCGCGAGAAGATCATCGCCGACCTGCACAACGAGGTGAACGCGGCGGCCAAGCCGCTGGGCATCGACGTGATCGACGTGCGCATCCGCCGCGCCGACCTGCCCGACGAGACGAGCCAGGCTGTCTATGCCCGTATGCGCACCGAACGCGAGCGGGAGGCGGCCGAGTTCCGCGCCCAGGGCTTCGAGCGCGCCCAGCAGATCCGCTCCACGGCCGACCGCGAGGCCACGGTCATCCGCGCCGAGGCCAACAAGGAATCGGAAATCCAGCGCGGTCTCGGTGATGGCGAGGCGGCCAAGATCTTCAACAAGGCCTTGAGTGTCGACCCGCAGTTCTACGAGTTCTATCGCTCCATGCAGGCTTACCGGGAATCGCTGCAGCCCGGCGACACGACCTACATCCTGTCGCCGCAGGGCGAGTTCTTCGAGAACTTCCGAGGGACCGGCAAGCGCTGAGCGAGAGGAGCGGGCTCGGCCGATGGGCGATCTTCTGGCCGCGTTCGGCCTGGTCTTGGTCATCGAGGGGTTGCTCTACGCCGCCGCGCCTGAGCGGATGAAGCGTATGGCGGCGGCGATCCAGCCCGTGCCGGCCGCGGCCCTGCGGACAGGCGGGATCGCGGCGGCGGTCCTAGGGCTGATCCTGGTCTGGTTGGTTCGGCGGGCCTGAAATGGCCTTGATCTGCGCGCCATACGCCTTACATCCGTCGCAATTGCCTGGAAAGTTCGCTATCTAGGGCACTGGACGGATTTCGCGAGGTTCCAAGGTGGCGTATATGACGGCTCCCCACGCGCGGCGCATCGATCGCCGCCCGATGGCAATTTCCTTCGCGGCGGCGATTCTGGCCGCCATCCTCGCGATGGGCACGGCACGCGCGGCGCCTGCGCCCGAAAGCTTCGCCGACACGGTTGAGAAGCTTCTGCCCGCGGTCGTGAACATCTCGACCACCACCACGGCCAAGGCCCAGCAGCGCGCGCCCGAGATGCCGCAGTTGCCGCCGGGTTCGCCGTTCGAGCAGTTCTTTAAGGATTTCATGGAGCGCCGCGGCCAGCCCGATGCGCCGCCGCGAAAGCTGACCTCGCTGGGCTCCGGCTTCATCGTCGACCCCGCCGGCTATGTGGTGACCAACAACCACGTCATCGAGGACGCCGACGAGATTACGGTCACCATGGGCGACGACCGGACCTATACGGCGAAACTGGTTGGCCGTGACGCAAAGACCGACCTGGCGCTCCTCAAGATCGATGCCGGCCGGCCGCTGCCCTTCGTCTCGTGGGGCGATTCCAGCGCCATGCGCATCGGCGACTGGGTGGTCGCCATCGGCAATCCTTTCGGTCTGGGCGGCACGGTCACGGCAGGCATCGTTTCCGCGCGCGGCCGCGACATCCATTCCGGCCCCTATGACGACTTCATCCAGACCGACGCGCCCATTAACAAGGGCAACTCAGGCGGTCCGATGTTCAACGTGGCCGGCCAGGTGATCGGCGTGAACACGGCGATCTATTCGCCCTCGGGCGCCTCAGTCGGTATCGGTTTCGCGATTCCCTCGGCCCAGGCCAAGCCGGTCATCGCCCAGCTTCGCGAGTCGGGCAAGGTACGGCGCGGCTGGCTCGGCGTGCATATCCAGACCGTCACCGACGAGATCGCCGACAATTTTGGCCTCAGCCCCGCGCGTGGCGCGCTTGTGGCCAGCCTGAACGACGGCAGCCCGGCCAAGAAAGCGGGTATTCAGCCAGGCGACATCATCCTTTCCTTCGACGGAAAGGAGATCAAGCGCATGCGGTCACTGCCCTCGATCGTGGCGGAGACGCCGGTCGGCAAGAGCGTGCCGGTCACGGTCTGGCGCAAGGGCAAGGAAGAGTCGATGTCGATCGTGCTCGGCGAACTGCCCGAGGATCAGGTCGCGGCAGCGACACCTGGCTCCAGGGAAAAGGCTCCGGCCGAGCCTAAGGGTGTCAGTGAACTGGGCATGACCATGACGGCCCTCACCGACGACGTGCGCCAGCGCTTCCAACTCGACAAGGACGTGAACGGTGTCTTGATCACCGCGGTGGCGCCCAACAGCTCGGCCGCGGAGCGCGGCATCAGCCCGGGCGACCTCATCCTTCAGGTGCAGGATGAAAAGGTGTCCACGCCCGCGCAGGTGCAGGCCAGGGTGGCCAAGATCAAGAAGGACGGCGGCAAGACCGTGGTGGTCCTGATCCAGCGCAGCCGCGGCGGCCAGAACGCCTTCGTGCCGCTCAAGATCGGTTGAGGCCTCAACCGGCGAATTCGTCGCGCCGGTAGCCTTGCAGATAGAGAAGGGCGGTCAAGTCCGCGTGATCCACGCGCACTCGCGCGGCGGCGGCCACGACCGGCTTGGCCCGGAAGGCGACACCCAGCCCCGCCCGCGCCAGCATGTCGAGATCGTTGGCCCCGTCGCCCACGGCCAAGGCCGCCTCCAGCGGAATGCCACGCTCGGCGGCCGTGCGCTCCAGCGCTTCGCGCTTGCCGTCGCGGTTGAGAATCGGTTCCTTGACCGTGCCGGCCAGGCTGTCGCCATCCATCTCCAGCTCGTTGGAGACGGCGTCGTGGAAGCCCAGCGCGTCGCGCACGCGGCTGCTGAAGTAGCCGAAGCCGCTGGTGACCAAGAGCGTATAGGCGCCGTGTGCCCGCAGGGTTTGCACGAGTGCGCGCGCCCCCGGCGTGGCCTCGATGCGGGCCGCCACCTCTTCCATGGCCGATAGTTTAAGGCCCTTCAGCATGGCCACGCGCGCGCGGAGCGAGCTGCGATAGTCGACCTCGCCGTTCATGGCACGCGCGGTCAGCGCGGCCACTTCATCTTTCTTCCCCGCGTAGGCCGCCAGTTCGTCGAGCGATTCGCCGGTGATCATGGTCGAATCCATGTCGGCCACGAACAGGCGCTTGCGCCGGCCGCTGACGGACTGCGCGGCTAGGTCGATGGGCATCGTGCCAAGCCGCGCGCGCACGGCCGCTTGCGCGGTTTCGAGCGCGGCGTGCGCGAAGGGGATGTCGCAGGCGGCACCGGGCGCCAGCCACTCGGGCGCGCCCACGTCCGCGCCACACGCCACCAGCGCCGCGCGGGCTTGCTCGGCGATGCTATGATCAAGCGTGGGGCCGGTCATGCCGGCGATGAGGGTCAAGACGGACGTCATGTCGAATTCCAATCGTTTCGCGCGCGCAGATAAGGTCGGATCGGCGCGTCTGGCAAGGGCATGACCCTGGTCGTCGTCATCGCCGGTCCGACCGCCAGCGGCAAGTCGCACTTGGCGCTCGATCTGGCCGCCGCGCGGCGCGGCACGGTCATCAATGCCGATTCCATGCAGGTCTATCGTGAGCTGCGCATCCTGACCGCGCGTCCCGGTACGGCCGAGATGGAGCGCGCACCGCACCGCCTCTACGGCATCCTCTCCGCGGCCGAGGCCTGTTCCGCCGCGCGCTGGCGCGCGCTGACCGTGGCGGCCATCGAAGAAGCACGCGGCGAGGGGCGTTTGCCGATCCTTGTCGGCGGCACAGGGCTCTATCTCAAGGCGCTGTTCGAGGGGCTGGCGGAGATGCCGCCTATTCCATCCGCCGTGCGTGACGCAGCGCGAGCACGCTATCGCAAGCTCGGCGGCGAGGCGTTCCGTGCGGAGCTTGCGCGCCGCGATCCCGACAGCGCCGCGCGCCTGGCCGCAGGCGACACGCAACGTCTGATCCGCGCGTGGGAGGTGGTCGAAGCCACCGGCCGTCCCTTGCCCGTGTGGCAAAAGGCGGGTACGGCGAAAAAGATGGGATACACCTACCGCACCATCCTGGTGATGCCGCCGCGCGATGCGCTCTATGCCGCCTGCGACGCGCGCTTCGACGCGATGGTGGCGGCGGGCGCGCTCGACGAGGTGCGGGCGCTCATGGCCCTTGGGCTCGATCCCACTCTCCCCGCCATGAAGTCGCTTGGGGTCCGCGAACTGGCGCAGCATTTGGCCGGAGAGTGGACTCTGGAGCAGGCCGCGGAAAAGGCGCGCCAGGCCACCCGCAACTATGCCAAGCGCCAGACCACCTGGTTCCGGCACCAGCTTGTCCCCGACCTGGTCCTGGAAGGCCCGGATTTGGCCGCCGCACAGGGACTTTTGACCCCGGACTGTTGACCTATCCCCCCTGTTTCACTAGGTTTTCCGGCTCTACGCGGATGGCCGCGGCTGCGACCCGCCCGATTCCAGCAGGGATCGGGAACGGGCGTGAGCGTCTTTACGGTTGGGAGAAGTGTCATGGCTGAACAGCCCATGACCGGTTCGGAAGTGATCCTCAAGGCGCTGGTGGACCAGGGCGTCGAGGTCATCTTTGGCTATCCCGGCGGCGCCGTCCTTCCACTTTACGACGCCATGTTTAAGCAGAATTCCCTGCGCCATGTGCTGGTGCGCCAGGAAGGTGGCGCCGTGCACGCGGCCGAAGGCTATGCGCGCTCGACCGGCAAGGTGGGCGTGGTGCTGGTGACCTCGGGTCCCGGCGCCACCAACGCCGTCACCGGCCTGACCGATGCGCTGATGGACAGCATTCCGATCGTGTGTCTGACCGGGCAGGTGCCGACGCACCTGATCGGCAACGACGCATTCCAGGAAGCCGACACGACCGGCATCACGCGGCCCTGCACCAAGCACAATTATCTGGTGAAGGATGCGAAGGACCTCGCGCGCGTGATGCACGAGGCTTTCCACGTGGCGCGCAGCGGCCGCCCGGGTCCGGTGGTGATCGACTTGCCCAAGGACATCCTGGTCGGCGCGGCGCAGTACACACCGCCCGAGCGCGTGAAGCACCGCAGCTATAAGCCGCAGGTGAAGGGCGATCTGAAGAAGATCGAGGCCGCCGTCGAGATGATGGCCAAGGCCAAGCGCCCGATCTTTTACTGCGGCGGCGGCGTGGTCAATTCCGGCCCCGCGGCGTCCAAGCTGCTGAACCAGCTTGTGCACCTGACGGGCTTTCCCTGCACGCTGACGCTGATGGGGCTGGGCGCGTTCCCGGCCAGTGATCCGCAGTTCGTCGGCATGCTGGGCATGCACGGCACCTACGAGGCCAATCTGGCCATGCACGGCGCCGATCTGCTGATCAACGTGGGCGCGCGCTTCGACGACCGCGTGACGGGGCGCCTCAACGCCTTCTCGCCGCACTCGAAGAAGATCCACATCGATATCGACCAGTCCTCGATCAACAAGAACGTGGCCGTGGACCTGCCGATTGTGGGCGATGCCGGACACATCCTGGAAGACCTGATCAAGGTGTGGAAGGCCAAGCAGCCGAAGATCGACCAGAAGGCCCACAAAGCCTGGTGGGCGCAGATCGAGCAGTGGCGCGCGCGCGATTGCCTCAAGTACAAGCCGGCCAAGGACACGATCAAGCCGCAATACGCGCTGGAGCGTCTCTACGCGGCGATCAAGGACCGCGACCACTACGTCACGACGGAAGTGGGCCAGCACCAGATGTGGGCGGCGCAGTTCCTGAAGTTCGAGGAGCCCAACCGCTGGATGACCTCGGGCGGCCTGGGCACCATGGGTTACGGCCTGCCGGCCGCGATGGGCGTGCAGATCGCGCACCCGAAGTCGCTGGTGATCGACGTGGCGGGCGAGGCCTCGATCCTGATGAACATCCAGGAGATGTCGACCATCGCGCAGTACCGCCTGCCGGTGAAGGTCTTCATCCTGAACAACGAATACATGGGCATGGTGCGCCAGTGGCAGGAGTTGCTGCATGGCGGCCGCTATTCCGAAAGCTACATGGAATCGTTGCCGGACTTCGTGAAGCTGGCCGAGGCGTTCGGCGCGGTGGGCTTGCGCGCGGGCAAGCCCGAAGAGCTGGACGGCGTGATCAAGGAGATGATCGAGAGCGACAAGGCCGTCATCGCCGACATTCTGGTCGATAAGGCCGAGAACTGCTTCCCCATGATCCCCTCGGGCGCGGCGCATAACGAGATGCTGCTGGGTCCGGGCGAGGATTCCGGCAAACCCGCGGAGAAGTCCGTGTCGGAAGAGGGGATGGTGCTGGTTTGACCCGCGTGCCCGGCGGGACACGCCGGGCAGTTGGAGAAACGGCACTGATGCAGGACGGACGGGGGATTTAACGTGGCACAGACGCAGACCGTGGAACGGCACACCATCGCCGTGCTCGTGGACAACGAGCCGGGCATCCTCGCGCGTGTCGTCGGCCTGTTCTCCGGCCGCGGCTACAACATCGAGAGCCTCACGGTCGCCGAGGTTGACGCCGCCGAGCGCCTGTCGCGCATCACGGTCGTCACCTCCGGCACGCCCATGGTGATCGAGCAGATCAAGGCGCAGCTTTCGCGCCTTGTGCCCGTGCATAAGGTCAGCGACTTGACGGTCGAGGGACCGCATATCGAGCGCGAGCTGATCCTGGTCAAGGTCGCGGGCACCGGCGAGAAGCGCGTGGAATCCCTGCGCATCGCCGACGTGTTCCGCGCGCGCGTGGTCGACTCCACGATCGAATCCTTTGTCTTCGAAGTCACCGGCTCGACCGAGAAACTCGACGCCTTCATCAACCTCATGCGGCCCCTAGGGCTCGTGGACGTCTCGCGCACTGGCGTTGTCGCCATTGCGCGCGGTCCCAAGCCTCTCTAGGAACCGCCAACCTTACCGACGCGGGGAGATAGCCATGCGCGTGTATTACGACCGTGACGCCGACGTGAACCTGATCAAGGCCAAGAAGGTCGCGGTCTTCGGTTACGGAAGCCAGGGCCATGCCCATGCCCAGAACCTACGCGACAGCGGGGTCAAGGACGTGGTCATCGCGTTGCGTCCGGGCTCGCCGTCCGCCAAGAAGGCCGAAGGCGCTAACTTCAAGGTCATGGACCCGAGCGCGGCCTCCAAGTGGGCTGACGTCTCGATGATCGCGACTCCGGACGAGGGGCAGAGCGCGCTCTACCGCGATCACATGCACCAGAACCTGCGCCAGGGCACGGCCATCGCCTTCGCCCACGGCCTCAACATCCACTTCAATCTGATCGAGCCGCGCGCCGATCTCGACGTCTTCATGGTCGCGCCCAAGGGTCCCGGCCATACCGTGCGCTCCGAATATGTGCGCGGCGCGGGCGTGCCGTGCCTGATCGCGGTCGCGCAGAATCCGTCAGGTAACGCCCAGGAGATCGGCCTGTCCTACGCCAGCGCCATCGGCGGTGGCCGCGCGGGCATCATCGAAACCAACTTCCGCGAGGAATGCGAGACAGACCTGTTCGGCGAGCAAGTCGTTCTGTGCGGCGGCCTAGTCGAACTGATCCGTGCGGGTTACGAGACGCTGGTCGAGGCGGGCTATGCGCCGGAGATGGCGTATTTCGAATGCCTGCACGAGGTGAAGCTGATCGTCGACCTCATCTACGAGGGCGGCATCGCCAACATGAACTATTCGATCTCCAACACCGCCGAGTACGGCGAATATACGCGCGGGCCCCGTATCATCACGGCCGAGACCAAGGCCGAGATGAAGCGGGTGCTGGACGACATCCAGTCCGGTCGCTTCGCGCGCGACTGGATGCTCGAGAACCAGGTCGGCCAGAGCAGCTTCAAGGCCATGCGCCGCCGCTCGGCCGAGCACCCGATCGAGAAGGTGGGCGAGAAGCTCCGCGCCATGATGCCGTGGATTGCCGAGCGCCGCCTAGTCGACAAGGCCAAGAACTAGGGGCTCCCGGCGGGGCCGGCCACAGCGGCTGGCCCCTCCAGGGTCACGGGGCACGTCCCAAGAACCGGTCTAGCGGCCTGAATTTGGCCGCTTTTTATGCCTATTCTCGATAAAATCGTTGCGGGGAAGGGCTGATTGGGCGTACATCTTGCAAGCGTAAAGATGCGCCTTTAAGCCCTGATTTCAGGGCTTTAGGCGTCAAGGATCGGCGTTTAGGCGTCTATCCAATGGCTAGATTGCGGAGTTGGTGGCCGGAAAATGCGCGGCGGAGCGTTGAGCGTGGTGTCTTCGGAGCAGGGCCTGTCGGCCCCGGCGATCCGTCGCGCCCGCACGGTCGCGCTGTCGTCCATTCTGCTCGGCCGTCTCGCCCTTCGACTTAGGTGCCCCTGAACCGCCGTCGATCGTTTCGACTGCGGCCGTTCAGGGGAGATGACTCTCGAAGGATGTCGTCCACCTAAAGTCTTTGAAGGGACCAAAACGATGAAGACCGAGACCGACCGCAACCGAGTTATCATTTTCGACACCACCATGCGCGACGGCGAGCAATCGCCGGGCTGCTCGATGAATCTCGACGAGAAACTGCGCGTCGCCGAGGTGCTCGAGGAGATGGGCGTCGACGTGATCGAGGCGGGTTTCCCGATCGCGTCCAACGGCGATTTCGAGGCCGTGCGCGAGGTGTCGCGCATGGTAAAGACCTCGCAGGTCGCGGGCCTGGCGCGCGCCGGCCGCAAGGACATCGATCGTGCGTGGGAAGCGCTCAAGTTCGCCCGTAACCCGCGCATCCATATCTTCATCTCGACCAGCGCGCTCCATATGCGCGTCAAGCTGCGCATGGAACCGGAAGCTGTCCACGCCGCGCTCGTCGACAGCATCAGCTACGCCCGCAATTTGTGCGAGGATGTGGAATGGTCGCCCGAGGACGGTTCGCGCACCGATCACGATTTCCTCTGCCGCTGCGTCGAGAGCGCGATCAAGGCGGGTGCCCGCACGATCAACATCCCCGACACGGTCGGTTATTCCGTGCCGGAGGAGTTTGCCAGCCTCATCACGATGCTGCGTAACCGCGTGCCCAACATCGACAAGGCCGTTCTCTCAGTCCACTGCCACAACGACCTGGGCTTGGCGGTCGCCAATTCGCTGGCGGCGGTCGGCGCGGGCGCGCGGCAGATCGAGTGCACGATCAACGGCATCGGCGAGCGGGCCGGTAATGCCGCGATGGAGGAGATTGTCATGGCGCTCAAGGTGCGCCGCGACCGTATCCCTTACACCACGGGCATCAAGACCGAGTGCATTACCAAGGCCTCGCGCCTGCTCTCCAGCATCACCGGCTTCACGGTGCAGCCCAACAAGGCGATCGTGGGCGTCAACGCCTTCGCGCATGAATCGGGCATCCACCAGGACGGCGTCCTCAAGGACCCCAGCACCTACGAGATCATGACGCCGGAATCGGTTGGCCTCTCGCGCTCGGCGCTTGTCATGGGCAAGCATTCCGGCCGCCATGCGTTCCGCTCCAAGCTCAAGGATCTGGGCTACGAGTTGGGCGAGAATGCTTTGGAAGATGCGTTCGTACGCTTCAAGGACCTGGCCGACAAGAAGAAGCAGATCTTCGACGAGGACATCGTGGCGCTGGTGGGCGACAACGCGCGCGCCGGCAACGAGCGCTTCAAGCTCGTGTCGTTGAAGGTCATGTGCGGCACATTCAGCCCGCAGACGGCCGAACTGGAACTCGAGATCGATGGCGAGCGCAAGACTACGACGGCCAAGGGCGACGGCCCGGTCGACGCGACCTTCAGCGCCATCCACGCGCTGGTGCCCCACACGGCCCAGCTCAAGCTGTACCAAGTCGACGCGGTGACCGAGGGCAGCGATGCCCAAGCGGGTGTCACCGTGCGGCTCGAAGAGAACGGCAAGACCGTCAACGGCCAGTCGAGCGACACCGATACCGTCGTCTCGTCCTGCCGGGCCTATCTCCATGCGCTGAACAAGCTCATGGTGAAACGGCAGAAGACGGCGCCTGCCGCGCTCGGAATGTGACCATGGCGTGCCGTCTGGCCGGATAAAACGGCCGGACGGCACAGCCGTGTCGACGGGGGTTCAACCGGTTTTTCCAGGGTGTGAAGAATAAATGTTCTCGAAGTTTCTCGGTCTTCTGTCGGCCGACATGGCCATCGATCTCGGCACGGCCAACACGCTTGTCTACGTCAAGGGACGGGGCATCGTGCTTAACGAACCGTCCGTGGTGGCCATCGCCGATGTGAAGGGCAAGAAGCATGTCCTGGCGGTCGGCGATGAAGCCAAGATGATGCTGGGCCGCACGCCCGGTAATATCCACGCCATTCGCCCCTTGCGCGACGGCGTGATCGCCGATTTCGAGATCGCGGAGGAAATGATCAAGCATTTCATCCGCAAGGTGCACAACCGCCGCTCTTTCGCCTCGCCCCAGGTCATCATTTGCGTGCCCTCGGGTTCGACCGCGGTCGAACGCCGCGCCATCCAGGAATCGGCCGAAAGCGCCGGCGCGCGCCGCGTGTTCCTGATCGAGGAGCCCATGGCCGCCGCGATCGGTGCCGGCTTGCCCGTGACCGAGCCGACCGGCTCCATGGTCGTCGACGTGGGCGGCGGTACGACGGAGGTGGCCGTGCTTTCGCTCGGCGGCATCGTCTATTCGCGTTCGGTCCGTGTCGGCGGCGACAAAATGGACGAAGCGATCATCGCCTATATCCGCCGCAACCATAACCTTCTGGTCGGCGAAGGCAGTGCCGAACGTATCAAGAAGCAGATCGGCAGCGCCTCGCCTCCCGACAACGGCGACGGCCGCGTCATCGAGATCAAGGGCCGCGATCTGATGAACGGCGTGCCCAAGGAACTGGTCATCAGCGAGCGCGAGATCGCCGAAAGCCTCAACGAGCCTGTGGGCGCCATCGTGGAGGCCGTCAAAGTCGCGTTGGAGAACACGGCGCCCGAGCTCGCGGCCGACATCGTCGACAAGGGCATCGTGCTCACCGGCGGCGGCGCGCTTCTGGGAAACCTCGATTTCGTCCTGCGCCGCGCGACCGGCCTGCCGGTCTCGATCGCGGACGACCCCTTGTCCTGCGTCGCGCTGGGCACGGGGCGGTGCCTCGAGGAAATGCGCGTCCTCAAGAACGTCTTGATCAACCCGTACTGACGCGCGCTGACAGCCGCCGTAGGGCGGCGTTGCGAGGGAGATGCCAAGCGTGAGATACCGGGCCGGATCGATCATCCGATTCGCGACACCCGTGCGCGCCGCGGCCCAGCGGTTCGCCTTCTTGGCGCTTCTGTTCCTTTCCGCCGGCATGATCATCCTGGGCCGCGCCGACGCCCAGTTCGCCGAACGCGTCCGCACCACGATCACCGACGGTTTCGCGCCCGTTCTCGACGCCCTGTCGCGCCCGGCGGCTACCGTGCGGGATATGATCGACTATGTGCACCAGCTGGCGGCGCTTCGCGTCGAAAACGACCGGTTGCGGGAAGAGAACGAGCGCCTGCGCGGCTGGCAGCAGATCGCCCGGGATTTGGAGGCCGAAACCAAGTCCCTGCGCGACATGTTGAACTATGTGCCGCCATCGTCCCGCCAGTTCGTCTCGGCGCGGGTGATTTCGGATTCCAGCACGGCCTATGTCCGCAGCGTGATCGTGAACGTCGGCGACGATCAGGGCGTCCGTAAGGGCCAGGCCGCAGTGGACGGAAGCGGTTTGGTCGGCCGGGTGACCGAAGTCGGCCACCGTTCGGCGCGCGTCCTTCTTTTGACTGACATCAACTCACGCATTCCGATCATCATCGAATCGACGCGCTATCCCGCTATCCTGATGGGCGACAATTCCGAACGCCCGAAACTGCGCTTCCTGCCCGTTGAGGCTTCACCCCAGCCGGGCGACCGCATCGTCACCTCTGGCCACGGCGGCATCTTCCCGCCGGGATTGCCCGTGGGCGTGATCGCCACGGTCGCGACCGGCGAGGTGCGGGTCTTGCCCTACGTCAATTTCGACCGCCTGGAGTATTTGCGCCTCGTCGATTTCGGAACCGACGCGCCGCTACCCTCGGTGACGGCCCGCTCGCCCGCACGGCCATGAACAGCGCGCTCTGGCATCGGCTCGACCGTGCCGCCCGGCACGTGGCGCCGTTTGTCATCACCGTGATGCTGGTCGTCTTGAACGCCATTCCGCTGCCCGTGCCCGACTATCGCAGCATTGTGCCGCTGATCCCGTTGATGGCTATCTACTATTGGGCCCTTTACCGGCCCGACCTGATGCCGATCGGCGCGGTGTTCCTGGTGGGCATCCTGGAAGACGTGCTGACGGGGGCACCGCTCGGCCTCAACGCGCTTTTATTCCTGCTGGTGCATAGCCTGATCCGCTCACGCCGTCGCATGATCGCGGGCAAGGGTTTCGCCGTTGCCTGGATCGTCTTCATGCTGGTCATTCTGGGCGCGGGCATCGTGAGTTGGGTGGTGGCATCACTGCTCTACGACGCGCCCATCCGCATGGAACCGGCGTTGACCCAGCTCATGCTGACCCTCGTCCTCTACCCGTGTCTCGCGTGGCTTCTGATCCGCGTGCAGCGCGCGTTCCTGGCGAACGCCTGACATGCGCGGCGACGCTGACCGCTATAAGACTTTCACGCGCCGCGCGACGATTCTCTTGGGCGGTCAGGTCGCGTTGATGGCTGTGATTGCCGGCCGGCTGTATCAGCTGCAGGTCATGGACGCAGACCGCTACGCAACCCTGGCCGACGACAATCGCATCAATCTCCAGCTCCTGGCGCCGCAGCGCGGCCGTCTTGTCGACCGTTTCGGCGAGCCGTTGGCCATCACGCGGCAGAATTACCGGGTCATGCTGGTGGCCGAGAAGGCCGGCAAGGCGCGTGCGAGCGTCGAAGCCCTGTCCGTCGTGCTGCAGCTCAGCGACATCGAACGGAATCGTCTTCTGCGCGAGATCGAGCGCAGCCGGCGCTTCATGCCGCTCCTGGTGCGCGAGAACCTGTCCTGGGAAGAGGTGGCGCGGGTCGAGGTGAACGCCCCCGAACTGCCTGGCGTTTCCATCGAGGTGGGGCGCAGCCGTTACTATCCCCACGGGCCCATGCTGTCCCACACGCTCGGTTATGTCGGCGCGGCCTCGGAAGCCGACCAGGACGGCGACCCGCTGCTGACCCTGCCTAACTTCCCGGTTGGCAAGGACGGTATCGAGAAGAAGCACGATCTGGCGCTGCGAGGCGAAGCGGGCGCCCTGGAAGTCGAGGTCAATGCCGTCGGACGCGTTGTGCGCGAATTGTCGCGCGAGGAAGGCGAGCCGGGCCGCGAGGTGGCGCTGGGGATCGACCTGGAAGCCCAGCGCTTCGCCTATGAGCGTTTGGGCGAGGAAAGCGGCTCGGTAGTCGTGCTGGACATCAAGACTGGCGAGGTGCTGGTCATGACCTCCAAGCCGGGCTTCGATCCCAATCAGTTCACCGAGGGTATCAAGGGCGAGCAGTGGCGCGCGCTGATGCGCGATCCTAAGGCACCGCTGATCAACAAGAGCATCGCCGGCACCTACGCGCCGGGTTCCACCTTCAAGATGATGGTGGCTCTGGCCGCGCTGGAGGCGGGCACGGCGAACAGCTCGAGCAGCGTCTTCTGCGACGGCAGCCACCAGTTTGGCGACGGCACCTTCCACTGCTGGAAGAAGGAGGGGCACGGCTCGCTCAACATGGAAGGGGCGATCCGCAACTCCTGCGACGTCTATTTCTATGAGACC
>JBFXED010000025.1:0-61502 GCA_050180485.1 Alphaproteobacteria bacterium | reverse complement strand
GAGCCCAGCGCCATGAACGGCAAGGGCAAGATCCAAGTACACGAGGAGAACCTAGTGATCACCAGCGACGGGCCGAAGCTGCTGACCCGCCGCGCGCCACGTGAAATGCCGGTGGTGAAGGTCTAGACGCCGAAGCTAGGAGTGGAGCCATGCAAATCGACATCATCTCCATCCAGCCTATCGCCGCCCTCATCGCGGGCGTTCTAATCCTCCTTTTCCCCCGTATCCTCAACTACGTCGTGGCCATTTACTTGATCGTCATCGGCATCCTGGGTCTCGTGCATTAACATGCTGGAAGAGCGGCGGTCGCGAACCAATCGTCGCGCACCGCCGCCCTTCACCCGTGCCGAGTTCGAACAGCGGGTGGAGCGCGCGCGGGCGTTGATGGCGGCCGCGCGGCTTGACGCGCTTCTTATCGCCCCCGAAGCCAACCGTCCCTACTTCTCCGGTCTCGAAAGCCAGATCGCCTGGATCAGCCCGTCCCGGCCCTGGCACCTAATCGTGCCGCTCAAGAGCGAACCGGTAGCGGTTATCCCCGCCAGCGGCCTACGCGAATGGCGTGAAAGCGCGTGGGTCGGCGAGGTTAGGACCTGGCGCTCGCCCAATCCCGACAATGAAGGCCTCGATCTCCTGGCGGCAGAGATCAAGCGCGCGGCCCGGCGCTTCCGTCGGATCGGCGTCGAACTGGGCCAGGAGGCGCGGCTGACCATGGCGCCCGGCGATCTGATGCGACTTCTGGACATGATTCGGCCGATCCGAGCCGCGGATTGCCAGCCTCTCATGCGACAATTGCGCTTCGTGAAGTCGAAAGCCGAGATCGCGCGGTTGCGCCATATCGGCGGCATTGTTTCCGATGCCTTCGCGGCACTGCCGCACCTGTTCCACGCCAGAATGCGCGATGCCGATCTTCTCCGCGCCCTGCAAGCCGACATCCTGCTGCGCGGCGCGGACAAAACTCCATACATGGTCATCGGATCGGGACGTGGCGGCTACGATTCGACCAGCCTGGGGCCGATCGGCCGCAGACTGGTCGCAGGCGACGTCTTCCAGATCGACACCGGCTCACGCTATGGCGGTTATTTCTGCGATTTCTGCCGTAACTACATGGTCGGTAAGCCGCCGGCGGCGGTCCAGCGCGCCTACGACGCGCTTTGGCGCGCGACCCAAGCGGGTATCGACGCCGCAATACCCGGCCGAACGGCGGCGGACCTGTTCCACGCCCAGGCGCGGGTGATCGAGGCCGCGGGCTTCCAGGTCCGTGATGCTGGCCGCATGGGCCACGGCCTTGGCCGCAACATCACCGAGCCGCCGTCGAACAAGCCCGACGACCGCACAATCCTGGTGCCGGGCGCCGCGGTGACCATCGAGCCCATGTGCGCCTTCGGCCGCGGCAAGCTTATGGTCCACGAGGAGAACCTGGTCATCACTGATAAAGGCCCGTTGCTCCTCAGTAAGCGCGCTCCGACAGAGATAACGCAGCTAAGCCCCTAAGCTCTGGCGCGATGGCGGACGGCGCGAATTTACGGCATGCTTCCTCCAGTCGCGGGTCTGTGGAGGATGGCATGGCACCCGAAGGCACGGCGCACGGCGCTACCCTCGAATCGAAGATCGCGAGTTTGACCGGAGAGCGGAAGGCGGGCTTTGCCCTGCCCCAGCCCTTCTATACCGACGCGGACGTGTTCCGGCGGGACATGGACCGTATCGTGATGAAACATTGGCTGTGTGTTGGCCACGAAAGCCGCGTGCCTAAACCCGGCGATTTCTTCCTCTACGAGGTGGCCGGCGAATCGGTGATCGTCACGCGCGCCCAGGACGGCAAGTTGCGCGCCTTGCTAAACGTCTGCCGGCATCGCGGCTCTCACGTCTGCCGTGAGAAGGAAGGCAACGCCAAGGTCTTCCTCTGCCCTTATCACGCCTGGGCCTACAACCTGGACGGTTCGCTGCGCGCGGCGCGTCATATGCCGCCCGATTTCAACGGCAAGGATTACGGGCTCAAGCAGGTCCATCTGCGCGTGGTCGAAGGGCTGATCTTCGTCTCCTTCGCGGAGAACCCTCTGGGCTTGGACGAAGTCGAGCGGACGCTGAAGAGCGGCTACGGCCCATATGGCTGGGCCAACGCCAAGGTCGCGCACCGCGAGATGTACACGATCGACGCCAACTGGAAGCTGGCGGTCGAGAATTACGTCGAGTGCTACCACTGCGCGCCGGCCCACCCGGAATATTCAGAGCTGCATGCCAACGAACAGCCGCGATCCAAGATCGCGGAGATGAGCGCGCTGATGGAGGCGCATGCCGGCAAGCTGGGCATCCATATCGAGAATCGCGACCGATGGGCGCTGGATGCGGCGCCCGGACAGGAAGCGATCTACTGCGTCCGCTATCCCATGTATGAGGGCAAGGTCACCGGCACGGCGGATGGCAAGCCGGCCGCGCCGCTGATGGGCGACTTCAAGGATTACGACGGCGGCTCGACCTTCATCCATGTCGGCCCGGCCAGCTATTTCCTGGCCTATCCCGATCATGGGCTCATGTACCTGTTCATCCCCAAGACGCTGCAACGCTGCGACATGGAGGTGGTCTGGCTGGTGCGTGGCGACGCGGTCGAGGGAAAGGATTACGACAAGGAGCGTCTAGTCTGGCTGTGGCACATCACCAGCCTGGCCGACAAACGCATCATCGAGGACAACCAGAAGGGCGTGAACTCGCGCTTCTATGAGCCCGGCCCCTTCGCGCCGATGGAGATCAACGCGAACCGCCTGATCGAGTGGTACTTGAAGGAACTGGCTTAGAAATACGCGATCAGCCGGCCAAGAATCAGGGCGCCCATCCAGAACACCAACGAGGCCGCCCCCGCCGCGCGTGCAGAGGCCGGCAGCTTGGCGCCGGGCGCGCCCCACTCCGCCACGCGACGCCACGGTCCCGCATGAAGTGCCAGCGCATTCGCGCCTGCGAGCGCAATGATGCCGACCTTCCAACCGAAAACCGGGTTGTTCCACATTCCGACCGCTTCGGTGATGAAGAGAAGCGCGCCGGTGGGCACGGCCACAGCCAAACCAACAAGCGCGACCGGCAACATGATGCGCGCGACTTGGTCGAGCGCCAGGCGCCGCCCCAAACCGAGCAGCCGCAAATCGACCGCCAAGATGCCACCGGCCAGCGCAGTGAAACCGAGGATGTGCAGCACGTTCACGAGCGGATAAAGCAGGAAGGACGCGCGCATGGTGCGGCCGATGGCCCCTTCCTGGAGCCAGACCGCCCATTCCGGCCCGAGCCCGTGTTCCATCAGCGCAATTCGGTTGTCTTGCCCGCGATGGTGATGCGCTCGGCGCGCATCTCGACGGGGTCGTTTCGGCTAGGATAGCCGACCACTGTCGCCGTCGTTCCCGGCTTCATCATGTCCGCTTCCAGCCCGCGATTCTGCATCCGGTACGGCGGCGCCAAGACCACGGTCCAGGTCTTGCCGTTAGCCTCGAACTGCAGCATGCCGTGCGGGTTCTCGTAGATCGCGGCTTTAATGGTGCCGTTCAACGTCAGCACCGTATCGGAGTCGTAGGAACCCCAGCCGTGATGGGCCCAAGCAACGGGCGCCACGGCGACAACCAGCGCCGTGGCGATCAGGACTCGCCGGGTGATGAGGGTCATTGGGGGCGTCTCCATTCTTGGCGGCGCCCCCTTCGCCGAATCTGCCCTCGTCAGACCGTCATCAGCTTGCCGAAGCCCTTCACCGGCTTCGTGTAGCCGCCAAGACGCATGCAGTGCCACGCGAGCGCCTGGTTCGACGTCACCACCGGCTTGCCGATCTCGTCCTCGATCCGCTGGATGACGGATGAGCAGCGCAGCGCGGTGCAGGAAAGAAACAGCGCGTCTACGTCCGCTTTGCCCAGCGCAACGCCCGCCCGGTAGATATCCTCAGGCGGGATGCGGCAGATCTCCGGATCGCCGTGCCGCTTGAAGCTGCCGCGCGCCACGATGTCGAAGCCGTTAGAAGCGACGAACTTCTCAACCACCGCGTTGACGTGATCTGGATAGGGCGTGATCAGCGCGATGCGCTTGGCGCCGAGCTTGCGCAAGCCTTCGATGCTGGCCGTCACCGGATTGGTCACCGGCAGGCCGGGCTTCGCCTTCTGGATATGCTCGCGCACTTTATCGGGGCCGATCGCCATGCTGCCCGAGGTGCAGCCGAACGCCATCACGTCGACCTTGTCGTCCGGCAGGATGCCCTGCGCGACCTTGGTCAGGTCTTTTTCCATGTCGTTCAGCGCCTGCACGGTCAGGACCGGCGCCATGGGAATGCGGCTGGAATAGACGCCGATGCTGTCGCGCGGCAGGAAGGTGTAGAGTTCGGGTTCGATCACCAGATCGGTTGCCAGCGCGACGAGGCCGATCGCCACGTTGGCGGCGGGGCCGTTGTCGAGCGTACACGGCATCAAGGTCCACGGAGCCACGGTCTGGGCAGGAGCGCTCTGGACGGCTGTATCAGGCATCGTCGCCTCCCTATTGGGGTATCCCTAGACCTTTATCTTGCGCGCAAAGGCTGGGCGGCGTCCACCATCGGCTAGGGGCTGCCCTCTCACGGGCAGCCCCTGCCAATCACGGGAACAGCGCCTCCTGTTCCAGCCCCATCGTCTCGTCCAGGCCACAGACCAGGTTCATGTTCTGGATGGCCTGGCCCGAGGCGCCCTTCACCAGATTGTCGATCACCGAAACGATGATCGCGCGGCCGGGCACCCGGTCGGCGAACACACCCATGAGACAGTGGTTCGAGCCACGCACATGCCTCGTCGCGGGCGCGCTGCCAGCCGGCACCACACGCACGAACGGCTCACCCGCATAGCGCTTCGTCAATGTGTCGCGCAGATCGTCGGCCTTGGCGCCGTTCTTCAGCTTCACATAGATCGACGACAGGATACCGCGGCTCATGGGCATCAGGTGTGGCGTGAAGTTCACCGTGACCGTGCCCTTGGCCGCTTCCGACAACCCCTGCTCGATCTCCGGCGCGTGGCGGTGGCTGGCCACGCCATAGGCGTGGATGCCCTCGGTCACCTCGGAATAAAGATTCGCTTCCTTGGCCGCGCGCCCAGCGCCGGAGACGCCGGACTTGGCATCGATGATGATGTCGTTGCCTTCGATCTGCCCCGCCTCCAAGAGGGGAATGAGCGGCAGCTGCGCCGAGGTCGGATAGCAACCAGGGTTGGCGATCAGGCGCCCGGCCTTTACTGCGTCACGCTTGAGCTCAGTCAGGCCGTATACCGCCTCCTTCTGCAGGTCCGGCGCCTTGTGTTCGTGCCCATACCATTGCGCGTAGGTGCCGACATCGAACAGCCGGAAGTCTGCCGAGAGGTCGACGATCTTGAGCCGCTTGGGCAGGCCCGCGATCACCTCCTGCGTCGTGCCGTGCGGCAAGGCGCAGAAGACGACGTCCACCTGATCCCAGTCGGCATCCTCGATCTTAACCAAGGTAGGCAGGCCCAGATGCGCGAGATGCGGAAACACCGTACCGAACGACTTGCCGGCCGAACGGTCCGCCGTGATCACCGTCATGGCAACGCGCGGATGGCGAGCCAGAAGACGCACCAATTCCGCCCCGGTGTAGCCGCTAGCTCCGAGGATTGCCGCCCTGATCCGATTCGATCCGTCCGTCTTCATGATGATGCCCTCTCGTCGCGTCGATGATGATGATAAAAGCCCAAACGAAAAGAGCGCCCCCGCGAGGGGGCGCTCTTAGCATACCGAGCGTAGACCCGTTGCGGTTAGCGTTTCGAGAACTGATAGCTACGTCGCGCCTTCGCCTTGCCGTACTTCTTGCGCTCGACCACACGCGGGTCGCGGGTCAAGAAGCCGTTGGCCTTCAGTTTGGAGCGCAACTCCGGCTCGAACAGCGACAGGGCCTTGGACAGGCCGTGGCGGATCGCGCCAGCCTGGCCGGATAGGCCACCGCCGGTGACCGTGCACCAAACGTCATACTGGCCGAGCCGGCTCGCAACCACGAGCGGCTGGTTCAAAATCATGCGCAGCACGGGACGAGCAAAATACTTGCTGCTGTCCTTCGTGTTGACGACGAACTGGCCGTTGCCGCGCTTCACCCAAACGCGGGCAATGGCGTTCTTGCGCTTGCCCGTCGCGTAGGAGCGGCCCTGCGAGTCGATCTGAGGCTCCGGACGCGCGGCCTGATCGGCCAGGGTCGCGAACGGGCTGGAAGTCTGCTCGGCCATATCGATTAGCCCCGCTTGTTCTTCGGATTGAGTTTCGCCACGTCGAGAACCTCGGGGTTCTGCGCCGCATGCGGGTGATCGGTGCCGCCATAGACGCGCAGGTTGCGCATCAACTTACGGCCCATCACGTTCGGCGTGATCATGCGCTGCACGGCCTTCTCCAGCACCCGCTCGGGGAACTTGCCCGCGAGGGTTGCCGCCGGCGTGCGCGATTTGATGCCGCCCGGATAACCGGTGTGCCAGTGGAACAGGCTGTCGTTCGCCTTATTTCCGGTGATCTTCACCTTGGCGGCGTTGATGACGATGACGTTGTCGCCGCAATCCATGTGCGGGGTGAACGTCGTCTTGTGCTTGCCGCGCAGGCGGTTGGCGACGATGGTCGCCAAGCGGCCCAGAACGACGCCGTCGGCATCGATCAGGATCCACTTCTTCTCAATATCCGCCGGCTTGGCGGTGTAGGTCCGCATGGCCATAGGCCGTTCCTTAAGCATTTCGGTGGGCCTGCGCGAAGGCCGCGCAAGCGAGGCGCGGAGTATGCCCACCCAAGTCAGCAAGTCAACGCCAGATAATTCCTCGAAATCAAATATATATCGATACGGTATCAGGGTAATATTTTATTAATACACTGATATTAAAAGATAATGTCCCTATACCTTGGACGGTATCGAGTAGGTCCCGGTGATATGGGCCACTGGATCAGTCTTCGCCTCCCCTTCCGAGAACAGCGTCACTTCGGAGACCACCAGCCGTTTGCCGCCTTTGATGACGCGGCCTTCGGCGATCACGTCGTGCGGCCCGGGGCGGCGGAGGAAATTGATGTTGAGGTTGGTGGTGACGGCCAGGGGCGTGCGTCCCGCGACCGAAAGCGTCAGGGCGTACATCGCATAATCGGCCAGGGCGACCAGCATGGGGCCCGCGATCGTGCCCCCCGGACGCAGGAAATTCTCCCGGTACGGCAGGCGAGCCACGACCGTTCCCGATCCCAGGCGGTCAAGCGACATGCCCAGATCGACTGCGAAAGGCAGTTCGGCCGCCACCAATGCGTTGAAATCCTCGATGGAAATGCGCGGCACGGCGTCCTCCGTTCGCGAAATCGTCGCATGCCGGGCCTTTAATCCTTGAAATCCCGTTACTTGCGCAAGAGATTCCCTCGCGACTCCGGGAGAACGATGTCGATGACCACCGTTTCCGCCGCGCCGAACGAGCCCCTGCTCCTCCAGACGAGGCGCGGACCCGTGGCGATTCTGACGCTCAACCGTCCCGCCCAATACAACGCCCTCTCCGAGGCCCTGCTCGACGAGCTGCAATCCTCGCTCGAGCGGATCGCCGAGGATCGCGATGGGGTGCGGGTGGTGATCCTGGCCGGTGCGGGCAAGGCATTCTGCGCGGGTCACGACCTCAAGGAGATGCACGGCCATTCGTCGCGCGCCTATTACGCCGCGCTCTTCAAGACCTGCAGCCGCATGATGACGACCATTGCTCGCATGTCCCAACCGGTGATCGCGCGCGTGCACGGCATCGCCACTGCCGCAGGATGCCAGCTGGTCGCCGCGTGTGACTTGGCTGTCGCCGGCAAGTCGGCGCGCTTCGCGACCTCCGGCATCAATGCCGGTTTGTTCTGCACGACGCCGGGCGTCTCCGTCGGCCGCGCGGTCACGCGCAAGCATGCGATGGAGCTCCTGCTGACGGGCGACTTCATCGACGCCGCCCGCGCGGAGGAGATCGGCCTAGTCAACCGCGTGGTCGAGGACGCAGCCCTCGACGCGGCCGTGGACACGCTGGCCGACACGATCGCGTCCAAATCCGGCGCCGCCATCGGCCAGGGCAAACGCGCCTTTTATCGCCAGATGGAGATGGGGCTGGACGCGGCCTACGACTATGCCAGCGAAGTCATGGCCGACGGCATGATGCTGGACGACGCCGCCGAAGGCATCGACGCCTTCATCTGCAAGCGCCCCCCCAAATGGACCCACCGCCCGTGAACCACGACGCCTACGACGACGAATACCTGCGCGGCATCCTCAATGGCGTGAAGACCATCGTCATGGTCGGCGCCAGCGACAACTGGAACCGGCCCAGCTTCTTCGCGATGAAGTATCTGCAGAAGAAGGGCTACCGGATCATCCCGGTGAACCCGCGCGCGGCGGGCACCGAGATCCTGGGCGAAAAGGTCGTGGGCGACCTGAAGGACGTCCCTGGCCCCATCGACATGGTCGACATCTTCCGCAACTCGGAAGCCGCGGGCAAAATCACCGACGAGGCCATCGCTCTCGCGAAGGACAAGAAGATCAAGGTGGTCTGGATGCAGATCACCGTGCGCAACGACGAGGCGGCCAAGCGCGCCGAGGACGCCGGCCTGAAGGTCGTCATGAACCGATGTCCCAAGATCGAATACGCACGCCTGAACGGCGAATTGAGCTGGAACGGCATCAACTCGCAGGTCATCTCGAGCAAACGGCGAAGGATTTGAAACCATGAGCGAACACAAGCGCGGCTTCGAGACGCTGGCGGTGCACGCCGGCGCAAGCCCCGACCCGGCCACCGGCGCGCGGGCGACGCCCATATACCAGACGACCTCTTTCGTCTTCGACGACGCCGACCATGCGGCGTCGCTGTTCAACCTGCAGGTGCCGGGCTTCATCTACTCGCGCCTGACCAACCCGACCGTGTCGGTGCTGGAAGAGCGTGTGGCGGCGCTCGAAGGCGGCCGCGGCGCGACCGCGACGGCCTCGGGTCACTCGGCGCAGATCCTCGCCCTCTTCCCACTGATGAGCCCCGGCGACGAAGTCATCGCCTCGACCAAACTCTATGGCGGTTCCATCAACCAGATGGGCCACAGCTATAAGAAGTTCGGCTGGAAGGCCGTGTTCGTCGATCCCGACGATCCGAAGAATATCGAGCGCGCGGTAACGCCTAAGACCAAGGCCGTCTTCATCGAAGGCCTGGCCAATCCCGGCGGTGTCGTCGTGGACATCGCCGGCATCGCCGATGTCGCCCACAAGGCGGGCGTGCCGCTCCTGATCGACAACACCTTGGCCTCACCGTTCCTGTGCCGTCCGATCGAGCATGGCGCCGACATCGTCATTCACTCGACGAC
Organism: Alphaproteobacteria bacterium; assembly: GCA_050180485.1. Classification (GTDB taxonomy): domain Bacteria; phylum Pseudomonadota; class Alphaproteobacteria; order CADEGL01; family CADEGL01; genus CADEGL01. The sequence goes on along the minus strand of JBFXED010000025.1, from coordinate 52,193 downwards.
CAAGTTCCTGTCGGGCAACGGCACCTCCATCGGCGGCGTCGTGGTCGATTCGGGCAAGTTCGACTGGTTTCAGAACGACAAGTTTCCGAGCCTGTCCAAGCCCGCGCCCGAGTATCACGGCCTGTGCTTTGCCGAGACGTTCGGCGACCTGGCCTACACGATCTACGGCCACGCCATCGGTCTGCGTGACCTGGGGCCCAGCCAATCGCCCTTCAACGCTTGGGTGACGCTGCTTGGCATTGAGACGCTGCCGCTGCGCATGGAGCGGCATGTCTCCAATGCGCTGAAGGTGGCGCAGTATCTGGAGAAGCACCCCGCCGTGGCGTGGGTGTCCTATGCCGGCCTGCCTTCCAGCAAGTACCACGCGAACGCCAAGCGCTATTTGCCCAAGGGTGCGGGCTCGGTCTTCACCTTCGGCCTCAAGGGCGGCTATCAGGCCGGTGTGCAATTGGTGGAAAGCTGCGAGCTGTTCTCGCACCTGGCCAATATCGGCGACACGCGCAGCCTGATCATCCATCCGGCTTCGACCACCCACCGCCAGCTGACCGAAGAGCAGCAGAAGGCGGCGGGCGCGGGTCCGGACGTGGTGCGTCTGTCCATCGGCATCGAGTCGGTCGACGACATCATCGCCGATCTGGAGCGGGGCCTCGGCGCCGCCTCGGGACGCAAGGCGGCTGAATAGTCAGCGTTTGCAGTCGAAGGACGCCGACGACTTGTCGAACTTGCAACGGTAGTGCGCGTCGAGGGGCTTGCGCGCCTCGACCTGCACCACCTTGCCATCGCTTTCCTGACGCGAGCGCGAGATGCACTGCAACTCAGTAATCGCCACGCCGCTGCTGGTCGCGGGCAAATAGAACGCGATGCCGTCCGCCCATACCTTCACCTGGGCCGGACGCGCCTCTTCGATGGCGATCTGCCATCCGTCGGAAAGCGTCTGACCGTTGTTGAAGGTGCCGGGCGCGGGGCATTTTGCCGTCAGCGCGTAGGCGGGACTAACCGCGGCAGCCACGAGGATCGCCGCGCCGACCGCCCATAAGATCGATGATTTCAACGAACACCCCTTTCGCGGCGCGCCGTGATTTCGCCAGTGCCGACCGACGCCCACGAAAGCCCAACCATCCGGATTGTTACCGGTTCCGCACCCCATACTGCACCGCCCACGCGCGCCCTGCCAACTAGACGATAGGTGCATTTTCACCCGCTTGGCGGAACCCCGGAAACGGCCTAGCATTCTCCCCCTCAAGGCGCTTTGTCCGGGGGAGGCCGATGTCGGAACCGCGATTGACGCTCGTGTCTGACAAGGGCAAGACAGACCCCCGGCCCACGTCCGTCCAGCGGACGTGGATGGAGCGCGGCCTGGATCAGCCAGGCGGCAAATTGCCCCTGTTCGATGCGGAAGGCCGCAAGGTCGATCCGCGGACGATTCGCCGCTGCATAGAGGAAGGCTGGGCCGAGCCGTGGTTTTCCAATCCGATCAAACCCGACTGGCTGGTCTGCCGCCTGACAGACAAAGGGCGCATGGCCCTGGCCAAGCGCTGACGGCGGCCGGCCGTACGGCCGGCACGCGGGCATGATCCGGACGCTCCGCCATATTGCGTCGCTGCTGATCGGCATCGGCATCGTCCAGCTGGGCAACGGCCTGCTGACGACCGTGGTCAGCCTTCGCATGACCTACGAAGGCTTCTCGACCGAAGCGGCCGGTTTCATCATGTCCTGCTACTTCGCGGGCCAGATGCTGGCGTCGCGGACCATCCCCGACATCATCGCGCGCGTGGGGCCGGTGCGCGCCTTCGCCGCCGCCGCCGCGATCCTGGCCGCCGCCGCCCTCTCCCACATCCTCCTGGTCACCGCGTTGGCCTGGATCTTCCTGCGCACCGCCACCGGATACGGCATGGCGGGCGTCAACATGGTGGCCGAAAGCTGGCTGAACACGCACGCGACCAAGGCGAACCGCGGGCAGATCCTCGGCTTCTACATGATCACGGTCTATCTCACGACCGGCCTGGGCCAGTTCCTGCTGAACCTCGACAGCCCCAACGGCTACGAGCTGTTCGCGTTGGCCACCGTGCTGCTGACGCTCGGCCTCGTGCCCGTCGCCCTCACCAACTCGCCCGCGCCTAGCTTCGGCGACCGCTCGAAGCTGAAGCTGCGTCAACTCTACCGGCTCTCGCCCCTCGGCCTCGCGGGTGTGCTGGCCACGGGCTTCGTCAACAGCGCCTTCTACGGCCTGGGCCCGATCTTCGCCCACAAGATCGGCCTCGACGATTTCGACGTCTCCGTCTTCATGGGCGCCACGATCATCTCGGGCCTGGCCATGCAGTGGCCGGTCGGCAGACTGTCGGACAAATACGACCGGCGCTTCGTGCTGATGGGCGTGTTCTTCGCGGTGGCCGTGACCTGCGTCGCGATGGTGACCGTGCTGCATGTCCATCCGGCCTGGACCTTGGCCGTGGCCTGCATCTATGGCGGCCTGTCCTTCACGACCTACTCGCTGAGCGTCGCCCATGCCTGCGACTTCCTGGAGCCGCAGGACATGGCCAAGGCGGCCAGCGGCTTCGTCTTCACCTATTGCATCGGCGCGGTGCTGGGTCCCATGGTCGCCTCGTGGTTCATGTCGGCGACCGGCGCGCAGGGCTTGTTCATCTACGCCGCGCTGATCAACGCGTCTCTCGGCGTGTTCGCCATCTATCGCATGTTCCAGCGCCCGACGGTGCCCAAGGACCAGCGCGGTCCTTTCGTGCCCATGCCGCAGAACACGCCCGTCGTGCAGATGATCGTGACGCGTCCGACCCCGCAGGACGACAAGCCGATCTACCGCGAAGGCCACCCCTTGGTCAGCGACTGAGCGATGCAGGATTCGGGGGGATCAAAACATTCGATCGCGAGCGCCATGCTGCTCATGGCCTGCGCATCATCCTTGTTTCCGGTCTCGGACGTGATCGCGAAATACCTGGTGCGCGACTATCACGCGCTTCAGGTGACCTGGGCACGCTATCTGTTCCAGTTCATCATCCTGGCCATCGCCCTCGGTGGGCCGCGCATCGTCCAGCGCTTCGCGACGCGGCGGCTGAAGCTGCAGCTTCTGCGCGGCGTCCTGACCGTGATGGCGACGGTTCTGTTCATCAGCGCGCTGAAGACGACGCCGGTGGTCGACGGCATCACGCTGTTGTTCACGAGCCCCCTGTTCGTCGTGGCGCTGTCCGTCCCGTTCTTGGGCGAGCGGGTGGGTTTCCACCGCTGGGCGGCCGTCCTCGTCGGCTTCACCGGCGTGGTTCTGGTGCTGCGGCCCGGCGAGGGCATCGTCCAATGGGGGGCGCTGCTAGCGCTCGCGTCGGCCGCCTGCGTCGGCGTGTTCCATATCGTCACGCGCATCCTGTCGCGCACCGATCATCCGATTACGACCCTCCTTTATATGGCGCTAACCGGCTTTTTGATCTTGAGCGCCGTGGTGCCGCTCTTCTGGACCGAGCCGACGCTCGAAGCCTGGCTCCTGTTCGCGTTGGCCGGTCTGATCTCGGGCTTCGCGCATTACGGCGTCATCACGGCGATCCGCTGGGCGCCGCTGTCGGCCGTGGCCCCCTTCACCTACGCGCAGATCATGAGCGCGACGATGATGGGCTACCTGGTCTTCGGCGACATTCCCGGCGAGTGGACCATGGCGGGCCTGGCCATCATCATCGGCTCCGGCCTCTACGTCCTTCACCGGGAGCGGCGCATGGCCGCAAAGGCCACGGCGGCGCAGTGACCGAACGCGCCACCAGCGACCGCACCGTGGTCCTGCGAGCCATGGTGATCATGGGCTGCTCGGTCAGCCTGTTTCCCTGTACCGACGCGATCTCCAAGTACCTCGTGCGCGATTACGACGTCATCCAGGTGACCTGGGCGCGCTATCTGTTCCACTTCCTTCTGCTGGCGGTGGCGTTAGGCGGTTTCCGCGCTTTGCGCTGGTACCAGACGCGGCGGCTGCCGCTCCTCGTCCTCCGCTCGATCCTGTCCGTCGCCGCGACGATGGTGTTCATCATCGCGATCAAGGCGATCCCGATCGTCGACGGCTACGCGATCCTGTTCACGAACCCTTTGCTGATCGTGGCGCTGTCGGTGCCGATTCTGGGCGAACGCGTCGGCATCCACCGCTGGACTGCGGTCATCGTGGGTTTCACCGGCATCCTATTCGTGCTGCGTCCGGGCTCGGGCCTCCTGGACTTTTCAGCCCTGCTCGCGCTAGTGGCCGCCCTGTGCGTCGCGACGGCGAACATCATCACGCGCATCATCTCCCGCACCGACCATGTGCTGACGACCCTCCTCTACATGGCAACGGTCGGCACGGCTGTTCTGACGCTTCTGGTCCCCTTCCACTGGCGCACGCCAGGCTGGGATGCCTGGGCCTTGATGGCGCTTTCAGGACTGGTTGGCGGCGTAGGGCACTTCGGGGTCATCAAGGCGATCCAGATGGCCCCGGTCTCGGCGCTCGCACCCCTTTCCTATGTCCAGATCGTCACCGCGACGGCGCTGGGCTACTTCGTGTTCGGCACCCTGCCCGACGCATGGACTTTGGCCGGGCTGGCCGTCATCGTGGGTTCCGGCCTCTACATCTTCCACCGCGAACGGCGCGCGGTTCGCGCCGCCTCCTAGGGCGACGGCATGACCACCGCATCGGCCCACCCCGCGCGCAACGAGACGCTGACCGGCATCTTTCTGATGGTCGTCGCGATCTCGCTGTTCCCCGCCAGCGACGCGCTGTCGAAATACCTGGTCGGCACCTACGACGCGCTGCAGGTGGTGTGGATCCGCTACATTGTCCAGTTCACGGCCGTCCTGATCGCGCTCGCGCCGCGTTCCCGCTGGCATCTGATGCGGACGCGCCGCCCCGGTCTCCAGGCCTTGCGCGGCTTCTTCACCGTGCTGTCCACCCTGGCCTTCGTGGCTGCTCTCGGCTACGTGCCGCTGGTCGACGCGGTCACGCTTCTTTTCTCCAGTTCGCTGATGCTGGTTGCACTGTCCGTGCCGTTCCTCGGCGAGCGTGTCGGCATCCACCGTTGGAGCGCGGTCATCATCGGCTTCCTCGGCGTGCTGGTGGTCATGCGTCCCGGCATGGGCGTGCTGCATTGGGCTGCGACTGGCGCGCTGGTCTCGGCCTTCAGCAACGCCATCTACCAGATCGCGACGCGCGCCCTTTCGGTCACCGACCGCGCCATCACCACCTTCTTCTACGTGAATGTCGCGGGCGTCGTGCTTCTGGGCCCCACCATGTTCTTCGTCTGGATCCCCATGACCTTGGACGCCTGGATATGGGTGATCGCGGCGGGGCTTCTGAGCGGCGCGGGTCACTATCTGATGATCCGCAGTTTCGACCATGCGGGCGCGTCCGTCCTGGCCCCTTTCAACTATGTACAGATCGTCAGCGCCACGCTGATCGGATATTTCTGGTTCGCCGAGCTTCCCGACTTCTGGACGGTGGTGGGTCTGATCATCGTGGTAGGGTCCGGCCTCTATATCCTTCGCCGGGAGCAGCGCGCGGCCAGAGCCGCTTCGTAAGTCACGCCATGAGCCAAATGTATCCGAACACGCCCGTTTCGGCGGTCCCGCCGACAGAAGCCCTGCACCGCCTGATCGAAAGCGAACCGTTCCACGCCAATATCGGCGCGTTCCTGGCCGACACGGCCGCGCGGTTCGGCGACAAGACCGCCCTCGTCTTCTTCGAGGAGCCGGAAAGCACACCGGACCGCAGCCTGAGCTATGCGGCGCTCAATGCGCGCGTCACGCGCCTGGCCTCGGGCTTCCACAAGCACGGCATCCGCAAGGGCGACCATGTCGGCGTCATGCTGCCGAACATCCCGCCTTGCCCGCTCACCTGGCTAGCCCTCCTTCGCCTCGGCGCCGTGATGGTTCCGGTCAACGTGCGCTACACCGCGCGTGAGCTGGCCTATGTGCTGAAGGATTCGGACGCCAAGTGGCTGGTCATGCACGCGGAGTATCTGCCGCTCGTGAACGAGCTGGGCGACGCGCGTCTGCCTGACCGGAATTTCATCGTGGTCAATCGGCTCGCCACGGCACCCTTTGCGGACTGGCGCACGCTCCTGGATAGCGGCGAAGCAGACTTCACGCCGCCCGCGCAGCCCGCGCTCGATGACCTCGCGACCATCCAATACACCTCCGGCACGACCGGCTTCCCCAAGGGCGTCATGCTGGCGCACCGCCATTGGTTCACCTTCGCCAAGATCGGCACGGCGGAACTGCGCTGGCTGGGGATCGAGCGGACCTTCCTGGCCCATCCCTTCTATTACATGGCCGGCCAGGCCGTGTTCCTGTTCGGCCTGCATCTGGGCGCCACCATCTCGATCGCACCGCAGCTTTCGATCCGGCGCTTCATGCCCTGGATGCGCGAGACGCGCTCGCAATACACGCTCGTCACCAACGCGATCCTGAAGCAGCAATTGTCGCCCGAGGACCAGAAGAACGACACGCGCTTCCTCCACGTCTCCGCCGCCTACGCACGCGAAGTGCAGGAAGGCATCGAGCGCCAGTTCGGCGCGCCGGTGCGCAACCTGTACGGCATGACGGAAAACGGCATCGCGATCTATGTGCCGCTGGCCGCGGGCGAACGGCTGAGCCCCGACTTCATCGGCGTGGTCGCGCCGTTCCGCGAGGTCATGCTGGCCGACGCCGACGGCAAGCCCGTGCCGGACGGTGAAGTCGGCGAGATCTGCGTGCGCGGACCGGGCATCCTCCAGGGCTATTACAAGAAGCCCGAAGCGAACAAAGCATCGTACTTCGGCGAATGGCACCGCTCGGGCGACCGGGGCTTGCGCGACGCCGACGGCTATTACCACTTCCTCGGCCGGATGAAGGACGTCATCCGCCGCAACAACGAGAACATCTCGGGCATCGAGGTCGAAACCGTTCTACTGGGCTTGAATGGCATCGAGCGTGCCGCCGCCATCCCCGTGCCCGATGACCGCAAGGGCGAAGAGCTGAAGATCTGCGTCGTTTTGAATGCCGGCCTGACCAAGGACGATCTGCCGCCCGACGCCATCATCGCCCACTGTGAGAAGAACCTGGCCACCTTCAAGGTGCCGCGCTTCATCGAGTACCGCAGCGAGATGCCGCTGACGGCCTCCGACAAGATCGAGAAGCACAAGCTGGTGAAGGAAAAGCCTGATTTGCGCGTCGGCGCCTATGATCGCGAGGACAAGGTTTGGCGATGACTTGGGTTAGTAGCGTGTTGTTTTAAACGACTCGCGCGCTTCCATCCGGTCGAACAGCTTGTGCAGATTGGGGTGCGCCTTGCGCCATTCCACCGCTGGCAGGACGTGATCGATATAGGCCAGGGCGACGACGCAGGCGATATCCGCCAGCCCCAGGCTATTTCCGAAGCAATATTCTTGCGCACCTAGCTCGCGCTCCATGAGCGCCAGCCCAAGATCGATCTTCTTCTGCTGGTTCGCGTTGCTCCACTCGAGGCCGCCGCCCTCCACGTCAGACAGGATGTAGTCGTGCGAGATGGCGACCGTCGCGTCCATGACGCCGTCGGCCACCGCCTCCCAGCGCTTCACCTCGGCGCGATCCTCCAGCCCGTCGGGGATCAGGCGCGGACTGGGCGCTAATCCGTCCAGATACTCGACGATGACCGAGGAGTCGTAGAGCGCCTTGCCGTTGTCGCGGATCAGCGCGGGGATTTTGCCCAGCGGGTTGGAGAGCGACAGTTCCGATTTCGGGTCCAGCAGATCGATGCGCTGGAATTCGAACGGCAACCGTTTCTCCAGCAGCACGATTCGCACCTTGCGCGCATAGGGACTTCCTGGCGATCCGAGCAATTTCATCGATCGTTCCTCAGCTTCCCGATAGGCCCTTCAGCATCCGGCGATAGACGTCCACCGCCCGGTTCCAGATATCGGTTTTCCAGGCGTCATCGTCGCCATAGAAGGCCTCGCGGATATCGCGCTTGATACCCTTGCCCTGCGGCGAATCCACCTTGCCGCGTGCGTAGAGCCAGTTGTCCGCACGGATCGCACCCAGCACGGCATCGATCGGCAAGGTGCCGTATTCGAGCGCGAGGCATGTGCGTTCCGCATCGGGGCACTCGTCGCGCACGGCCAGCGCCATGTACCCACTGATCGCCGCCGAGGTGGACGTGCCGTCGTCCGGCGAGGTCACCTCGCCGCCGAGCCAGCTTTGCGCCCGGAGATATTCCGGATCGGTCGGTCCGCGCTCGAACTGGATTTCGCCGTAACCGCGGGGTCCCAGTCCGGTGTGAAAGTCGAGCGCCGCGACGCGCTTACGGCCTCGGCCGTGCTCTTTCAGGATCGCGCGCCAAGTGCGGTTGGACCAGGTCGGCGCCTTGCCGCCGAAGAACAACCCATCCGCATAGGTGTACTGCCCGCGCGTCACCGCCGCCTGATAGGCCGTATGGCCGTTCTTGGCGATGTAGGCCTTGATCCCCTCCTCGGCCTTTGCGCGGCCAGGCCCATCCCAGTCGGTCGGCACCAGAAGCGGATGAACCTCGGCATATCCCACATCGGACGGGCGGGACGCGTGGTCGACGAAATTCCGGTTCAGGTCGACATTGTCTTCGTTCACGCGCCGCAGATGGGCGAACCCGTATGGGTTGAACGCGTGCACCAGCAGCACCGCCGTATCCTTGGGCCGCTCCGCCGTCAGGCCTTCCCGCAGGAACCCGACCATCGCACCCGAGCCGCAAAACCCCTCCACCCCATGGGTCGCCGACGTGCCGACGAACAGATTGGGCGCGTGGGCATCGCCGGCCAGAACCACGTCGGTGAACAGCGCTCCGCCATCAGGACCTTTGTTTGGGTTGGCGTGGCTTTGCACCGTGAGGCCGGCGTCTTTTGCCGCGTCCAGAAACTTCTGCCGCGCCTCGGCGTAGTTTTGGGCGAAATGACTGGAAGTCTTGGCCATCGCGGCGTCTCTCCCCTTTGCAGCGCTCGACAATTTTCGGTCCGCACCGCCACAATCGCAACTCTCCCGATTCTTCGCATCGCCAAGGAAGCCCCATGACGTTCAAGCCCGAGGAATACGCGCGGCGCATCGCCGTGACGCGCCGCCACATGCAGAAGGCCAGTATCGAGCTTCTGGTCGAAGCCGAGCCCGCCAACATGCATTGGCTGACGGGTTATGACGGCTGGAGCTTCTATGTCCCCCAGGTCGTGCTGCTGGCGCTCGAAGGGCCGGCGGTCTGGGTCGGCCGCGGCATCGATCGGGGCGGCGCACTGCTCACCTGCCACATGGCGCCGGAAGACATGGTCGCGTACCCGGAAATCCTGGTGCAGAACCCGCCCCAGCATCCGATGCAGTTCGTGGCGCAGGAAATCGAGAAACGGGGCTGGAGCAAGGCGCGCACCGGCATTGCCGAGGACAGCTTCTACTTCTCGCCGATGGCGCGGTCTGCGCTGCGGAAATCCCTGCCCAACGCCATCTTCACACCCGTCGACCTTCTGGTGAACTGGGCGCGGCTGGTGAAATCGGACGCCGAGATCGCGGTGATCCGTCAAGCCGGCAAGATTACCGAGAACATCATGAACACGTATTTCGCCACCATCCGCCCTGGCGTGCGCCAGTGCGACGTGGCAGGCGAAATCCTGAAAGCCCAGGCGTCCGGCACGGTCGCCTTCGGCGGCGACTATTCAGCCTCCATTCCGTTCATGCCGATCGGCGTGCAGACCTCGGCGTCGCATTTGACCTGGACCGATCAGATCGTGCGGACGGACCAGACCACCTATCTGGAATGCTCCGGCGTGCGCCTGCGCTACCACTCGCCGCTGGCGCGCACCGTTCACCTGGGCAAGCCATCGCAAAAACTGCTCGACGTGAACAAGGCCGTGCTGGACGGCATGGAGGCCGCAATGGCCGAAGTGAAGCCGGGCCATACCTGCGAAAAGGTCGAGGCGGCATGGCGCGCGGCCCTCGCCCGGCATGGCCTGAAGAAGGAATCGCGCATCGGCTATCCTATCGGCGTCGGCTATCCGCCCACCTGGGGCGAGCGCACGGCCAGCCTACGCGCGGGCGACCGCACTGTGCTTCAGCCCAACATGTGCTTTCACATGATTCTGGGCATGTGGATGGGCGATTGGGGCTTCGAGACCAGCGAGACGTTCCGGGTGACCGACACGGGCGCAGAGTATTTTTCCAGCGTGCCGCGCGGCCTGCGGGTGATCGACTGAGCGGACTTGTGAGGGCCGATAGGATCGGCCCATAATTTACATTGTGCCGGAAACGGAAGCCGAGGGGATCATGAGCAAGGAATACATGCACTTCGACACGAAGGAGTATGCGCGCCGCCTGAAGAAAGTGCGCGAGGCCATGGCCAAGGCCGGGGTGGACGTGTTGGTCGAGACCGACCCCGCCAACATGTACTACCTGACCGGATACGACGGCTGGAGCTTCTATGTGCCCCAGCATGTGCTGGTTTCCGCCGACGAGGGCGAGCCGGTGTGGGTCGGCCGCGGCGTCGATCTGGGCGGCGCCAAACTGACCTGCTGGATGAAGCCCGAGAACGTCTTGGCCTATCCCGAGGTGCTGGTGCAGAACCTGCCCAAGCATCCGTCCCAATTCCTGGCGCAGGAGATCGAGAAGCGCGGCTGGGGCAAGAAGCGCATCGGCGTGCCCACCGACTGCTACTACTTCACCCCGCGCGCGGACGATGTACTGCGCAAAGAACTGCCGAACGCGAAGTTCGTCGAGGTGGACCTGTTGGTGAACTGGGTCCGGCTGGTGAAGTCGGAGCCCGAGATCGCCCTGATGCGTCAGGCCGGCAAGATCACCGAGAAGATCGTCGACACGTTCTACCGCGTGATGCGCCCCGGCGTGCGCCAGTGCGACGCGGCCGGCGAGATCTTGAAATCCTGCGCGGTTGGCACGGCGGAATTCGGCGGCGACTACGCCTCCTGCATGCCGTTCATTCCCATCGGCCCGCAGACGGCGGCTTCGCACCTGACCTGGACCGACCAGCTGATCGAAAAGGGTCAGGCCACCTATATCGAATGCTCCGGCGTGCGCCTGCGCTACCACTCGCCGCTGGCGCGCTCGATCCAAATGGGTAAGCCGCCGCAGAAGATGCTCGAAGTGAACAAGGCCGTGCTGGAAGGCATGGACGCCGCGCTGGACCAGGCCCGTCCCGGCAAGACGCCGCACGACATGGCGATGGCCTGGCAGAAGGTGCTGGACCGCTACGGGCTCGTGAAGGAATCCCGTATCGGCTATCCGACGGGTATCGGCTATCCCCCTGACTGGGGCGAGCACACGGCCAGCCTGCGCAAGGACGACCGGACGGAGCTCGAGCCCAATATGTGCTTCCACATGATCCTCGGCATGTGGATGGACGGCTGGGGCTTCGAATCGAGCGAAACGTTCCGCATTACCGACAAGGGCGCGGAATGCTTCGCCAACGTCGAGCGCGGCCTGAAGGTCATCGACTGACGATGCCGCACCGCCGCGGCCTAGGCCGGGATGGAGGGACGCCGTGACCATGGCGTTGCCCTTCGCGCTCGGCCTAGTCGCGGCGGTGGTGGCTTTAACCGGGCGGCAGAGCGTCGCCCTTTGGACCTGGTTCGTCTTTGCGGCCGTGACCGTGATCTGGTTCGGCTCGCACCTGACCAGCCACATCAACATCGCCCTGTAGACGATGGCGGCGCCGAGAACGCTCCTGTGCTCTCTCAACGTCATCGGCCTTCTGGGCGTGTGCGGCATCTTGGCAGTGGCCTTCGGCCTGCAACTCGCGCTGCACGAACTGCCCTGCCCTCTCTGCCTGCTGCAGCGCGCGGCGTTCATCGCGGTGGGCATCGGATTCCTGTTGAATATCCGCTTCGGCTCATCCTCCGCGCATTACGGCGCGATCCTGGTCAGCGCCGTGGTGGGCGCGGCCATGTCGTTGCGCCAAATCCTGCTGCATGTCGTGCCGGGCACCGGCGAATACGGCTCCGCCCTGTTCGGGTTGCATCTCTACACCTGGGGCTTCGTCGCCTTCGCCGCGACGATCCTCTATGTCGCCGCCCTCCTGTTCCTCGAAGCCCGCGCAGCGCGCCTGGTCGCCGGGCCGCGTGACGGCGTCATTTCGTCGGCGACCTCCTGGCTCTTCGTCATCCTGGTCGCGGCCAACCTGGTCTCGACCCTATTGGAATGCGGCGTCGGCCCGTGTGACGACGACCCGACCTATTACCACTGGTTAGGAAAACCCTAAGCTCCAGGACCGACGTTATGGTCGATCTCGCGATTGATCGCGCGCGCGTCTGATGGCAGGAAAGCACATGCGTTTCCGCCTTGCCCTCCTTCTCATGCTCTTCACGCTTCCGGCGATGGCCGCCGATGCGCTGCCGCGTCCGACGGGGGCGGTTCTGCTGACGGTTTCCGGCAGCATCGCGAACACGAATGCCGGCAAGGACGCGCGCTTCGACCGCGCCATGCTGGAGAAGCTCGGCGTCCGCACGCTGCGCACCTCGACGACATGGACGACAGGGGTGAAGACCTTCGAGGGCGTGTTGGCGCGGGACGTAATGGCAGCGGTCGGTGCCAAAGGCACCGAGATCCGGGCGATCGCCCTGAACGACTATGCCGTAACGATCCCGATGGAGGACTTCGAGCGCTATGATGTGCTGCTGGCATTCCGCATGGACGGCCAGGACCTCACCGCACGCGACAAAGGGCCGCTCTGGATCGTCTATCCGCGTGATGCGCACCGGGAACTCAACGATTCCAAGTTCGACGCGCGCTGGGCGTGGCAACTCAAGCGCCTCGACGTGAAATGATCCGTCTGCCGCGTCGATGGACGACGGCGCTGGCCTTCCTGGCGTTGGTCATCTCCGCGGCCAGCCTCCTGACCGCGTCCTATCGTCTGCTTGTGGTCGAGCGCGACATGCGCGACGACGTGGGCGAGAACCTGCTCTGGTTCATGACGCAGGCGCAGTTCGAGAGCGCGCGCTTCGCCGATGCCGTCCGGCGCCACGCCACGGGCGATCCCACCATGGACGCCGATGCCTTGCGCGAACGCTATGACGTGCTGCTGAGCCGCCTCGCGGTCCTGGCCGACGGCGCACCACGCCGGCGACTCGAAAGCTACGGCGGCGAACCCGCCTCCATTCCGGGGCTGGTCGGCAAGGTCGAGGCGCTGTCGCCGCGGGTCGAGGCCTTGTCGCCCGAAGATACGGCTCCGCTGACCCCAATTCTCGCCATGATCGAGCCCATGACCACCTTGCTGCAAACGGGCTCGCTCGAAACCGCCCATCACGAGTTGGCGCGCCAAGTCGGCCTGCGCGAACACCGTCAGGACACCATCTTCGAGATCCTCGGCTACTTCGCCGGCATCATCGTCAGCGGCGGCATGGTCGCTTTGCTGCTACGGATCGAGGCGCGGCGCAACCGCGACCTGGCCTTGCAGGCAAAGGCCGCGGAGGGCGTCGCGCGAGCCAGCGAGGCGCGGTTCCGCGACGTGGTCGACGCCGGTTCGGACTGGGTCTGGGAAACCGACGCCCGGCACCGCTTCTCGTTCCTGACCGAACGCCTGCCGCAGCAATCGGGCGAGGACACGCGCTCGATCATCGGCTTCACCCGCGAGGAGCTTTACCGCGACGCATCCCGGGACGACGGCGCGGTTTGGGCCGCGCACCAGGCGGATTTAGATGCGCGGCGACCATTCCGCGATTTTGTCTTCGCCTACCGGGACTCAGCTGGCGCCCGCCGCGTTTCGCGCGTGCACGGCAAGCCGGTGTTCGCCAACGACGGTGCTTTCATCGGATACCGGGGCACAGGACGCGATATCACGCCGGAAATCCAGGCCGCCGAAGCGCTGGAAGAGAATCGCCGGCTGCTGCACGGCATCGTGGACGTGGTACCCGCCATCGTGAACGTGAAGGACAAGGACGGGCGCTATGTGTTGATGAACCGGCACCAGGCGGAACGCTTCCGCGTCCGGGCCGAGGATGCCATCGGACGCACGGCCCTGGACGTGCAGGATGAGGAGTCCGCCCGCTACTTCATGGCGCTCGACGAAAAAGTGATCACGACCGGACAACCGCTGCCGTTCTTCGAGCGCACCGTGACGCAGCGGGACGGGCGCGATGTGACATGGCTCACCACCAAGCAACCCTTGCGCGACGCCAAGGGTACGCTCCAGCACATCGCGACAGTCAGCGTCGACGTCACCAAGTTGAAGAAGGCGGAACGCGCCCGCGCCGCCCTCAGCCGCCACTTCTCGCCGAACATGGTCGAGGAGCTGGTCAGCATGGACACAGGCTTCGGCCCCGTCCGCGCGCTGGACGTCGCGGTGCTGTTCTCGGACATGGTCGGCTTCACGGAGTTGTGTGCGGAACTGCCGGCCCAGGAGGCGTTCGATCTACTGCGCGATTACGACGCGCGCATGGCGCCGATCGTGCTCGGCTTCGACGGCACGTTGGACAAATACCTGGGCGACGGCATCATGGCCACCTTCGGCACGCCCCAGCCGGGCCCGCGCGACGCCACCAACGCCCTGCGTTGTGCGCGCGAGATGCTGCGGACGATGAATATCTGGAACGCGGAGCGCGCCGCACGCGGGCAATTCAAGGTCGAGGTCGGCATCGGTCTCCACTACGGCTCCATCCTCTTGGGCAACGTGGGTGATGCACGGCGCATGGAGCTGGCGGTCGTGGGCGACACGATCAACGTGGCCAGCCGCCTCGAGGACCTGACCCGCACGCTGAACGTCCCTATGATCGTGAGCGCCGAGCTGATGGCCGCCGTTTACGAAGAGAACGTAGCCAGCGAAATCGAGCTTATCGGACTCGAAGCTGGTGGCGCGCACATGCTGCGCGGCCGCAAGGATCCCGTCTCGATCTGGATCGCGCGGCCCGCGGGCTAGGTCACCACTTGTTGCGCAGCTCGCGCAGCTTGACGAAGACCTGCTTCGGCGTCGGCTGTTCGGGCAGGTCCGGGAAAGCCTCGCGAATCCGCCTGATCACCGTCGGGCTGTGCAAACGGAAGAAGGTATTGACCTCCTTCTCGCGCCCCAGCTTGGTCACCATGGCTTTGTGTGGATCCTGATTCTTCACCTCATCCAGCAGCGCCTTGGCGCGCGCGTTGTCCGGCTCGCGGTCCAGCGTGAAGCGCAGATTGTTCACAATGTAGTCGTGGCCCGGATAAATCTCGGTGTCGTCGGGCAGCTTGAAGAGCTGGCCGGCGAAGGTCTCGTAAAGCGCTTCCGGATGGCCGCCGCCATGGCAGTTGCCGGCGCCTGCGTTGAACAGCGTGTCGCCGCTGAACAGAGCCTTGCGGTCCGCATGCGCGAGCAGGCAGACATGCGACATCGTGTGACCGGGCGTATCGAGCGACTCCAGCTCCACTGTCTTGCCGACCTTGACCACGTCGCCCGCCTTCAGGCCGCGGTCGATGCCGGGGATCTTGTCCTTGGCGCCGTGATGCGCCAGCAGCTTGGCGCCGGTGGCTTTGATGACCGCCGCGTTGCCGCCAGTGTGATCGCCGTGCTCGTGGGTGTTCAGCACCTGCCGGATCGTCCAGCCGTGTTTCTTGGCCGCGGCCAGGCACAGATCGGCGGCCAGGGGATCGATGGCCAGCGCCTCGCCCGTTTCCTTACAGGCGATGAGGTAATTGAAATTACGGTAGTCGTTGTCGGTATAGATCTGCTCGACGATCACGGCGGTCTCCCTTTGCGTCCTGGGCCAGTCTATATGCCGCACGGTCAATTGGAGAGAATTTTGTCCGCAGACGGTGTTCTCTGGCGGTGATTTAATTAGCAGAGCCTGTCTGACAAGCTGACAGCCGGCAAAGCACCATCCTCGGTGAAGGTCGGTGAAGGAACGATGACAGGCATGGCGGATGTTACGATTGGACTTCCGATCCCGGGCCAGATGGCGGCAGCCTATTCCTATTTCGGGGCGGCCTCATCTCTCGGCTATGACCGCGCGGAGGGACTTCGCTTCGACTTCCTGTACGGCGGTACGCCGTTGGAGACCGCGAAGGCGTTGTCATCCGGGGCATGCAAGTTCGCTCCACTGAACATGGCGGTCGGCTTCCTGGCTAACGAGCGCGGCTGGCCGCTGCGCGCCGTTTATTCGAGTTCGCGGCGCGCCCACCGCTGGTTCGCGGTACCGCCGAACAGCACCGTGACGTCCCTGGCTGACTTCCGGGGGAAAAAGATTGCCTGCGACTTCGCGGACCTTCAGCCGTTGGCCGAATCCGCCTTGGCCGAGGAAGGCATCGATGCAAGCGACGTGACGTTCGTGCCATGGCGCGGTTCCGGCATGGAGGTCCGCCACATGCTTGCCTCGCTTCGCGATGGCACGGTGGATGGGGTTTTCTTGATCGACTGGAACCACGGCGACTTCATCGCCGAAGGCATGCCCATGCGCCGCATCCCATCGCGGCTGATGGACGAAGCCGAACTTTCGTCCTGCCTGTGGACGCTGCCGGCGACCCTCGCAGACCCGTGCGTGGCTGGCGTCTGCCGTGCGGTGGCCAAGGCCACGCTGTTCGCCATCGAGAACCCCGCGGCCGTGATCGAAATGATGTGGGCGGACCATCCGCGGACCCGCCCCGCGGAGGCGGAGCGCGGACGCGAACTGCGGCGCGGCGTGGAAATCTTGCGGGCACGCACCGACACCATGCGGCCCGAAGGCGCCCAGGACCCACGCTGGGGCGCCATGCTGGCGACGGAGTTCGCCGCAGCGCGGGATCATCTGCGCCGCTCCGGGGCGATCCGGCATCGCCACGATCCGGCAACCCTTTTCGATGCCTCCCGGGTGGCGGAAATCAACACCTTTGATGTCGCGCAAGTGATTGCCCAGGCTCGTTCTTTTCCATCTTATCGATAGCCTCGCGCCCACCATTGACGTGCTTGAAACGCGCCGCCGCTTGGCTCCATACTGCACTGCGGCATAAGGCGGCGGCAGGCTCCGCCCCTCGGCCGAAGATTGTACGACAGGATCGACGCTGCCCGCCCCTTCCAACCGGCCGCGCCGCCTCCTGGACCAAAACCGACCGGATGGTAGGTTTACAGACCGACAGGTAGATTGGAGCTCCCGCCATGACCGACGCCTATATCTACGACACCGTGCGCACGCCCCGCGGCAAGGGCAAAGCCGACGGCGCGCTCCACGAGGTGCCGCCCATCCGCCTGGCCGCCCATGTGCTGCAGGCGATGCGCGACCGCAACAATCTGCCGACCGATCAGGTCGACGACGTGGTCATGGGCGTGGTCGAGCCGATCGGCGAGCAAGGTGCGGTGCTGCCCCGCGTGGCCGCCCTCTATGCCGGTTACGACCTGAAGGCGGCGGGCGTGCAGGTCAACCGCTTCTGCGCCTCGGGTCTCGAAGCCGTGAACCAGGCCGCCGCACAGGTCATGTCCGGCATGGCCGACCTCACCATCGGTGGCGGCGTCGAAAGCATGTCGCGCGTGAAGATCATGTCGGCCGGCGGCGCCTGGTATCAGGACCCCGAGACCGCCTTCCCCACCTATTTCATTCCGCAGGGCATCTCCGCCGATCTGATCGCCACCAAGTACGGCCATAGCCGCGACGACGTGGACGCGTTCGCGGTGGAATCGCAGCGCCGCGCGGCGGCCGCCTGGAAGGACAACCGCTTCGCCCGCTCCATCGCGCCCGTGAAGGACCAGAACGGTCTGACGCTGCTGGAGCGCGATGAGCATATGCGCCCCGAAACGACCATGCAGTCGCTGGCCGCGCTCGAGCCCTCCTTCGCGCAGATGGGCGCCAAGGCCGGCTTCGACGATGTGGCCATGCTGCGCTATCCGGATGTCGAGCGCATCAACCATGTCCACCATGCCGGCAACTCGTCGGGCATCGTCGACGGCGCGGCCGCCGTCCTGATCGGCACCAAGGAAATCGGACAGAAGCTGGGCCTCAAGCCCCGCGCCCGCATCCGCGCCTTCGCCTCGATCGGCAGCGAACCCAGCATCATGCTGACCGGCCCCGCCGATTCGACCGAGAAGGTCCTGAAGCGCGCCAAGATGAAAGCGTCCGACATCGACCTTTACGAGGTCAACGAGGCGTTCGCTTCCGTCGTTATCCGCTTCATGCAGGTGATGGGCGTGCCGCACGATAAGATCAACGTCAACGGCGGCGCGATCGCGTTGGGCCATCCGCTGGGCGCCACCGGCGCGATGATCCTGGGCACGCTGCTCGACGAGCTGGAACGGCGCGACAAGGAAGCCGGCTTGGCCACGCTGTGCATCGGCGCGGGCATGGGCACATCCACCATCATCGAGCGCGTTTGAAATTAGCCGCGATACGGCTCCCGCCGTCACGGCGGGAGCCGTATCCGCATTCACCTGAAGGGAACCATTCCGTGATCAACTACAACGTCGATTCTGACGGGATCGCCACGCTCGCCTGGGACATGCCCGGCCGCTCTATGAACGTCCTCAACAAGGACTCCATGCCCGCCTTCGCGGAAGCCGTGGACAAAGCGCTCGCCGACCCGAAGGTGAAAGGCGTTATCATCACGTCGGCCAAGAACGACTTCATCGCCGGTGCCGACCTGGAATACCTGCTGGAGTTGAAGGACCCAGAAAAAATCATGGCGCTCTGCGGCGAGCTGAAGGCGACGTTCAAGAAGATGGAGACGGGCAACAAGCCGTTCGTCGCCGCGCTGAACGGCACGACGCTGGGCGGCGGCTACGAGGTCGCTCTGGCCTGCCATCGGCGCATCGCGGCCGACAATCCCAAGGCCCAGATCGGCCTGCCGGAAGTCACCATTGGCCTCTTGCCCGGCGGCGGCGGCACCCAGCGCCTGCCGCGCATGATCGGAATCGAGGCCGCGCTGCCCCTGCTCGTCAACGGCACACGCCTCAACCCGAAGGACGCGCTGGAGAAGGGCGTGGTGGACGAAGTGGTGCCGGCGAAGGAACTGCAGGCCGCGGCCAAGAAGTGGCTGATGGCCGGAGGCGCACCCAACAAGGCTTGGTGGGACAAGAACTACCGCACGCCGGGCACGCCGATCCAAAGCCCCAAGGGCTACGACACGCTGGTCTCGACCAACGCGCGGACACACGCCCAGACGCGCGGCAACTATCCCGCGCCGCAGGCCATCATCTCCTGCGTCTATGAAGGCATGTCGACCACGATCGAAGTCGGCCTGCGCATCGAAAGCCGCTACTTCACCAAGCTGCTGTTGGGCCATGAAGGGCGCAACATGATCCGTACATTGTTCTTCAGCATTGGCGATGCGCGCAAGCTGGCGCGCCGGCCAAAGGACGTGCCGACCGCTGAATTCAAGAAGGTCGGCATCCTGGGCGCGGGCATGATGGGCTCGGGCATCGCCTATGCTGCCGCCGTCACGGGTCTTGAAGTCGTGCTGCTAGAGCGCGAACAGGCGCTGGCCGAGAAGGGCAAGGCCTATACGGCCAAGGTCTTTGAACGCCCGATCAAGCAGGGCAAGGCGACCGAGGCCGACCGCGACGCCGTGTTGGCGCGCATCAAGCCGACCACCGACTACAACGACCTCAAGGGCGCCGACATCGTCGTCGAGGCCGTGTTCGAGGATCCGAAGATCAAGGCCGACGTCACGGCCAAGGCAGAAGCAGTGCTCTCGCCCGACGCGATCTTCGCCTCCAACACCTCGACCCTGCCGATCAGCACCCTGGCCAAGGCGTCCAAACGCCCGAAGAACTTCATCGGCCTGCATTTCTTCTCGCCGGTCGATCGTATGGAGCTCTTGGAGATCATCAGCGGCAAAGAAACGTCGAAGGAGTGCCTGGCGCGCTCGCTCGACTTCGCCAAGAAAATCCGCAAGGTGCCGATCCTCGTGAACGACTCGCGCGGTTTCTTCACCAGCCGCGTCGTCGCCCTCTACATGGAAGAAGGTATCGCCATGCTGGAGGAAGGGATCGAGCCCGCGCTGATCGAGAATGCGGGCCGCATGGCGGGCTTCCCCGTCGGCCCCCTCTCCCTCACCGACGAGGTGAGCCTGGAGCTGGTGCACAAGATCCGCTCCGAATGGGTGCGCGACGCCAAGGTGCCGCCCTTCCCCGGCGCCAAGACGATCGCCCTGTTCGTCGAAAAGCTGGGCCGCCTGGGCCGCAAGAACGGCAAGGGCTTCTACGACTATCCCGCCGACGGCAAGAAGCATCTGTGGCCGGGCCTGAAGGAGCACTTCAAGGCGCGCGCCGACCAGCCCGACGTCGAAGAGTTGAAGAAGCGCCTGCTCTACGTGCAGAGCGTGGACACCGCGCGCTGCCTGGAAGAGAACGTGCTGACCGATCCGCGCGACGGCGATATCGGCGCCATCCTGGGCTGGGCCTATCCCAGCTGGACCGGCGGCGCCACGTCGCTGATCGACATGGTCGGCCCCAAGGAGTTCGTGGCCGAGTGCGACCGCATGGCCCAGAGCTACGGCCCGCGCTTCAGCCCGCCCAAGTCGCTGCGCGACATGGCGGCCAAGGGCAAGCGGTACTACGCGGTCTGAGGCACGCGGGGACATGACGTCCCTGCTCGCCTTCATCCTCGCCGCGAGCCTTCTGGCCGTCACGCCGGGGCTCGACACCGCGATAGTTTTGCGCACGGCCACGCTGGAAGGGCCGCGCCGCGCGATATCTGCCATGGCGGGGATCGTGGCCGGATGCCTCATCTGGGGCGGTGCGGTCGCGCTGGGTCTCGGCGCGTTGCTGGCCGCTTCGGAGGCCGCGTACACGGCGCTGCGATGGGCCGGCGCGGCTTATTTGCTCTGGCTTGGCATTGGCTTCCTCCGCAATCCGCGCCAGGCGCTCGACACCGGGGAGCTTGCCGCCGAGCCGCGCCGCCAAAATTGGTTCGCGCGCGGCCTCCTGACCAATCTCCTCAATCCGAAGATCGGCATTTTCTACGTAAGTTTCCTGCCGCAGTTCGCGCCGGAAGGCGCGCCGGTCGCCGGCACCATCTTCCTCTTGGCCGTCATTCACGCCGCATTGAGCGGAATCTGGTTCGGCTGCCTGATCGCCGCGTCCGCACCCTTGCGGCGCATCCTGGCCCGTCCGGCGGCCGTGCGGACCTTGGACCGGCTGACCGGCGGCGTTTTCATCGCCGCCGGCGCGAAGCTGGCCCTTTCGCGAGTCTGACGGAACGCCTCAGTACGACACTGGGAATCCGGTCGCGTTCTCGCGCGGCCAGACGCGCGGGCAGTATTGGCAATCCATCGGATCGCCGGGCTTCAGGCCGTATTGGTCGGATCGAATGATCACCTCGCCCGGCCGCTCGGCATAGACCGCATCGTCGCCCAACCACGTGGTGGAGAGCGCGCGGCGGCGGCGATCCTGGCGCAAATTGCCCGGCGCGCCATGGACCGTTAGCCCGTGAAAGACGAGACAGTCGCCGGGGTCCATTTCCCAGGTCAAAAGCTCGTGCTTGCCGGCCTTGGCCTCGGCGTCGAAATCCGGCGCCTTCTCGAAGCGCTTGTCCACCTTGC
Source organism: Alphaproteobacteria bacterium (assembly GCA_050180485.1). GTDB lineage: Bacteria > Pseudomonadota > Alphaproteobacteria > CADEGL01 > CADEGL01 > CADEGL01. The sequence continues at coordinate 30,794 of JBFXED010000025.1, read as the reverse complement.
TATAGTCGTAGTCGAAACCGCCGTAGGAATTCTCAAACCAGATGGGCGAGAACCAGCGGTTCCACAAATGGGAACCCTTGATGCAAACGATGCTTTGATCGCGATCAATCCTGTCCAGCGGTGTCCACACGACGCAGACCTGTTTGCCGTCCACCGTATGGTAAGGTTGATCCTGGTGCCACGCGCTGGGCTTGGACGTGCCCGCCTCCTTGATCCACAGTACGTCATAGAAGAAGTTAGACTTCGAGGACTTGAGCAGGCGCGCGGCGATCTCGCCGATGGGCGACTTCGTCACGAAGTCGCGGAACGCCGGCAGGCGTCGCGCCATGTGGTAGTCCTTGAAGAATTGCCCCTTCTCGCCCGACGTCTTGGCCACGCGATGCATCGGGCTGGGATTGGCGATGGTTTCGTCCACGCCCTCCCGCAGGCGCTCGATCCACGAAGCATCGAACGCTTGCCGGATGCAGGCCACGCCGTCACGCTGAAACGTCTCGACGTCGGCGTCCGTAACGATTGCCCGGGTCATGGCATCGATATCCTCGTTGGTTACGCGAAAAATATTAGCGAGCTAATATTCGGAAAGCGAGATGCAACGCCCGCGACTTCCATAGGTATATCATGCAAGCTTCCATAGACGCCGTCCCCTTCCGCTTTCCCATTTCGTCCCCGCTCGACCCCAAACGCACGGCGTTGCTGGCGATCGACATGCAGGTCGATTTCTGCGGCACGGATGGCATGGTCCATCGCTGGGGTGTCGATCTGTCGGCCATGCGCGCGCCCATCGCGCCGCTGCGTCGGGTCATGAACGCGTGCCGTAAGGCAGGCATCCGGATCATCCACACACGGGAAACCTATTCGCCCGACCTCTCGGACTTTCCCACTGCGCGCCGCGCGCGCCAATCAACGGCCACACCGGGAAAAGCCACGGGCGATCGCGGGCCGCACGGCGCGCATTTGGTGCGCGGCGAAGCGGGCTGGGACTTCATCCCCGAGCTGAAACCGCTACCGGGCGAAACCGTGATCGACAAACCCGGTTTCGGCGCCTTCCACAAAACGGACTTGGAAGCGATCCTACGCAAGGCCGGCATCACGCAGCTTCTGCTCTCCGGTGTGACCACGAATTGCTGCGTAGCCTCCACGCTCCGGGAAGCGGAAGATAGAGGTTTCGAATGCCTGGTTCTGGCCGATTGCTGCGCCGACCCACGCCCAACCGGGCATAACGAAGCCATCGCCTTCATGAAACGCAACGGTATCTTCGGCACAGTCGCCGATTCGGATGCGCTGATTAGCGCTTTGACGTCGCTTCCACGATGATGCCTCGGTCAGCGCTTTTGGCGGTGCTGCTGACGCTGGCGGCGCTTCCCGCCTGGGCTGCTTGTGATGCACCCGACGGCAAGATTGCCTATGCAGTCCGGTGGGGTGACGACCGGATCGGCACCGACGAAGTGGAATTCCAGCACGACGGCGATCGCCTGTTCGTCCGCACGCGCATGGAAGTGAAAGCGTCGATGCTGTTCGTCACCGTCCTGCGCATGAAGCACGAATCCGAGGAGGTTTGGATCGATGGGCGCTTCCGTTACTTCCGCGGCCGCACTGTGGACAACGGCGACGTCTTCGAGGTGGCCATCGAACCGGCCCCGGACGGCTTCAAGGTGACCCGTAACGGCGAAAGTCGGATCGTCCCGGCGGGTTTCCTGCCGGGTAGCCCTTGGTGCACCGACGTGCTGTCGCCCTTGGGATCGCGGACGCTGGTCGATCTTCTCAAGGGCAAGGTCGGCACGGTGGATGTGGTGCGGCGTCCGGACAAGTTGCTCACGATCAACGGACAGACGGTGGCCGCGGAGCATTACGACATGGTGGGCGAATTGCAGCGTGAATCGTGGTTTGACACCCAAGGCCGTTTCCTACGCGCGCGTGTTCCCGCGAAGCTCGGGCCCAAGGTCACGATCGGTCTGGAATAGACGAGTTGACCCGCGCGCCCACGCAATCGACATTAATTCACAACGAGAAAATCTTCGGGAGAGAGAGATGCCGAAACGAAACAAGCCTGTCGCCATCGTCACCGCCGCGGGCAAGGGCCTGGGCGCCGCCTGCGCGCGCGAGCTGGCCGCGCGCGGCTACCGGCTGGTGCTGCAATCGCCCTCGGGCGGTGCCGTGCGCCTGGCCAAGGCGTTGCGCGGCGTGGGGCTGAAAGGCTCCGTCTCCGACCCCAAGCATCTGAAAGACGTCGTTGAAGCCGCCATGGATCATTTTGGCCGCATCGATGCCGTGCTGAACAACACCGGCCATATCGCCGGCGGCGGTATTTCTTCGCGCGGCCCGGCCTATGACCCTAAGGCCAAAGGCAAGCTGCTGGAGCTAGGCGACCAGGATTGGCAGCACGGTCTCGACATGATCATCCTGAACGTCGTACGCATGTCGCGCCTGGTCACGCCCATCATGCGGCGTCAGAAGGGCGGTGCGATCCTCAACATGTCGAGTTTCGCCGGTAAGGAGCCGAGCCCCGCCTACCCGCTGGGCGCGTGCCTGCGCATGGCTTTGGCCGGCTTCACCAAGCTCTATTCCGACCGTTACGGCCGCGACGGCATCCGCATGAACAATATTTTGCCCGGTTTTATCGAGAACTGGCCGATGTCTGCCGAGTTGAAGAAGACGGTGCCGATGGCCCGACCCGGCTCTTTGGCCGAAGTGGCGAAGACGGCGGCGTTCCTGCTATCCAGCGACTCGGGCTACATCACGGGCCAGAACATAGTCGTCGACGGCGGCCTGACGCGCGGCCCCTAGGCGTCTTCGTGGGGCGGCAAGGCCGCCCCAGCCGCGGCGCGCGCGGACCGGGGTCTCGCGTGCGTGCCACGGCGTTCGCGCCACCAATCGCGCAGGAGGTAGGCCAGCGCGATCAAGAGAAGGATGCGATAGACCCCCATGACGCTGACAATCACTATCCCCACCGCACACGCCAGCGCGATGGCCATGAGCAGCCGCCGCGTCGGCGCAGCGCTGAACATGATCGAGCAGGTCGCCGAGGCGAACCCGATCAACAACAGATCAATCTCAAATGTCGATGCCAAGCGCGCCTCCCCTGCCGGGTTCCTGCGCGTCGTGACCCGCAGCCTAACATGGATGGCCTTGGCATTTCCGCTACTGTCCGGCGCGCCCGCGTGGGCCACCCCGCCCGACTACGAGGGCAAACTACGGGCGACCGAAAACGCCCCGGTGCCGGAAAATAGCGCCATCGAAATCCAACCGGTCGAACCGCGTGAACGCAATGCGCTGGTCGAGGTCCTGTTGACCGAAAGCCTCAAAGGCCGCGGCTACGACGTCCAAGCCGAGGCAGCGCTCGTTCTGCGCTACCGTGCCGCCGGCGTTCTGACTCAGGTGAAGGACAATACCTCCTGGGTTCAGGTGCAAGGGCTCGGAACGGGAGGCAGTTCCTCGGGCGGCGTCGGAATGCTGAACATGACGTTTTCTGATCCCGGCGGTGGCGACAAGGACAAGCCGCGCACCTATCAATTGGAACTGCGCGTGGAACGGCGCGACGGGCAGGTCCTATGGGAGGCCTACGGCGTGGTCGACAGCAAGAGCAGCGATGTCGGCCAAACCGCGCGCCGAATGGTCGACGCCACGGTGGATCGCATCGGCAACAACTATTACGGCCCGCTGCTGCGGTGAGCCCCTCGCCGTTCCAGCCCGAGCATTTCCAGCGCGCCGACGAGAGCGACGACGCTGCGTTCTATGTGGAACCGCGCCTGGTCGCCCATATCGACGATCCCGCGCGGGCGGCGCTTGCCGCGTTCTACCGCGACGCGCTAACGCCGGACAGCGACGTGCTGGATCTGATGTCCAGCTATCACTCCCATTTGCCGGAGGATGTGCGCTACCGATCGGTCGTCGGCCTCGGCATGAATGAAGTCGAGCTGGCGGAGAACCGCCAACTGACCCGCCATGTCATCCACGACTTGAACAAGACGTCCGAGCTTCCCTTCCCTGATGCCGCGTTCGATGCGTGCCTACTGGCCGTCTCGGCCCAATATCTGGTGCGGCCCATCGCGGTCTTTGCTTCGATCCGGCGGGTTCTGCGGTCCAACGGTATCTTGATCGTCAGCTATTCGAACCGCCTGTTCCCCACCAAGGCGGTCGAGCTGTGGCAGCGCGTCGGAATGGCGGACCGGGGCAGACTGGTCTCGATCTATTGCTGGGAGGCAACGGGCTTTCGCGACGTCGAGGCGCGCGACATCTCGCCCGCGCCCGGCGCCTCCGATCCGCTTTGGGTGGTGACGGCCAGGCGCGCCGACAGCTAGGCCGGCTTCACCGGCTCCAGCAGCACATCGACGCCCACCGCCCCCTTGCCCTTCTCGAGCACGATCAGCGGGTTGATCTCGACCGCCGAGAGCGTGCCCATGGAAGACGCGCCGAAGCGCGACAGGGAAGCGATAGCTTCCGCCGCCGCATCGATGTCGTAGGGCCCCTTGCCGCGCACGCCCTTAAGGATTGTGCCCGCGCGCGTGGCGTCTAGCATCTTGCGCGCCTCGGCCGCCGTGACCGGCCCGATCTCGACGCGCGCCTCGCGCAGGATCTCGACGAAGGTGCCGCCCAGCCCAACCGCGATGGCGCTGCCGAAGCGCGGGTCGTTGCGCACGCCCACGATCAGTTCGACACCCGGTCCAGCCATCGGCTGGACCACGATCGCCGACGCTGCTCCAACATTCGGCACCGCCTTGAACATCTTCGAGAGATCGTCAAAGGCCGCACCCACGGCATCGGCGTCCTTGAGATTGAGGCGGATCAGGTTGAGTTCGGTCTTGTGTGGCAGGTTCGGTGCGGTCGCCTTCAGGACGACGGGGAAGCCCGCGCGCTTGGCGGCATCGATGGCTTCCGCCCGGGTTGTAACTGCCGTGCAGGCGCACATCGGCACACCCGCTTCGCGCATCAGCTTGAAGCGCTCAGGTTCGGAAAGCGTCGCGGCCTTGGCCACCGCGGCAGGCAGCGGCGGCACGGCGGGACGCGCGCCCGGCGCCTCGTACTTCGTCCACTTGTGCAGCACGCTCAAAGCCGTGCGCATCCCGCGCAGATACGGAAAGCCCGCATCCTTGATCTGATCGAGCATCGGCTTGTGGTAACCGCCGCCGGTCATGTTGTTGATCCAGACGATCTTCGCGCTGGTCTTGGGCGCCACGACTTTCGCGACGGGCAGCATGTCCTCGACGATGAAGGTGTCGGCGCCGCCCAGTTCCGGCATGTCCACCGCGAAGGCGATGGCGCCGATCGAGGAATCGTCCGCCAGGGCCTGCACCATGTCGGTGAAACGCTGCGTATCCCAACCGAGACCCCAAGCGTCCAGCGGATTACGCGGCGTCGCGAAGACGGGAAACGTCGGCTTGATCCGCGCCAGTGTCTCGGGCGCGTATTGCGGCATGCTTAGGCCGATCTGGGAGCCGATGTCCGCGATCACGCCCGCCTGCCCACCCGAGAAGGTCAGCGGCACCACGTGCGGCGTCCGCGGTGGATCAGGATAGAACGAAAACAGCCGGGCAGCTTCTGCCAACTCGTCCAGATCATGCACACGCACGATCCCTAGTCGCCGGAAATAAGCGTCATAGACCTTGTCGTCGCCCGCGAGCGCGCCGGTATGGGCGCTGACCGCCGCCATGCCCTGCTCGGTGGCGCCGACTTTGAGCGCCACGATGCGCACCCCACGCCGCGCCGCCTCCAGTGCCGCTTTCGCGAACAGCACCGGATTGCGGATCGTCTCGACATAGAGGGCGACCACCTTCACGCGCGAATCGCGCACCAGATAGTCGAGATACTCGGCCACGCCGCAGACGGCCTCGTTGCCCGCCGTGATCACATAGGCAAGGCCCAGGTCGAACTCTTCCTGCGCCAGCGCGATCGCGACCGAGCCGCTCTGCGTCACGGCGGCGACGGAGCCGCGCTTGAGCGTCGGCAATTTCGGCCAGGTGGCGATCAGCGTCTCGTCGACCAGATTGACGAAGCCGGTGTTGTTGGGACCGCAGATGGCGATGCCGTGGTCGGCCGCGATTTTCTCGATCACCTTCTGCCGCGCGATGCCCTCAGGCCCGCCATCGGCGAAACCGCTGGCGTTGACGACCACTGCCTTGATGCCGGCCTGGGCCACTTCCTCGAGCACGCCCGCGACCTGCTCGGCGGGAATACCGATGAAGACCGCTTCGGGCTTCTCCGGCAGGGCCGCGAGATTGGGATAGCAGCGCAGCCCGAGGACTTCCTCGTAGCGGGGGTTGATCGGATAGATGCCGCCCTTGAAACCGCCGACCTTTAGGTTGCGCGTCACGCGCCAGCCGACCGCCGTGTCGCGGGTCGAGGCGCCGATGACGGCCACGGACTTCGGTTTGAACAGCTTCGAAAGATCGAGCTTAGGCACGGTTCCCCCCATCCCGCGACGCGGCGCGGGTCGCAACGGACAATTGGTTTTCAATTAGGCGAGACAGACGGCGCGACTTGGTAGCGCGATCATTGACGCTAAATCGACCCTATGCCAGAGTTTTTCTAAGAAGAAAATAAGGGTCCGCGGGATACGCACCCCATGCGGACGACGGGGAGCCCAAAGGCTCAAAAAAACGCACGATCGTTGCCAGGGAGCGATCCGCTCCCATAGGCGAAGTTCGTCTTGATGGAGGGACCGGACGATGACGAAACCGACCGACAAGCCGATCGGGGCCGATGGCCTGACACGGCGCGAGTTCAACACCACGGCCGCCGCCGCCGGCGCTGCCGTCGCAGCCGCGGGCATGATCGCCGGTGGCCCCCGCCAAGCCGCTGCGCAAGCCATGCCGAAGAAGGGCGGTAAGATCAAGGCCGCCTGGGATTCGACCAGCGCGAAAGACACGCTTGATCCCGCCAAGACGTTGAGCCTTCTCGACCTCGGCCGCGCGACGCTGATGTATAACCGCATCGTGGAAGTCGGCCCGGACATGAAACTGCGTCCCGGCCTGGCCACTTCGTGGGAAGGCAACAAGAAGGCCGACGAATGGGTCTTCAAGATTCGCAAGGGCGTCACCTTCCATAACGGTAAGACGATGACCGCGCAGGACATCGTCTACACGATCCATCGCGTCCTGAACCCGGACGTGGCCTCGCCCGCCCGCGTGCAGATCGAAGACATCGATCCCGCCACGCTGCGCGCCGAGGACAACGAGACCGTCCGCTTCAAGCTGAAGTCGCCCAACGCGGATATGCCGGGGCTGTTCGCCATCCAGCACCTGCACGTGGTGCCGCTGGGTGCCACCGACTTCATGAAGCCGATCGGCACCGGCCCGTTCATGTGCAAGTCGTTCGAGCCGGGCGTCAACGCCGTGTTCGTGCGCAATCCAAACTACTGGAAGGGCAATGGCATGCCCTATCTGGACGAGGTCGAAACCATCGGCATCCCCGATCCGACAGCGCGCTTCAACGCGCTTTTGGCCGGCGATATCCAGGCCATGACCAAGGTCGATGCCAGCCTGCTCGCTCGCGCCAAAAGCGCGCCCGGTGTCGACATCATGTCGACCCCCGGCCCGGCCTATGCCAGCTACCCGATGCGCTCTGACGCACCGCCGTTCGAATCTAGCGACGTGCGTCAAGCGCTCATGTACGCGGTCGACCGCCAAAAACTCCTGGACCTCGCCTATGCGGGCCAGGGCATTATCGCAAACGATCAGCCGGTGCCGCCGTTCGATCCGTTCTACTGCGCCGAGAACAAGGCGAAGCCGTACGACCCGGACAAGGTGAAGTTCCTGCTGAAGAAGGCCGGCGCCGAGAACACGGTGTTCGAGCTGACCACATCCACCGCCGTCGCAGGCGGCGTCGACGCGGCGAACGTCTACGCCGAGATGGCCAACAAAGCCGGCGCCAATGTGAAGGTGGTGGTGGCGCCCGCCGACGGCTACTGGGCTGCGACGTGGATGAAGAAGCCTTGGGCCATGAGCTTCTGGTGGGGCCGCCCGACTGCGGATTCCGTCATGAGCGTCACCTTCACCTCCGGCGCGAGGTGGAACGAAGGCGCCTGGAAGAACCCCAAGTTCGACCAGCTTCTCAAGGACGCCCGCGCGATCACGGACACGGCCAAGCGCAAGCAGCTTTACTGCGAAGCGCAGATGATGCTGTCGAACAGCGGACCTACCTTGATCCCGATCTTCACGAACTGGATCGACGGCAAGTCGTCCAAGCTAAAGGGCATCGTGCCGCACCCGATGGGTTCGCTCGGCCTGTTCTTCTGGGACGGCGCTTACCTCGATACGTAAGCGTCCGCCTTTCGATTACCCCAGCCCCCGCTACTGCGGGGGTTGGGGCTTGCGCCTTGCTCTAGCGTCTGCGATGTACGCGTATGTTTAGGTTGATCGCCCAACGACTCCTGCTCGGGATCGTGACCCTTTGGGTCATCTCCTTGCTGGTGTTCAGTGCCACACAGATCCTCCCTGGCGACGTGGCCATCGCAATCCTCGGCAACGAATCAACGGAAGAAGCTCGCCAAGCCCTGCGTGACCGGCTTGGACTCGAAAAGCCCATGATGGAGCGCTACGGCAACTGGCTGGCCGGCATGGTTCAGGGCGATTTAGGCCTGTCGCTCGCGACGGAAACTCCCGTTTCGCGCATCGTTGGTCTACGCATCACCAATTCTCTGATCCTGGCTGTCGTCACCGCCGTCTTGGCCGTTCCCATCTCGGTGGGGCTGGGGCTTCTTTCCGCCGCTTATCCCGGCAGCATCTTCGACAAGACTCTGACGGTCGGGTCGCTTCTGGTCATATCCTTGCCCGAATTCGTCGTCGGCTTGCTTCTCGTTCTCCTGCTCGCGGTTCAGTTGCGCTGGCTGCCGGCCGTTGTCAGCACTCCCAATTTCTCGACCGTTGACGGCATCATCCGCACCCTCACCCTGCCCGCGCTCACGCTCTTGGCGTCGGTGCAAGCGCATATGATCCGCATGACGCGCGCGGCCGTGCTCGACGTGATGCGCCGGCCTTATATCGAGATGGCGCTGCTCAAGGGCGCCTCCAAGCGCCGTATCATCCTGCGCCACGCCCTGCCCAACGCTCTGGCACCCATCGTGAACGTGGTCGCGCTCAACCTGGGTTACCTGGTCTCGGGCGTGGTCATCGTCGAAGTCGTGTTCTCCTATCCCGGTCTTGGCCGCCTGATGGTGGATGCTGTCGCGACCCGCGACATCCCGGTTGTGCAGGTGACGGGCATGATCTTCTGCACGGCCTATATCCTGCTGACGCTGGCGGCCGACGTAGCCGCGGTCTTCACCAACCCGCGCCTGCGGTACGCGAAATGAGTGCAACCACCGCCGATGCGGGCGGGCGCACCAAGCGCGCGCGGCAACCTATGACGCTATTCGGCGCCATCGGCCTGACCCTTCTCGCGATCAACGTCGTGCTGGCCATCTTCGGTTCCTTCGTCGCGCCCAACGCGCCGGGCTCGCTCGTCGGCGGCGGCGCCTTCGCGCCCGCCCATGACGCCGCCCTGCTGGGCAACGATTATCTGGGCCGCGACTTGATGTCGCGCCTTCTTCATGGCGCCAAGTTCAGCCTGGGTGTGGCGACGGCGGCCACCTTGCTCGGCTTTCTCATCGGCATGACGGTGGGCTTCTCCGCGGCCGAGATCCGCGGCCGCTACGACACGGCCGTGACCTGGGTCATCGATATTCTGTTGTCCTTTCCGCCGATCCTTCTGGCGCTCTTGGTGATCGCCGGCCTCGGCTCATCCCTTCCTGTCCTGATCGGTACCATCGCCTTCATCCAATCCTCGCGCGTGGCGCGCGTCTCGCGCTCGGTCGCCATGGGTGTCGCGGCTCTGGAGTTCGTCGAGGTCGCGCGCGCGCGCGGCGAATCGCTGTTCTCCATCCTGCGGCGGGAGATCTTCCCCAGCTCTATGCGGCCGCTGGCGGTTGAATTCGGTCTGCGCCTGTCCTACGCCGTGCTGTTCATGAGCTCGCTTTCGTTCCTCGGGTTAGGCATCCAGCCGCCCAATGCAGACTGGGGCAGCATGGTGCGCGAGAATCTACCGGGCATTTATTATGGCGCGCCGGCGGCGATCGTTCCCGCCGTGTTGATCGGCCTTCTGGTCGTCGGCATCAACCTGACCGTCGATTGGCTCTCAGGCGGTTCCGACCGGCACACGTCGGAGGAACTGCGCTGATGGCGCCCGTGCTCCAGATCGATGACCTGAAAGTCGAAGGACGTACGCCACGCGGCGCGTGGGTGCCGACCGTGCGCGGCGTCAGCGTCAAGGTTCATGCTGGCGAAGTGGTGGCGCTGATCGGCGAATCAGGCGCCGGCAAAACCACCGTCGCCATGGCCTCGCTTTGCTATACGCGTCCAGGCACGCGCGTGGTCGGCGGCAAGGTCACGCTGGGCGGTGTCGACATCTTCGCCCTCGACGCCCGCTCCCGCCGCGCCGCGCGCGGCAAGGACGTGGCCTATGTGGCGCAGAGCGCCCAGGCCGCTCTCAACCCTGCCATCACCATCGGCGAACAGGTGGCCGAACCCTTGCTCCTCCACGGCATCGCCACACCCGAGGACGCGCGCAAGCGCGCCTTGGCGCTCCTGGCGCGCCTGGACCTGCCGAATCCCGACGAGATCGCGCGCCGCTATCCGCACCAAACCAGCGGCGGGCAGCAGCAGCGTGTCATGGCCGCCATGGCCCTGACGTGCGCGCCCAAGCTTCTTGTGCTCGACGAACCGACCACCGCCCTCGACGTCACGACCCAGATCGAAGTGCTGAAGGCCATCAAGGACGTTATCCGCGAGCATCGCAGCGCGGCGATCTACGTCTCGCACGATCTGGCCGTGGTGGCGCAGATCGCCGACCGCATCATCGTGATGCGCCACGGCGCCATGATCGAGGAAGGACCGACCGCCGAGATCATCGAGCGGCCCAAGCAGCCCTACACCCGCGAGCTGATCGGCGCGGTGAAGCCCCGTCCGACCGGCGACCGGGGCATCGTCGCCGCCGAGAGTGCCGGGAAGGTGCTTCTTGAAACCGACAAGGTCACGGCGACCTTCGCCAAATCCAAGCTGTTCGGCACCCTCAGCATGGGAGACAACGTGCTGCAGGACGTGACCATCGACGTGCGTCCGCGCGAAGTGGTGGCGCTGGTGGGCGAATCGGGCAGCGGCAAGAGCACGCTGGCCCGGGTGATCGCCGGCCTCCATCCCTCCCTCTCCGGTCAGGTCCGCATCGGCGGCAAAGTGCTCGCACCGCGCGCGCGCAAGCGGGACCGCGACGCGTTGCGCCGCATCCAGGTGATCTTCCAAAGCCCGGACCTATCGCTCAATCCCGAGCAACGCATCGAGGAGGCCATCGGCCGGCCGTTGGAACTTTACTTCGGCCTGACCGGCGCCAAGCGCGCCGCGCGCGTGGCCGAGCTTCTGACCATGGTCGGCCTGCCAGCCGATTATGCCGGCCGCTATCCGTCGGAACTGTCAGGCGGCCAGCGTCAGCGCGTTTCTATCGCCCGCGCCTTCGGCGCCCAGCCCGACCTGGTGCTATGCGACGAGATCCTGTCATCGCTCGATACGATCGTGGCGGCCCAAGTGCTGGAGCTGATGCGCGACCTGCGCACGAAACACGACGTGGCTTACCTATTCATCTCCCACGACCTGGCCACGGTCGCCACCATCGCCGACCGCGTGGTGGTGCTGTATGCCGGACGCGTGGCCGAGATCGGGCCCACCGCCTCGGTGTTCAGTCCGCCGCACCATCCCTATACGGCTCTCTTGCTCTCCTCCGTCCCAGCCCTACGCCAAGGCTGGTTGGAAGAAGTGATCGCCACCCGCCCGCCGACCCAGGCGCAAACGGGAACCTCCGTGCCCAAGGACATCGGTTGTTCGTTCCGCACGCGCTGTCCGGTGGTGGTGGAAGGCACCTGTGATCGCGTGGCACCGCCGGCACGCCGCACACCCGGCGGCCAGGTGATCTATTGCCATCGCGAACTGGATGAGTTGCGCGCCACTCAGGCCAAGGGCGGCGTGCTCCGCGCCTAAACGCCTGGGCTCAACCCGCTCGGCTCTCGGCGGAGGGAAACTTGCGTGCGGCTTCCAGCGCGATTTCGCTTAAGCCATCACCGCCGGCGGCGACTTTTTCCGCCAGCTTCTTGCGCATGCGCGGATCCCAGAACTTCTTGATGTGGTCGTAGGTGCCTTCGACCGCCTGGGGACGCGGATAGGTCGCGAAGAAGGTCGCGATCTGGTTCGCCATGCGGACGATCGAATCCTGGCTCATGAAGCGGCCTGCTCCCGGTTCTGGACAAGACGGTGGGGGTGCGTCAGCACCATGAAACTGTCGGAGCGCGCCAGCGCCACCATGGTCATGCCGCAGGAATCCGCCAGACGGTGGGCCAGCGCCGTCGGCGCCGAAATCGCCACCACCATGGGCATGCCGACGGACGCCGCCTTTTGCACCATCTCGACGCTGCAGCGGCTGGTGATGACGGCGAAGCCCTGACCGAAATCCATGCCGCGCCATGCCATGGCGCCGATCAGCTTATCGAGCGCGTTGTGCCGGCCGACATCCTCTCGCGCCAGGATGATCTGGCCCGTTGCGTCGCTCCAAGCCGCAGCGTGGACCGAATGAGTTAGTTTGTTAACGGCTTGAAGTTGCGGCAACTGGCCCAGGGCACGGTAGACCGCGGCGAAATCGGTCGAGAAGTTCGAAGCGACAGGCGCCGCTTGGCGCACGGCGTCGGCCAAGCTTTCGACGCCGCATATGCCGCAGCCCGTGCGCCCGATCAGCGAACGACGCCGCTCGCGCAATTGGGCAAAGCGGTCGAGCGCGATGGCCATGCGGATTTCGGCGCCGGCTTCCTGGCGCACCACGTTCAGATCGAACAGCTCGGCTTTGGCAGCCAGGATGCCCTCGCTCAGGCTAAAACCGAGGCCGAAATCCTCGAGATCGAGCGGGGTCACCATCATCACGGCGTGGCTGACGCCGTTGTAAACCAGCGCGACCGGTTCTTCCTCGGCCACCAGTTCCGTGGTCGCGGTCGCGGCGCCATCGCGCGCGATGCGCTGGGCCTTGGCGAGGCTGGCGGCTCCGGGCGTCGTCATGGGCGTCCGGATGCCGCGGTCACTCCGCCGCGCCCAGAGCCACGCTGGCCAGACGGCGCTGCTCTTCCTGTTCGGCGCGGTAACGTTCCTGCCATTCCGACATATGGTTGACGCGGCGCACCTGCACGGCCGTCACCTTGTATTCGGGGCAATTGGTCGCCCAGTCGGAATACTCCGTCGTCACGACGTTCACCCCGCTGTCGGCGAAGTGGAAGGTCGTATAGACGACACCCGGCTGCATGCGGTCGGTGATATGCGCATGCAGCGTCACCTCGCCCTTTCGGCTGGCCAAGCCCACCAGGTCGCCGTCGCGGATGCCGCGGTGCTCGGCGTCGAACGGATGAATGTCGAGCACGTCTTGTTCGTGCCAGGTGTTGTTGGCCGTACGGCGTGTCTGCTGACCCACGTTGTACTGCGACAGAATTCGGCCCGTGGTGAGCAACAACGGGAAGCGCTGAGACGCGCGCTCCTCGGTCGGAACATATTCCGTGACGATGAACTTGCCCTTCCCGCGCACGAAGCCGCCCACGTGCATGGTCGGCGTGCCTTCCGGCGCCTTATCGTTGCATGGCCACTGGATACTGCCCAATTCGTCGATACGGGCATAGCTGACGCCCGCGAAGGTTGGCGTCACGCGCGCGATCTCGTCCATGATCTCGGACGGATGCGTATAGGCCATCGGATAGCCGAGCGCGTTGGAGAGCGCCATCGTCGCCTCCCAATCCGCGAGGCCGGCCATGGGCGCGATCGCCTTGCGCACGCGGCTGATGCGCCGTTCGGCATTGGTGAAGGTGCCATCCTTCTCGAGGAACGACGAGCCCGGCAGGAAGACGTGAGCGAAGTTGGCCGTCTCGTTCAGGAAAATATCCTGGATCACGACGCATTCCATGGCCCGCAGGCCGGCGGTGACGTGCTGCGTGTCGGGGTCGGACTGGGCGATGTCCTCGCCTTGGATATAGAGCCCCTTAAAACTGCCCTCGACGGCCGCATCCAGCATGTTGGGGATGCGCAGGCCTGGTTCCTGCTCCAGACGAACGCCCCATTCCTTCTCGAACAGCGCGCGCACCGGCTCTTCCGAGACATGCCGGTAGCCGGAGAACTCGTGCGGGAACGAACCCATGTCGCACGAACCCTGCACGTTGTTCTGGCCACGCAGGGGATTCACGCCCACGCCCACGCGGCCGATATTGCCGGTCGCCATGGCCAGGTTGGCCATCCCCATCACCATGGTCGAGCCCTGGCTGTGCTCCGTGACGCCCAAGCCGTAATAGATCGCGCCATTCTTGGCGCCGGCATAAAGCCGCGCGGCGGCGCGAATCTCCTCGGCCGGCACGCCGATGGTCGCGGACAGCGCCTCGGGCGAGTTACGCGTCTCGGCCACGAACGCGCGCCACAGGTCGAAATCTTCCTTCTCGCAACGCTCGGCGACGTACTCCGCGTCGACCAGCCCTTCGGTCACGACGACGTGAGACAGGGCGTTGATCAGCGCCACGTTGGTGCCGGGCTTGAGCTGCAAATGGTACTGCGCCTCGACATGGGGCGTGCGCACCAGATCGATTCGGCGCGGGTCGAGCACGATCAGCTTGGCGCCCTCGCGCAGGCGCTTCTTCATGCGGGAGGCGAAGACCGGATGGGCATCGGTTGGATTGGCGCCGATCACCATGATGACGTCGGCAGCCAAGACCGAATCGAAATCCTGCGTGCCAGCCGAAGTGCCCAACGTGGTCTTTAGCCCGTAGCCCGTGGGCGAATGGCAGACGCGCGCGCAGGTATCGACATTGTTGTTGCCGAAGGCGGCGCGAATCATCTTTTGAACGAGATATGTTTCCTCGTTGGTGCAACGCGAGGATGTGATACCGCCGACGGAACCGCGCCCATACTTAGCCTGAATGCGCTTGAACTCCGACGCCGCATGGTTGATGGCTTCCTCCCAGGAAACCTCCTTCCACGGGTCGTGAATGCTGGCACGGATCATGGGCTTGGTGATGCGCTCCTTGTGGGTCGCATAACCCCAAGCGAAGCGGCCCTTGACGCAGGAGTGGCCGTGGTTCGCCTTGCCGTCCTTGTGCGGCACCATGCGGACCACTTCGCCGCCCTTCATCTCGGCCTTGAAGCTGCAGCCGACGCCGCAATAAGCGCAGGTCGTGATGACGCTATGCTCCGGTGTGCCCGCTTCGATCACGCTCTTTTCGTTCAGCGTCGCGGTTGGGCAGGCCTGCACACAGGCGCCGCAGGAGACGCATTCGGAATCCAGGAATTTCTCATGCGCGCCAGCCGAGACGGCGGATTCGAATCCGCGCCCCTCGATGGTCAACGCGAATGTGCCCTGCACTTCCTCGCACGCGCGCACGCAGCGCGAGCAGACGATGCATTTGGATGGCTCGAAGGTGAAATAAGGATTGGACTCGTCTTTGGCCTTGGCCGGCTTGAAGTGATTCGCGCCGTCATAGCCATAGCGCACCTCGCGCAGGCCCACGGCCCCCGCCATGTCTTGCAGCTCGCAATCGCCGTTGGCCGAACAGGTCAGGCAATCCAGCGGGTGATCGGAGATGTAAAGCTCCATCACGTTGCGCCGTAGCCGCGCGATGCGCGGGGTCTGGGTCTTGACCTTCATGCCGGGTTCGACCGGCGTGGTGCAGGAGGCCGGCGTGCCCTTGCGCCCTTCGATCTCCACAAGACATAGGCGGCAGGAGCCGAAGGCCTCCATGCTGTCAGTCGCGCACAGTTTCGGCACGCTGGTGCCCATGGTGGCCGCCGCATGCATCACCGAAGTGCCGGCGGGGACCGTGACGCTTAGTCCGTCGATCTCCAGCGTGACCATCCGTTCGGAGGTTCGCGCGGGCGTGCCAAAATCCTGTTCCGTCGCGAGGCTCATCGCACCCTCTCCTACTCCGCCGCCGCGCGCTTGCGCGGCCGGTCGAAGTCTTCCGGGAAATGCGTCAATGCGCTCAAGACGGGATACGGTGTCAGCCCGCCCAAGGCGCACAGCGACCCGTCCGTCATGGTAGCACACAGATCGCCCAGCAGTTCGATATTGGCGGCCCGGTCCTCGTCCGCCACGATACGGTCGATCACCTCGACACCGCGAGTCGAGCCCAGGCGGCACGGCGTACATTTGCCGCAGGACTCGATGGCGCAGAACTCCATCGCAAAGCGGGCCTGCTTGGCCAGATCCGCCGTGTCGTCGAACACCACCACCCCGCCATGGCCGACCATGCCGTTGTTGGCGGCGAAAGCCTCATAATCCATAAATAGGTCGAGCATCGACGTCGGAAAATAGGCACCGAGAGGCCCCCCCACCTGGACCGCCCGCACGGGCCGGCCGGTGGCCGTGCCGCCGCCAAAATCCTCGATCAACTCCCGCAGGGTGACTCCGAAGGCCTTTTCCACCAGGCCGGCGCGTTTGACGTTGCCGGCCAATTGAATGGGTAGCGTCCCGCGCGAGCGTCCCATGCCGAAATCCCGGTAAAACGCCGCGCCCTTGTCCAGGATGATGGGCACCGAGGCCAGCGAGACGACGTTGTTGATCACCGTGGGCTTGCCGAACAGGCCTTCGATCGCTGGCAAGGGCGGTTTGAAGCGGACCTGGCCGCGCTTGCCTTCCAAGCTTTCCAGCAGCGAGGTTTCCTCGCCGCAGATATAGGCGCCCGCCCCCAAGCGCAGATGCAGATCGAACGCCTTGCCGCTGCCGCACACATCGGCGCCGAGATAGCCGGCCGCGCGCGCGACCGCGACCGCGCGGCCCATCTGGGCGAACGCATGCGGATACTCGGAACGGATGTAGAGATAACCCTCGGTCGCGCCGACGGCGAGGCCCGCGATGGCCATGCCCTCGATCAGCATGAAGGGATCGCCCTCCATGATCATGCGGTCGGCGTAGGTGCCGCTGTCGCCTTCGTCGGCGTTGCAGACGATGTATTTCTGGTCGGCTGCTGCGGCCAGCGCGGTACGCCACTTGATACCGGTCGGAAAGCCCGCGCCGCCGCGCCCGCGCAGACCCGATTCCACCACCGTCTCGACGATATCCTTCGGGGCCATGGCAAGCGCCTTCGCAAGGCCCGCGAAGCCGCCATGTTCGCGATAATCCGCGATGGACAAGGGATCGATGATGCCGCAGCGCGCGAAAGTCAGCCGCTCCTGGCGCTTGAGGTAAGGGATTTCCTCGGTCGGCCCGAGACACAGTTTGTGCTTGCCGCCCACGAGGAAGTCGGCGTCGAACAGTCCCGCCACGTCGTCGGCGGAAATGGGTCCATAAGCGACGCGGCCCGCCTTCGTCTCGACTTCGACCATTGGCTCGAGCCAGAACAAGCCGCGCGAGCCGTTTCGCACCAGCGCGATCCCTACGCCGCGCCGCGCGGCTTCCGCCGCGACGGCGGCGGCCACTTCTTCCGCGCCGACCGACAGCGCGCTGGCGTCCATGGGAACAAAAACGCGCACACTCATCGTCCGCCCACCTTCGACTTATGAAGGCGGTCGAATTTCTGCGACGTCATCCTTCCATGCAGTTCGCCGTTCCACATCAACGCGGGCGACAGGGCGCAATTGCCCAGGCAATAGACCGGCTCCAGCGTGACGGAGCCGTCGGCGGCGGTGTGTTTCAGCGTCGCTCCGACCTTGTTTTCGATATGTGCGATCAGCGAATCGCACCCCATGCTTTGGCAGGACTCTGCGCGGCACACCTTCACCACATGGCGGCCAGGCGGCGCACTACGGAAGTCGTGGTAGAAGGTGATCACACCATGGACCTCGGCGCGGGTCAGGTTGAGCGCCTCGGCGATCATCGGCACGGCTGCCTTGTCGACATAGCCGAAACAATCTTGCAACGCGTGCAGGATTGGAATAACCGCGCCCGGCATGGCGCGCCGCTCGTCAATAAGCGCCTTGGCAATCTCGGGTTGCCACGGCGTATAGCTTTGCATTCCCGGCTCCGTCGCGCGCCGC
Source organism: Alphaproteobacteria bacterium (assembly GCA_050180485.1). Taxonomy (GTDB): domain Bacteria; phylum Pseudomonadota; class Alphaproteobacteria; order CADEGL01; family CADEGL01; genus CADEGL01. The sequence goes on along the minus strand of JBFXED010000025.1, from coordinate 12,795 downwards.
CAGCGTCCCTAGCCGGCCACGCGTGGAAAATTTGTTCAATCGGCCAAGAGTTTTACGCTCTTAAATATTTAGCGCAATGCGAGAAACATCCCCTCGATGCTGCAATGCAGCATCCCTTACGGCCGTTTTACCAGCCGGCTCGCCAAAGCCCCGAAAGTGCCGCAGAGAGCGATGATCCCGGCCATGGGCAGCGCGCTGGCATCGTGGATCGCACCTACCGACATGGCTGCAACGGCGGCCAGAGCGAATTGGAGCGTGCCGAGCAACGCCGCCGCAGACCCTGCCCGCTCGCCATGCGGGGCCATAGCCAACGCGCTGGCGTTCGGCAGGATCAGGCCGATGCAAGCGATATAGCCGAATAGGGCACCCGCCAAGCCATAGAGACCGCCGGCACCGGACAGCGCCAAGGCGGCCAGTAACACGCCGAACATCGTCTGCGCCAAATTGGCCGTGCGCAGGATAAGGCCCATCTCGAAGCGGCGCACGAGGCGTGCGTTCACCTGGGCCACGATCACGAAGCCCAGCGCGTTTGCGCCGAAGAACCAGCCATAGTCCTCGGGCTTGATGCCGTAGAGCTCGATGAAGACAAACGGCGAACCCGCGATATAGGCGAACATGCCCGCCATGGCGAAGCCGCCGGTCAGTGCGTAGCACATGTAATCGCGATAGATGAGCAGCCCGCCATAGCCGCGCAGAATGGCGCCGAGATGGAGCGGCCGTCGCGCCGATGTCTGATGCGTCTCCGGCAAACGCAACGCCATGCCCGCCATGCAGAGCAAGCCGAAGAACGCCAGTGCCCAGAAAATGGCGCGCCAGCCGAACGCGGCCATGACATAGCCGCCGATCAGGGGCGCCAGGATAGGCGCCACGCCCATCACCAGCATGAGGGCCGAGAAAACGCGCGCCGATTCCTTGGGGTCGAACAAGTCGCGCACCATCGCGCGCGAGCTAACCGCGCCCGCGCAGGCGCCCACGGCCTGCACGAAGCGAAGGCCCGCCAGCGCCTCGATTGACGGCGCCAGCGCGCAACCGATCGACGCCAGAATGTAAATCGTCAGACTGATGTAGAGCGGCGGCTTACGTCCGAAGCGATCGAGGATCGGACCGAAGAAGGTTTGCCCTAGCGCGAAGCCCAGGAAGAAGACCGCGAGCGTAAGCTGCACGCTCGCCGTGTCGGTCGCGAAGACCTTCTCCAGGGTGGGCAGCGCGGGCAGATACATGTCGATCGACAGCGGCGCGAACGCGGTCAGCGCGCCGAGAACGACGATCAGTTCGGTCCGTTTTACGTTCATGGGTCGGCGGGTTCAAAGGGAAGAGGCGCACTGCTTAGCATGCCCGGCATGGAATGGTGCTCGGGATTCGCCCCGCCCCGGGCGAATGTCACTTTGCAAGAAAACGCATGGATCAGGCGGCGACGACGAAGTCGAAGCCGCCCGAGGTGGTATCCGGCGACAGCGCGAGCAAAAGCTCCATGCGGAACAACCCATCGCGCGCGTTGCCCGTCTCGCCGGGGAAATAGAGCTGCGTGGTCAACACGGGCCCTGCGGGCGCTTGGACCTTGACGTGGAAATGGCGCGTGCGGCCGATATAGGGGGCGGGCTCGACCGTCTCGAAGCGATAGCGGCCGTAGTCGTCCGTATATTGGTGGCCGCGCAATCCATAGCCCGCATTGTCGTAGCGCCCCTGCCCGTCCGCGTGCCACAGATCGACCAGCGCGCCCTTCACCGGCCGGCACGTGGCATCGAGGACCAAGCCGGTCAGCATGATCTTCGTACCCGAAACGCCGGGCTCGACCAGCACCGATCTCTCAGGCGAGTTGGGCTTGAAATACGGCCCTTCGGTCAGGCGCGGCGTGAGCGCGCCGGGCGTGCAGGCACGCACTTGCGCGAAGGCGCGCGCGGGCCCCAACGCGGCGGCCGCCACGGCCGAAGCCAGAACGGTGCGTCGGGTCAATCCACGATCGGATATCACGGCGTCATTCCTCCACGCTTGAAGGCGGATGGCAACGCCTGAGCGCCGGTCTCCTGGAACGGATGGCGCGCGGCAAAGTTCCGCCAGGCCGCTTTCCCTACCCGCGCGGCTCGAGGCCGCGTTGCTTCATGCGCCAGATCAAGAGATCGATCCGGTCCTGACCGAAGAACGGCTCACCCTCGAACACCATGGTCGGCGTACCCCAGTGCCCCGCCGCTTCCAGCGCGCGGCCGTTCTCCGCGATGATTGCGTCGCAGCCAGCGGAATCGTTCGTTACGGCACGGTCCATTTCGGCCAGATCGAAACCGGCCGTCTCGACCGAGCGCGCTAGCCGGTCACCCTTGTTCCAGCCTCGACCGTCCTTGCCGAAGATCAGGCGCGAGACCGCACGGGCGAACGCGAGCCCCCGACCGCGCCGTTCCGCCTCCACGCCCAGGCGCGTCAGGCGGAAAATATGGGGCTGGTCCGCCTTGGCCTTGCCCGTCATCGGGTCCATGGCCACGGGATCGGGGTCGGCATCCGGCCCCACGAGGCTCTCGCCGAGATGTTCCGCGACCCGTATTACGTCGCGCTCGAAATATCTGGCGTAAGGTTTTGGGAGCGAAGGCATGTAGTCGGGATAGCGGAAGATGAGCGGCATCACCGGCCGCAAGGCGACGGCGACGTCGTGCGTCTCGGTCAGGCGGACGAGGCGCGGACCGGCGAGATAGCAATATGGGCTGCGGAACGACCAGAACAGATCGACATGAAGCGTCATCGTCCTTCTCCATCGGCCGAAGCCAGTATAGCGCCCCATACCCGCATCTCGTGATCATTCGCATCTGGCCGTATAATTGGCGATATCGCGGCGCTTGGCCGCTTCGTCCGGGGAGGGTCGTTTGGAAATCGCGATCGGCGCCGCTTTGGCCTTGGCCTTCATCGCCGGCTATGCCGTGGACGGATTCAAGAGCCGCCGGGGTTACCGCTGGTTCGTGGGCACGTTGGCCATCGAGGCGTTGGTCTTGGGCCTGTGCTGGCTCGGCATTCAAGCGCAGCCGGATTTCTCGTTCATCGGCGCCAACGCGCCCCAGTGGGTGCAAAGCGAAGAGGGTTTCCACGTCATCATGCTGGTGGCCGCCTTCGTCGGCGGCACGGCCATGCTGATGGTGGCCGCGACCTTGCGTGGCGGGTCGGACGACGACGCGCCCTCGCCGGGCGACAAGAAGCCGCCGCAAGGCTAGGCTGCGCCCTCTTCCTTCTTTTCTTCTTTTCGAGCCAGGAGATTTCCCCGATGACCAAGGCGGCCGCCGGACACGTGCGCGTAACGGGGCTTGAGGCCCGGCTAATCGCGACCGGCATCAAGATGAAACGTTCCCAAGGCATCGGCAGCGTGCAGGGCAAGGTGAAGCGCATCCTGCTGCGCCTCCGAACCGATGCGGGCGTCGAAGGCATCGGCGAGGCCGCGCCGTGGGAGGTGTTCTCCGGCACGGCCGAGGCCGCGCTGGCCGCACTCGACCTTTACCTGCGCCCCATCGTGGTCGGCGCCGATCCGCGCCGCATCCAATCCATCATGGCGGCCTGCGACCGCGCGCTCTACGACAATTTCGAGGCCAAGGCCGCCGTCGAGATGGCGCTGTTCGACATCTGCGGCAAGCTGGCCGGTCTGCCTGTCCACGGCCTCTTGGGCGGTGCCGTGCGCGACCGCATACCCATGAGCTTTTCCATCGCGAACCCCGACATCGACGCCGACGTGGTCATGGCCAAGCGCCTACATGGCGAGGGCGTGCGGATCTTCAAGGTGAAGACGGGCTTCTCAGACCACGCCAACGACATGCGGCGGCTGACCAAGCTGCGCAAGGAACTGCCGGACGACATTGACCTGCGTGTAGACTACAACCAGGGTCTGCAATCGTGGGACGCGCTGCCCAAACTGCGCGAGATCGAGCAGTTCAAGCCGACCTTCATCGAACAGCCCGTGCCGCGGCCGCAGCTCGACGTGATGGCGGCGCTGACCGCGGCCCTCGATACGCCGGTCATGGCCGACGAGGCCGTCTTCTCGCCCGCCGAGGCGCTGCGCCTGGTCGAGAAGCGCGCGGCCGACATCGTTTCGGTTAAGCTGATGAAGTCGGGCGGCATCCTGAACGCGCGCAAGATCAACGCGATCTGCGAGACGGCCGGCATCCCCTGCTATGGCGGCACGCTGTGGGAGGGCGGCGTGGCGCTGGCCGCGGGCACGCATTTCATCGCGGCCACGGCCAACATGTCGCTCGGCTGCGAGTTCTACATGCCCAAGTTCGTGCTGGAGGAAGACGTGCTGACCGAGATCGTGCCGATCGAGGACGGCCACGTCGTGGTGCCGCAAGGGCCGGGCCTCGGCATCACGCTGAACGAGGACGCGGTTGATAAATTAACAGTAAAAAAGTTAGCTTAGTTAAGTAAGAGTAGCGGGCGGCGATGCTAATCAGACGATCCGCGAACGAGTAAGAGGCGTATTTTTGAATACGCAACGCTTCGTCAACGCAGTTAAAGACGACACCGGCATCGAGCTAGAGAAGTTCGCGATATATCTAGCTGGGATGGGACATAAAATCGGCACCTAGCGGTCTCTTGTTTCCAAGCTAGCCTCCTTCGCGAGGCCACGGTCATTTGTAGCTTGGGATGCTACCGCCAGATATGGCCTTGCAGTTCTTGATCACGAGCCAGATGCAAACTCATATACTGATTATCTGCGGCGGGTAAACGCTCTTTGGCGCGATCACTATGGCGAACAAATACGGCGCTTTTCGTCGCAGCAACGCCTAAGAGGCGTTCCAACCACCCGACTTGCCTTTCATAGGCGCATGCTTGACGTCCACTTAATGACCATGGGCGATCGCTAGATCTGATCGGGGCCTGGCGGACGGCACTTCGTATGGAAGGTCACGTTCACACTGAGTGTGAACGCATCGAACCGTGTAGCGCGCGGGCTAAATGAACCCGAATAATTGAAATTGGATACGTGTCTGGAAGATAACCTACCAACCGCCATCGGCGGCGCGGCTTCTCTTCCTTATGCTAAGGCTTGGGTGCGATGCTGTCTGGCGTCAAGGCATTACTCTTGCCCGAGAAGCGCCACCAGCTGGCCAGATTTAATCCATACATTGGCGTGTAATGGTGGATCAGCGTGTCGCGCACGACCTGGGGAATCTGGTTGTCGAGGATGTAGTTCGCGCCGTCGAGCGTGACCGCGAGAATGGCGTGGGGAACCCGCAGGTTCTGGTCCTGCACGATGACGATCTGCATTTGCTCGTTCGAGAAACCGAGGCGCAGCAGCGAAAAGAATTTCGCGATGGCGTAGTCCTCACAGTCGCCGGAGAACATAAGAAACTCCAGCGGCGTCTCCCAATAGTCCGCGGTGCTCCAGGTTGCGATGTCAAGCACGTAGGGCGAGGCATTCAGGTGTTTGTTCACCAGTTCGAGCTGCGCGCGTTTGGGCTGCTTTTCCATGCCGATCAGCGATTCCCGCCATGCGTCGAGGAAGCAGCTTTCGTTCTTCGGCGTGCCACAAGGATCGACGTGCGTTGAGATCTGGAAATTGTGGCGGGTGACGGTTCGGTTCCACTTTGTGAAGATGACGGTGTCGTCCACGCGCTGAGCCTTAGCGTTGAAGAGGGATAGCGTACGCGAGCCCAGTTCGGCGCCTGATGCGGCAGCGGTCATGGCGCAGCAGAGAGCGGCGGCGAGTGACAGAACCCGCGCCAGAAACCGTCTCATCGTGATCCAGCGTTTTCGATGCGGTTCACTAGCGCCGCAACCACGCGGCGGTCGAACGCCTTGCCGGACTCCGCCACCACGGCGTCGAGCGCGGCGTTCTGGTCGCGCGCGCGACGGAAGGCGCGAGAGGTGGTCATCGCCACGAAGGCATTGGCCACCGCGGCGATGCGGGCGGGCAGCAGGATCTCCTCGCCCTTCAGGCCCTTGGGTTGCCCGGCGCCGTCCCAACGCTCCTGATGCTGGCGCAGAGTCTCGACCACCGGGCCGTCAAATTCGATGTCCTTGATCAACTCCGCCCCTTCGGTAATGGCGTCCCTGACGATGGCGGCCTCCTCGCGAGTCAGGGGCGAGGGCTTGGTCAGAAGCTCGGCGGGGACCAGAAGCTTGCCGAGATTCAGCAGCTTGCCCGCGGTGGTTGCCGTTTCAACCGTTTCGCGCGGCAGTCGCATCTCCTCGGCGATCGCGCGCGACAAGCGCCCCACCTGCTTGGAATGCTCCGCGGCGAACGGATCGCGCCGGTCGATAAGGGAAACGAGCGCGTCGACCAATTCATTGGAAAGCCGTTCGCGGTGTTCGCGCTCGCGCACGGCGGCCGTCACGTCCCGGCGGATGATCAATGTTTGTCCCAGGCCAGGAAGGGGCACATAGGATGCAAGCATGACGCCGTCGCGCGATTGCTCGAGCACGCGAGACGGCGCCTTGTCGGCTGCGGCCTTCGCGGTGCGCGTGAGAACCTCCTTCGCCGGCTCGGCGCCGAACAAGGCGTTGACCGGCTTGTCCCGCACGTCCGACGGCGCCATGCCCAACGCCTCCGCCGCGGCGGGATTGCCGTAACGGCAGATGCCGTCGCCGTCGATGACCATGATCTCGTCCGGCGCATGATCGGTCACTTGCGCCAGGAACTCGCTTTGCGTCCGGTATTCGACCGCCAGGGATTCATAGCGCCGGGCGTCGTCCCGCGCCCGGACCGACGCCAAGTGGCGCGAGGATGCGACCAGGATGGCCACGATGGCCGCGATGGCCAGGCTCAGTCCGATGGCAAGCCGAAGCGCCCTGATGTCCGAGTCCGAAAGCGCCTCCGCGCGGTCCACCTTGTGAACGACCACCCAGGGCGCAAGCCCGACGGTGCGCGACGCGGCCAGGACGCGCGCGCCCGCATGGTCGTAGCCGATTTCCGTGCGTCCCGGCTCGGCGACCGCCATGGCATCCACGTGCGTGTGTTCGTCCGCGCTGACGGAGCGTTCCAGGGCCTTGGTGCCGTCGGCCAGGGCGGACAGGTATTCGACGAGGTTGCCGTTTGTGCGGACCAGGTAGGTTTCGGCCGAACGCTCCATCAACCCAGGTTGCTTCAGGAGCGGCTGGATTTCATTGCTCACTTCTTTCACGCCCAGCACGATGCCGACCTGGCTCTCGGCGTCGCGTTCGCCCTGCACGGCGAAGACGGGCGCGAGGAACGCCATCGCCGGCCGCTTCGTCGCATCCAGATACATGTCGAGCAAGGCGCGCTGGGCCGGCGCGGAACCGTCCACGAAACTCTTGAGGCTGCCCTCGATGGGTGGCATGCCGGGCGTCGCGGCGACGATCCGCCCGGCGCGGTCGATCAGGGCCAGACCGCCGAGGTGCGATGGCTGCACGTTGGCCGGCACGGCGGACGCGCCGTTCGCGACGCGGAAGCCGTTCTGCTCGGCCGTGGCGACCAGGAGGTTGCGCAGATAGGCCGCCTGGGGCGTGTTCTGGACGGCGCCTTTTTCCCGCGCCAGTTCGGACAGGTAAAGCCGCAGCGCGACGTTGTCGGAAAGATTCTGGACGACTTCGAATTGCCGCTCGAGCCAGCCGTTGACCGCCGCGGCGCGGCTTTCCGCGACGATGTCGAGCCGCGCCTGCCACGCGCGAAGATCGCGCTCCCGCCAGTCCGTCGCGATGCGCGACGCTAGATATGTGCCGGCGGCCGCCAAGACGACCGCGATCGCGATGATCACGATGACGTCGCGCCGGTTGCGAAAGCGCACTTCGGCCTCAACAGGCATGGTCATGCGACACCTCCCCCGCGGCGTCTCCGGACTTACGACACGCTATCAGGCGTGTGGCGTTGTCCGATTCGGCATGACCGCGCCAACCCTAGGCCGAATGCCGAAATTCTATATAATATTAATATGATAAGTTGCCGTTGCGCTTTCGACGACAATGATTCTTGGATTCTTGGATTCTTGCTGTACGTCGTGTTCTCGATTGGCTATTTCGCCAATGAAGAATGGAAAAAATTACCTGTGAATCCGGCTGAGCAACTTACGTTATTGCCAAAATGCCAAAAATACTTTTAGGTACTTTTTACATAACCGTGAAATAGAGCAGAGGATTTTTCTGCATTTCACAACACAGGTTATTTTTACTTAAAGCGGTTTTACTTGAAGCGATTGAAATATTCATGCTTGGATGTATCCCATTCAAAGCGCTGGATACAGCGGACTTCCTCACTTACCGATTAGAGCTGCCCAATGCTGAGCTCGAAGGTTTTGATTGGGGCATTCCATCAGGCCGGAGTTGCGGTCAGCAGCGCTGATCGGTCTGACGTGTGCCATGAGGTTTAGCAAGCGCTGGCTTGCACTCCATGTGGCGGTTGCCGCCGTCGGCACCGTGATCAGCGCATTGGCTTATTTTCTGGCCATCCGTGCCGACGATGAACGGGTCGGTCAACTCATACGGTTCCGCGCGGAATGGCGAGCGACCGACCTGGCGATGAAATTTCAACAGCCGGCCAAATCGGTGCAAGCCGTGGCGACGGCGTTTTCGGTCATCGACGATCGGGCGATCTATTCGTTCGACAAGGACCTGATCAACCGGTTTCGAGCGCTTGGAGCCGCGCGGAGTTATCTGTGGATACCTAAAGTGACCGTCGGCGAGCGCGCGGCCTTTGAGCGCGCGATGCGGCTTGGCGGCGCTTCTGATTTCTCAATATTGTGGACGGATGGCGCGGAACAGCAGATGCGCGCAGCGGCGCGGGACGAGTATTTTCCGATCGCGCGCGGGTGGACCTTCGGCGGGCCGCCGATCCCTCTCGGCTTCGACTATCTGAGCAACCCAACGCGGGCCGCCGCCGTAGCGGCTGCGCGGGACGACGGCATGACGGTGTTGGCCGACCCGGTGATGTCAGTCTCCACTCTGACACCCGCGCTTGCTTTCATATCACCGGTCTATCGCGGCGGCAGGATTCCCGGAACGGTCCAGGAGCGCCGAGATCTTCTGCGTGGCGTGGTCAGCGCCGGCGTTCCCCTGACCGCGCTGCTCAACGACGCCATCGTCAACACGCCGCCGATTTCCGAAGAAATCTACATTGCCGATATCGTCGCGGCGAATGCCCCGTCGCCGTTGGTTCGGCCCTTTGCCTGGTATTCTCCTGTCGCCGGTCAGTTCGAAGTGGCGGTTGCGCCCGTCGATCCCGGCGCGTTTCCGGGCCACACAGTCACGCTGCCAATCACGGTCTTGAATCAGCGTTGGATCAGCATCTTCCATTTTCCGCCGGATCTGATCGCCGAACTCGAAAGGCCGTATCTCTGGGGCTGGCTTGCCGGCGGGCTTCTGGTGACCGCGTTGATCCTTCTCGTCGTCAATCTGGAAATGCGGCAAACCGCCCGCGCCGAGCGGACCGTGCGCGCGCGAACCATGGAGCTGACGTCCGCCAATGAAGTACTGCGAAGCGAGAACCTGGCCCGGCAGAGCGCCGAGCGAGCACTGGCCGAATCCGTCGAGTTCCAGCGCATGGTTTTGAACAGCACGCAGGACGCGGTCGTCGCTATCGACCGCCATGGCGACATCACCGAATTTAACCAGATGGCGGAGAAGCTTTTCGGCTACCCGCGCACCGAAGCGCTCGGACGGAACGTCAAGTTCCTCATGCCCGAGCCGAATCGGTCCCAGCACGACAGCTACCTGAAATCCTATTTCGTGACCGGCATCGCCAAGATCATCGGCGCCGGGCGGGAGGTCGTGGGCGCGCGCCGGGACGGGACGCAGTTCCCGTTGGAACTTAGGGTCAACGAGATGCAAGCCGGTTCGGCGCACGGATTCGTCGGAACCATGAGGGACTTGACCCAGCAGAAGGCGACGGCCGCCCAGCTTGCCCAAGCGCAGAAGATGGAGGCCGTGGGGCAACTGACCGGCGGCATGGCGCACGACTTCAACAACCTTCTGGGCGTCATCGTCGGCAATCTCGATCTCGTCGCGGACCGGATGAAAGCCGACCCAAGGGCGCGCGAGATGGTCGACGCCGCGCTCGGCGGGGCGCTGCAGGGCGCCGAACTGGTGAAGAAGCTGCTTGCGTTCTCCCGCCATCAGCCGCTCGAACCCACGGTCGTCGACTTGAATGCCCGCTTGCCGGAGGTCGTGACGCTGCTCAAGCGCACGCTTGGTGAAAACATCACGATCGAAACCGTGCTGGGTGCGAATCTTTGGCCGGTTTTGGTCGATCCGACGCAGGTCGATTCCGCGATCTTGAATCTCGCGATTAATGCCCGCGATGCCATGCCGCGGGGCGGCGCGCTTACGATCGAAACGGCCAATCGGCATCTCGATGCCCAATACGCGGCGCTGAACACCGATGTCGCTGCCGGCGACTATGTGATGATCGCGGTATCCGACACTGGAACGGGAATGCCGCCGGAGGTCGTGGCGCGTGCCTTCGACCCGTTCTTCACGACGAAAGCCGAGGGAAAGGGGACCGGATTGGGATTGGCGATGGTGTACGGCTTCGCCAAGCAATCGGGCGGGCACGTAAGCATCTATAGCGAAGTCGGGCACGGCACGACGGTGCGGCTTTATTTTCCCGCCGCCAAAGCGGCGGCCGCGAGTCAGCCCGAGATTCGCGCCGATGACGGCCTTCAAGGGGGCGATGAAACCGTATTGGTGGTCGAGGATCGCGAAGACCTCCGTGCGATCGCCGTCACGGCGTTGCATCGGCTAGGGTATCGCACGCTCGAGGCCAATACCGCGGCGACGGCCTTGGCGCTCATCCAAGGGGGCGCCAAACCCGACCTGTTGTTTTCCGACATCGTGATGCCCGGTGGAATGTCGGGGCTCGATCTCGTTCAAGAACTGCGTTCATTGGGCATCGATATCCCGGTTCTCATTACGTCCGGCTATGCCAGTCCGCAAATCCTGCGCGATCAGGCGCAAAAGCTCGGCCTGCCCACGATCGGCAAGCCGTATCGCATCGCCGAGTTGGCAGCCAAGCTGCGCGCGGCGCTGTCCCGAAAGAAATGAGGACGCCATGGGAAAGCCGAATCTTTTGACCATCGATGATGATCCTGGGTTCAGGACCTTCGTGCGCGCGGCCGCCGAGGATTGCGGCTTCGCGGTCGAAACCGTCGCGACGGGGGACGAATTCCGGGCGGCATTAACGCGTTCGCATATCGACGGCTTCGTGCTCGATCTCAGCATGCCCGAAACCGACGGGATCGAGATCTTGCGCTACCTGGCCGACATGAATACGCGCGCGCCGATCCTGATCGTCAGCGGATTCGCCGAACGCATCCGCGATGCGGCGTTGAGATTGGGAACCGCCCGCGGCCTCGTGATGGTCGGCGTTCTGGCCAAGCCGGTACGTGCGGCGATGCTGAAGGCCAAGTTGCTGCAGCTCATGCCATCTGATCGAGCATGACTATGGCGGATGCGCGGATGGAAACTGGCGCCAGCGCGATTTCAGTAGACCGCATCGAACATGGCATGCGTTCGGGAGAGATGGTCGCGCATTTTCAGCCCGTGGTCGATGCGGAGACGCACCAGCCGCTGAAGGTTGAGGCGTTGGCGCGCTGGACCTCGGTTTTGGACGGATTCATGCCGCCGAGTGCCTTCATCCCGGTCATGGAACGGCACCCGGAGACGATGGAACGCTTCACGCTCTGGATGATCGGCGAGGCTTTCCGGCTCATCAAGAGCGCGAATAACGGCCGACATTCTCTGGTGCATTCGGTGAATGTCTCACGCGTAAACTTAAGTGATTTGAATTTTCCCGACCGCGTCGGCGAAATCGCGCACAAACATGGGACGGCGCCGGAGGGGCTGACCCTGGAGATTACCGAAAGCGCGGCCACCTCCGATCCCACGTCCACGATGGACGTGCTGACGCGTCTCAGGATCAAGGGTTTTGGCTTGTCGCTCGACGATTTCGGCACCGGTTATTCCTCGCTGGTGTCGCTTCATCGCATGCCGTTCAGCGAGATCAAGATCGATCGCAGTTTCGTGTCGGAACTGCCCGACTCGCGCGAGGCCGCAACCATCATCAAAACGGTGGTCGATCTTGCGCGCAACATGGGCTTGGTGAGCGTCGCCGAAGGCGTCGAGACGGAAGAGCAGGCGATACATCTGCGAGAACTCGGGGTTCGGTTGCTGCAGGGGTATCATTTTGGTCGCCCCATGCCCGCTCCTGAGTTGGCGGAGTGGTTGCACGCGCGATAGAGGTGCGGGCCACACATCAGTCGTGCGTGATGACCCTCATGATCGAATTTTTCGCAATGAATTGAACGGTTCCGTTTTCATCCGAGAATGGAAAGAAATTCCGTTCGTCGTTGAGAAGATCTTGGATGCGTTGGGTGACCTCGATAAAGACCTCCCCGTTGAGGTGGGTACCGTCATGCAGAAACAATTCGCAACTTCGGCGCACTTTTGGAATTGCCAAGGGTCTGGGAGGCATTTTGCGACTCCAGCGTAATGGAGAATCCGATTGCTGTGCCGACAGCACGTGACGGTGTGAAAAAGGCACTTCCCGATAGCGAAGTTCCATACGTATCATTCACGGACTGACGAGAGGTAAGCAAGCCTTTATGTACGAAAACCATGCGGTTTTCAGCGACTCTCTCGGTTTGTGATCGTCTCCTGTCGTTACTCCATAAGCTCGGTGTCCAAGAATGGATGATATTTCTCTTGCGATGATTCCCAAGTTGCGTGAACAAATGAGTGCCAAGTGGAAGAGCGTATAGGCCAGCCTGGAGACATTGGTTGCGTGGGTAGTGACGCTGGTAGAGGCGTTTTCGTTGATCAATCACGGCGCAGCGACCCCATTTCGCATCGGGCGACTTGAGCAGTGTTCCTGATCGGAAG
>JBFXED010000024.1:0-63585 GCA_050180485.1 Alphaproteobacteria bacterium | reverse complement strand
GTGCCCATCGCCGAGACCTGGCGCGGGCCGGTGGAACGGACCTCGACCGGCCTACCCTTCTTCGGCCGTCTGCCCGGCAACGTCGTCTACGGCCACGGCTATACAGGCAATGGTGTTGGCCCCTGCTATCTCGGCGGTCGCATCCTAGCCTCGCTCGCCCTCGATCTCGATGACGAGTGGAGCGCGACGCCCCTGGCCAAAGGTCCCCAGGGCCACTTCCCGCCCGAACCGATCCGCTATGTCGGCGCTTACATGGTGCGCGGCGCGATCAAGCGGAAGGAAGCAAAGGAAGCCGCCGGCGGCAAGGCCGGCCCTATCGACACCTATCTGGCGGGCCTGGCTCCGGCCGGCCTCACGCCGCTCAAGAAGAAGTAGGAAATAGCAGAGGGAAGCGATCATGCTGAAGATCATTTCCGCCGATTCCCACGTCAAGGAATCGGACGAGGTCTACCGCGTCAGGCTTCCGGAACGCTTCCGCCACCGCGTCCCCCGCGTCGAGGTGCGCGACGGCAAGCGCTATCGCATCGTGGAAGGCCGCAAACCCCGCCGCATGGACCTGGCCGACGAACGGCTGACGGAAGAGGATACCGAGCGTGAATTTCGCAGCGATCCGACCGGTGGTGCCGACCTCGCGCGCCGCATCAAGGACCAAGATCGGGACGGCGTCAGCGCCGAGGTGATCTACGCCAATGACGCGCTTGGCCTGTTCCAGTCGTCGGATGCCGAATACCAGAACGCGATGGCTGTCGCTTACAACGACTGGGCGATCGAGCTGTTCGGTCAGAACCGGGAGCGTTTCGCACCGGTGGCCGTGATGCCCGTGGCCGATCTGGCCTGGTCGGTCCGCGAAGTGGAACGCCTTGCCAAGCTTGGGTACCGCTCGATCAAGATTCCGATCACGGTCAAGGGGCGCCCTTACAACCTGCCCGAGTATGAGCCGCTATGGCGCGTCATCGAAGAGACAGGCCTTGTCCTGTCGCTGCACAGCTTCACCAACGACGAGGACCTCTATCCCGCGGACTGGGGCGAAGAAGAGGGTTCCGGCGGCGCGCTCGTTTTCATGGCCATGCGCATGGCCGATGGGCAGTATCCCGTCGCGGAGATCATCAGCTCCGGTGCCTTGCAGCGCCACCCGAAGCTGAAATTCGTCGTGGTCGAGTGCGGCAGCGGCTGGTTGGCTTGGCTCCTTCACGTGCTGGACGAACAGGCGCACAAGAAGCACATGTGGATTCGCCCTCGGTTGGAAATGCTGCCCAGCGAGTTCTTTCGCCGCCAAGGCCACGTCACGTTCACCGACGACCCCGTTGCCCTCGCCAACTTGAAGTTTACCGGCGTCGACGGCCTCCTCTGGGGCAGCGACTACCCCCATGACGAGGGCAGCTTTCCCCATTCCCAGGACGTGATCGAACGCACCTTCGTCGGTGTCTCCGAGGCCGACAAACGCAAGATCGTCCACGACAACGCGGCGCGGCTCTATGGCTTCGCCTGACGCCGTCCGCACCAATGCGAGCTGGTGGCTCGACGAGGCACTGGCATCCGAATCGGACGCCGCTCCCTGCCCGCCTCTCGAAGGCGACGCGCGCGCTGACGTCTGCATCGTGGGCGGCGGCTACACCGGTCTATGGACGGCCCTGCGCCTCAAGGAGCTGGAGCCGTCGCTCGACATCCTTCTCATCGAGGCCAAGTACTGCGGTTACGGCGCCTCGGGCCGGAACGGCGGCGTACTGCTGGACTGGGCGACCAAGTTCGCCATCCTGGTCCAACACTGCGGCACCCAGGAGGCTGTGCGTCTACATCGCCTCGCGCGCGCCAATGTGGCCGAGATCGAAGCCTTCTGCGGCGAGAACCGCATCGATTGCGAATTGCGCCGCGACGGCTGGCTATGGACCTCGAACAACGCGGCCCAAGACGATGTTTGGCGCCCCACGCTTGGTCTGTTGGACAAGGCCGGCGAGCATCCGTTCGTGGAGCTGAACGCGGCGGAGGCGCAAGAACGTGCGGGCTCACCGCTGGTGCGGGGTGCGGTCTTCGAACCCGGGGTCGGCACGCTGCAACCCGCGAAGCTGGCCCGGGGCCTGCGCAAGGTTGCCCTAGCCAAGGGTGTGCGTATTCACGAAGGAACCCGCATGACGCGGCTGGAGCGCGGCAAGCCGCCGCGCGTTCATACTTCCCATGGAATCGTTACGGCCAAACGCGTCATCCTGGGGCTGAATGCTTGGGCGGCAGAGATGCCACGCTTCCGGCGCACCATCCTGCCCTTGGCCAGCGACCAATTGATGACCGCGCGCATTCCCGAGCTTTTGGCCAAGATCGGCCTTCGCGACGGCATGTTCTTTTCCGATTCGCGGCTGCTCGTCTTCGGCGGGCGCACGACCAAGGACGGCCGCCTCAACTTCTCCAAGGGCGGCGGCGACTTCGTCTTCCGCGGCCAAGTCGGCGCGGTGTGGGACGAACCCGCTCGGCGCGAGCGCGAGGTGACCGATCTCTTGCACCGCGTATACCCGGCGCTAAAGGGGGTGAAGCTGGAGGGAAGCTGGCGCGGCCCCGTGACGCGCACGCCCACGGGCCTTCCTTTCTTCGGCGCCTTCGAGGATTGCCCCGACATCCTCTACGGTCACGGCTATTGCGGCAACGGCGTGGGTCCGTCGCGCATCGGTGGGCGCATCCTGGCTTCCCTCGCCCTGGAACGGAAGGACGAGTGGTCGTCGATCCCACTGGCGCAAGGGCAACCCGACAGGCGCTTTCCTCCGGAGCCATTCCGCTATGTCGGCGCCTACATGGTGCGCAGCGCGGTGGTGCGGAAAGAGGCCGCCGAAGACGCCAGCCGTAAGCCAAACCCCGTGGACACGTTCCTGGCCGGCTTCGCGCCCTCGAGCCTGGTGCCGGTCAACACGGAGTGAGGCGGCAAGCCGAGATAATCGCGGTCCACGTCTAGACGGCGGTTCGGTAACCTTTGTTCAGGATTTCGTGCGCGGCATCGATCGATGCCACGAGACCTGGCAGGATCGCGGCCGCATCCGCGATCGTCTTGGCGTCGTGCTCGATGGCCCTCGCCAATGCACCCGTCCGCAAGGCGCCAAGCGATTCACTGGCACCTTTCAGCGCATGGGCAATGCGTTTGGCCGCTTGAAGATCGTCCCCAGCGATGGCGGAGCTGACCTGCTCCCGATAGGCCGATGTTTCCTCGATAAAGGCGCTCAACAATGGCTGGAAGACGTCGTCACCTACCTGGACCCTAAGTTCGGAAATGACCTTGTCGCTGACGATATCCAGCGCGTCCGCCGCGCCCGATCCGCCACTAGCCCTGACCGGTTCGGCGTAAGAAGCCACCGGGTACGCGGCCACCAACCGCTTCATCTCCGCGAACAAGGCGTCCCACGCCACAGGCTTGGCGGCCACGGAATCCACGCCTGCTTCCAAGTATGTTCTCTTCCCCTCGAGCCTCACATCCGCCGTCAGCGCGATGAGCGGGACGTGCGCGCCGTTCGCGCGGGTGCGTTCCGTTCGCCGAATGGCTTTTACAGCATCGACTCCGTCCATAAGCGGCATGTGCATGTCGATGAGGATGATGTCGAAGGTTTCGGCTTCGGCAGCGGCGACCGCGGCGGCGCCATCGCCTACCGCGTGAACGGTGTGGCCCTTCCGCTGGAGCATCGTGGAAATCAGCATCCGGGTGGTCGCGTTATCCTCCCCAAGGAGGATGCGACAAGGCTTCAACTCCACGCTTTCCGCCTGTCCGCTGATTTCCGATTTAGAGCGCGCCAACGCCATGCCACCGCGGTCCGGTTCAACCCGCACGAAGAACGAGAACGTGGTTCCGACCCCTTCCGTGCTCGCGACCTCGATTTCGCCACCCATGGCTCGCACGAGGCTGCGGGATATCGCGAGGCCCAGCCCCGTGCCGCCGAACCGACGGGTGATGCTGCTATCCGCCTGGGCAAAGGGCTGGAACAAACGTCCGACATTTTCCCGCGAAATGCCGATGCCGGTATCGCGCACGGACACCTTGAGAAGAAGCCCGCCCGCCGGCAGGACGTCTTGCTTCACGTCGAGCAGGACATATCCCTTGTTCGTGAACTTGATCGCATTCCCGATCAGATTCGATAGGACCTGTCGCAATCGCACCGCATCTCCGACGACCGCATCCTGAAATTCGGATGGCAGATTCACCTGCAAGGTAAGGCCTTTTTCACTGGCCGCGCCGGTGAATAGATCCCTGACGTCATATAAGGCTTCGGACAGCAGGAAGGGTTCCTGCTCGATCTGCAGCTTGCCGGCCTCGATTTTGGAGAAATCCAGAATGTCGTTGAGAAGCGACAGCATGGTGCGGGCGGAGCGCGCCAGCGTGCGGGTGAATTTCTCCTGTTCGGACGTGAGACCGGTGGCGATCAAAAGATCGGCCATACCCAAGACGCCAGTCATTGGCGTGCGTAATTCGTGGCTCATCATCGCCAAAAAGCGATCCTTCGCCCGGTCGGCATCCGCCAGCTTCGCGTTCTTCTCCTTCAACAGCTGCAACAGTTCGGATCGCCCCGCCATGAGGCTCGCGACGACGATGGGTGCGAGCGCGATCAGCGTTACAGAGACACGCACGGACAGAATCGTCTGCATGTCGCCTATATAGCGGGATATCGGAAGCCAACCCGTGGCTATGGCGATCAGTGTCCACGCAATGAAAACAAGGGTCAGGCAGGCCGTCCTGAACAGGCTGTACACGCTGGCGCACCACAGCAATGCCGGGACTGGAAACGCCATTGCGCCGGGGCCGCTGTATAGCAACCCCGCCAAGCAAGAGAACACGAGAGCCAAGGCCGGCGCCGCGTCGTGCATCGTAAGCCGCGTAAACCGGCCGGCAGGCGGCCAACGGAAGGTTGGCATGGCGAGGATCACGGGAAGGATCGCCAGGTAGTGTGCGAGTTCCGAGATGAACCACAGCGCCCCGCCGTCGATGGCGCTGTCGCCAAACAGGATCGGGTTCGCAACGGCGCCGATGAGGCCTGCGGCCACGGCGGCAACGGCGGCGATGGCAACCATGTAAAGGACCGAAAGGGGTTGTCCCAGACGCCGGTGATCCAGGTCGACCCGCGCATAGAGGGCGTAGCCCACAAAGACGCCCGCGACGTTGGCGGCGGTCAGCAGAAGGGCCGCCAGCACCGTGGAACCGGTCACAAGATCGGCGGCCAAATAACCGAGTACGGCAGCGATCCAAGGCGACCGCGTCGCCAGCCGGGGGTAACGCACCAGAATACCGAGCAGCAGCGCATTGGCCGGCCAGAAGGTCGCGAGAAACCCTCCTAGGGGCCGCGACCAGATGCCAAGCAGGCACGCGACGAAAACCAGCGCGCCAACCATGCCCGCATCAAGCAACCGCCAACGCGCGGCGCCGGCGTGCGCGGCATTTCCTCCTGAATCGGCAGGCTTATAAGCCATGTCGCGGCCTCGCCCCGAAAGGCTGCGCATAAGGATCGGATGCGTTTATGACCGGAACATTAGAGCAAATAATCTTTTCCGACCAAGATTTTCCCTGCGATTCCGGCGCAATTCCGCGCATGATCGAGTCGCCTAGTTCGACGATGTTCTGAATGCACGGGGGCAGGCGCGTGAACGATGGGGCGGATGGAAAAGGCGGACACGCGGGCCATCGCGCCCGTCTGCGCACCCGTTTCCTGGAAGGCGGCGCGGACGCTCTGGCCGACTACGAGCTTCTGGAACTGGTGCTGTTCCTGGCCCAACCGCGCATCGACACCAAGCCGCTCGCCAAAGCCTTGATTGCGCGCTTCGGCGGGTTTGCCGCCGCGATCGCGGCCGAGCCCGCCGCGCTCATGGACGTCGAGGGTGTGGGCGAGACCACCGTGGCCGCCCTCAAGACCGTGCAGGCCGCCGCCGTGCGCTTGGCGCGCGAGGACGCCACGGGGCGGCACGCGTTGTCGTCCTGGGACAAGGTGCTGGCCTATTGCCGCACGGCCCTGGCGCACGAAACGACGGAGCGGTTCCATGTCCTATTCCTCGACGCCAAAAACGCATTGATCCGCGCCGAGGCGCAAGGAAAAGGCACCATAGACCACACACCGGTCTACCCGCGCGAGGTCGTCAAGCGCGCGCTGGAGTTGGGCGCCGCCGCCATCATCCTGGTGCACAACCATCCATCGGGCGATCCCACGCCATCCAAGGCCGATGCCGAGATGACGCGCGAGGTGGCCGCAGCCGCCCAGGCGCTCGGTATCGCCCTGCACGATCACATCATCGTCGGCCGTGCAGGACACACGAGCTTCAAGGCAAAGGGCCTGCTTTAGACAGATGACTCCCGAGGCATCAGACAGGTGGTCGGGCGCCGACACTGGGACCGGCAAGCGTTGAAGCGCGGGCGAAAGTAGGCTCACCAATAAGGCACGCGAAGCCATCCTTGACAGGGGAGTCACTTTTTTCATAAAGTTAACCTTATGGTTAACTATAGACACACCGCCCTGGACCGCACCTTCGCCGCACTGGCCGATCCCACACGCCGCGCCCTGCTCGCCCGCCTGAGCGAGACCGCGCACGTGTCGGTTAGCGACTTGGCCCGGCCATTCCCGGTCTCCCTGCCGGCGATCATGAAGCATCTGGACGTGCTGTCGGACGCGGGCCTCGTCACGCGCACCAAGTCAGGCCGTACCGTCTCATGCCGGTTGAACGCGGCGCCGATGGCCGAAGCGCTCGATTGGCTGACCCGCTATCAGCGTTTCTGGACGGAACAGCTCGACCGCCTGGCCGCTTTTCTCGAGGAGGATGCATGCAAGCCCAACCAAGCACTGGCTTTCAAACCAAGCCAAGCCTCCGCCTCCGCAAGCGGCTCAACGCGCCGCCGGCCAAGGTCTTCGACGCCTGGACGGACCCGGAAAAAATAACCCGCTGGTTCGGTCCCGGCGACACAAGCTGCGTCCATGAGGCCAAGATCGACGCGCGGCTGGGCGGCCGTTACTGGATCCGCTTCTCGACCGCGGATGGCGAGGAGCACGGCGTGGGTGGCGTCTATCGCGAATTCGTGCCCAACGAGAAACTCGTCTTCACCTGGGCTTGGCGCACCATGCCTGAGCGCGAATCCCTGGTGACCGTGGTCCTCAAGCCCGACGGCGACGGCACCGTGCTGATCCTGACCCACGAACAGTTTGCCGACGAACCCGCCCGCGACCGCCACCGCACCGGCTGGAGCGGAACGCTGGACAAGCTCGAACGTTATCTCGCCGCCGTCTGAAGGAGGGCGCTATGGAACCGCACAAGATTGTCTCCCAGTCCGAATGGCTCGCCGCGCGCAAGGCGCTTCTGACCAAGGAGAAGGAGCTAACCCATCTGCGCGACAAAGTGAGTGCGGAGCGTCAGGCGCTGCCCTGGGTCAAGGTCGAGAAAGCCTATGTCTTCGACACGGAAAGCGGGAAGAAGTCGCTGGCCGATTTGTTCGACGGGCGCAGCCAGTTGATCGCCTATCACTTCATGTTCGGACCGGGCTGGAAGGAAGGCTGTTCCGGTTGCTCGTTCGTAGCCGACCATATCGACGGCGCGAACCTGCACCTGGCCCACCACGACGTGACGTTGCTGGCTGTCTCGCGCGCCAAGCTGGCCGAATTCCTGCCCTTCAAGAAGCGCATGGGCTGGAATTTCGAATGGGTGTCGTCAAGCAGCAGCGATTTCAACTACGACTACGGCGTCTCGTTCACGCCTGCCCAGATGGCCGATGGAAAAGCCGAATACAATTTCCGTGAAGAAAAGATCGACAGCGAGGAAATGCCCGGTCTCAGCGCGTTCTACAAGAACGACAAGGGCGAGATCTTCCACACCTATTCAACCTATACCCGCGGCCTCGATATCCTGGTCAACGCCTACAACTATCTCGACATGGCACCGCTGGGCCGCAACGAGACCGGGACGATGAGCTGGATGCGCCACCACGACCGCTATGAAGATAGCGGCGCCACCTGCTGTCACGGGAAGAAGGCGTAGGCGCGGTTAACGCCGCTTGGCCTTGCGCTTGGCGGGTTTGCGCTTCGCCGGTTTTTTGGCCACGGACTTCTTCTTGGCGGGCTTCCCGCCCTTGTCGGCGGCCAGCCAGCGGAACAGCTCGTCCATCCGCGCGCCGAGAAGCTTCTGCGCATCGCCGCGCGCCCGCCAGTCGTATACGCCCCGGCCCGATGACGCGCCCTTGTGGCCGGCCTTGACCAGTTCGGCCACCTTGGCCGCCGGCTCCGTGCCCCGGTCCAGGTCGGGCATCAGCCAGGCGCCGAAATTGTAGAGCGTCTCGAGCCCACCCACGTCGGCCGACTCGATCGGGCCTGTGATGTCCACGCGCCGGCCGAACGACGTCTTCACCACCCGGTCGATCATCTCCGCCGAGGCCGCGCCCGAGGCCCACAGCGCCCACGCCTCACGCAGCATGGCGAACTGCATGCGGTTGCCGATGAAGCCCTTCACCTCGCGGTTCAGCACCACGGGCACCTTGCCCACTTCTTCCAGCGCCTTGCAGAGCCACGGCACCACATCCGGCGCTGTCTCCGGGCCAGCGCACACCTCGACCGCCGGAATCATCTGCGAGGGGTACCAGAAATGGGCAGCGACCACCCGCTCCCGGTGCTTCACCCGCGTAACCAGCTCGCTGGCCACCTGGCCACTGGACGAAGCCAGGACGGTCGGCGGTGGACAGATGCGATCCAGGTCGGCAAAGACCTGGAGCTGCAATTCCTGCTCGAAGGGCACGGCCTCCACCACCAGCGTCGCGGCCGCGGCCTCATTCATGTCGGTCGTGGGGCGGATGCGCTTGAGCGCGGCTTGTGCCTCCTTGGCCGAGACGATCCCGTGCTGGGTGAAGCCCTTGAGGCTCGCCTTGATCTTACCCATGGCCGTGCGGAGGCTTTCCTCGCGCCGGCCGATCAGCCGCACGTCTTTGCCCCCGACCGCAAAGACCTGCGCCACGCCGTGGCCGATCAGCCCGTTACCGATCACCGCGACGGTCTTCAGTTCCTTGGGCACAGCCATGATTGCCTCCCCCTGTTCCCCGAAGCGGAAAGCTTAGCGCCCGCCCGCGCCCGGGTCCAAGCGGCCGCTTCCGCGCCTGGGAGGGCGCCGTTAGGATGGGGCCGCCAGCCACGAGGACCCCATGATCCCCCGCTACAGCCGCCCCAGGATGACCGCGATCTGGGAGCCCGAAAACCGCTTCCGCATCTGGTTCGAGATCGAGGCCCATGCCTGCGACGCGCAGGCCGCGCTGGGCGTGATCCCCAAAGCCGCCGCGAAAGCCGTGTGGAAGCGCGGCAAGTTCGACATCGCCCGCATCGACGCCATCGAGCGCGAAACCAAGCACGACGTCATCGCCTTCCTGACCAACCTGGCCGAGCATGTCGGCCCCTCAGCGCGCTTCGTCCACCAGGGCATGACCTCATCGGACGTGCTGGACACGTGCTTGGCAGTCCAACTCGTGCAGGCCTCCGACATCCTGCTGGAAGACCTCGACGCGCTGCTCAGGACGCTGAAGCGCCGGGCCATGGAGCACAAGCGCACGCCCACCATCGGGCGCAGCCATGGCATCCACGCCGAGCCGATCACCTTCGGCTTGAAGCTGGCCACCTACTACGCCGAGTTCGCGCGCAACCGCGAGCGGCTGGCCACCGCGCGGGCCGAGATCGGCACTTGCGCCATCTCGGGCGCGGTCGGCACCTTCGCCAATATCGACCCGCGCGTGGAGGCCCATGTCGCGAAGAAGCTGGGCCTGGCCGTCGAGCCCGTCTCGACCCAGGTCATCCCACGCGACCGGCATGCCGCGTTCTTCGCGACGCTGGGCGTGATCGCCAGCTCCATCGAGCGGCTGGCGACCGAGGTGCGCCACCTGCAGCGCAGCGAGGTGCGCGAGGCCGAGGAGTATTTCTCGCCTGGCCAAAAGGGTTCTTCCGCCATGCCGCACAAACGGAACCCGGTGCTGTCGGAAAACCTGACCGGCCTGGCGCGCCTCGTGCGCGGCATGGTGGTGCCGGCGCTGGAAAACGTGGCGCTGTGGCACGAGCGCGATATCTCGCACTCCTCGGTCGAGCGCGTGATCGGGCCGGATGCCACCATCGCCCTCGACTTCGCGCTTGGCCGCCTGAACGGCATGATGGACAAGCTCGTCGTCTATCCCGAGCGGATGAAAGCCAACCTGGACGCGCTTGGCGGCCTTGTGCATTCCCAGCGTGTCATGCTGGCGCTCACCCAAGCGGGCATGAGCCGCGAGGACGCCTATCGGGCCGTTCAGCGGCACGCCATGGAAACCTGGCTCAAGGGTGGCGACTTCCAGGCGCGGCTGGCCGGCGATCCCAACGTCGCGCGTCATCTCAAGCGCAAGGAGATCGCGGCGCTGTTCGATCTGGGTTACCACTTCAAGCACGTCGACCGCATCTTCGCCCGCGTGTTCGGCAAGGCTCCCGCCCGTCGCAAGCGCCGCTAGGAGAGACGCCATGGCCGAAGTGATCGGACTGGCGCCCGGAAGTCTGGCCGGGCTCGAGCACCTTGAGCGCGACCTGGCCTTTCCGCCGGAGGAGTACAAGGACCGGCTGCGCCGTCTGCGCGGCCTGATGGCGGACGCCAAGATCGACCTCTTGTGGATCACGACGCCCGAAGCCGCCGCTTGGCTGCATGGCCTGGTCTGCTCTTGGTACAAGGGCAACAGCCCTATGCGGTATCCGCAGCTTTACGGCACCGCGGTCCACGTCGATTCCGACGAGTTCATCTTCTTCGACGCGCCGTTCGAAGCGCCGGTCCTGGCCAAGAACTCGGTTTCGACCGATAACCGTTTCTTCACTTCGCGCGAAGCCGACGACAATCTGGCGTTCATCAAGCGCGAACTGACCGCCAAGGGCTGGCTGAAGGGGCGCGTGGGGCTGGAGTTCTGGTCCTATCTGCCCAACCCCGCCATCAGCAAGATGTTCGAGGTGCTATTCACGGGCGCGGGCTGCACGGTGGTCGATGGCAGCGCGACCGTCCGGCGTGCGCGCCGGGTAAAATCGCCACGCGAGATCGCGGTGCTGGAGCGCGCCGCGCGCATCGCCGAGGCCGGCCACAAGCGCATCAAGGAATACATGCGCGAAGGCATCACCGAGTTGGATTTGTTCGGCGAATGCGTCAACGCCATGGCCAAGGAAGGCGGCGAACTGTCGGCGTTGATTCCCGTGTTCAACTCAACGCCGATCTTGAACGACCGGCCGGTGCTGACCGGCCACACCATGGCGGGGCGCCGGAAGATCCGCGCCAATGAAGTGCTGAAGGCCGATATCTGCGGCGTGTTCCACCGCTATCACGCCAATGTCGAGCGCTGCTACACGATCGGCGAGCCGCCCAAGGGGCTGGTTGACCGCTACAGCCGCGCGGCGGGCGTCTTCGACGTCATCCGGACCGAGGTGAAGTCCGGCATGACCGTGGCGGAGGTGATCAAGATCCTCCGCCGCTATTACGAAGACGTGGGTCTATGGGACCAACCGGGCTGGGGCCTGGGCTACGAGCTGGGCATCAGCTTGCCGCCCGACTGGGTCGGCGAGTTCTACTACAATGTGCGCGACACGAAGTATCTCGACCGTGTTTTCGAGCCCAACATGGTCACGAATTTCGAGAGCAACTTCGACACCGGCCTGATCGACACGGTGGTCTATACGCCGGCTGGCACGCGCGTGCTTTCGAACGTGCCGCTGGAATTGATCGTCGCGGGCCGATGAAAACCCCCTCCGCCCCGGGGCGAAGGGGGTTTCGAAACCCAAATATTGGCCGTCAGCCCACCGTGTTGATCTGGGCCTCGGCCTCGAGCGCGAATCTCTGCAGCTCGTGGCGCACCTTGTGCGCCTCGATGGCGATGCCGCGCTTCTTGAAGTCGCTCACGACCTTTTCGATTACGTCGTCCGCGCCCGGCTTCTGGAAGTCGGCCACGACCACTTCCTTGGCATAGACCTCGGCGTCCGCGCCTTTCAGGCCCATCTGGCCGGCCGCCCACAGGCCGAGTAGCTTGTTGCGCCGCGCGGTGATCTTGAAGAGCTTGTCCTGGTCGTTCTTGTACTTGGCCTCAAAGCCCTTTTCCCGTTCCTCGAAGGACGCCATTCCGGTTTCTTCCTTTCCCAGTCGTAAGCCAGCGGCACCGCGCGGCCGTCGGCATGTTATTTAGTGCATCGGACGGGTTTGTCGAACGGAAAATCACCGCATGTGCAGTGTCATCATTTTGCGCCGGCCGAGCCATTCCTGGCCCATTTTGGTCGCCGCCAACCGCGACGAAATGCTCGACCGGCCGACCAAGGGCCCCGCCCGCCATTGGCCCGACCGGTCCAACGTGGTCGCGGGACAGGACGAGCTGGCCGGTGGAACCTGGTTGGGCGTGAACGACGAAGGGGTCGTGGCGGGGGTGATGAACCGGCGCGGTTCACTGGGCCCCGCCGCCGGGGTACGCAGCCGGGGCGAACTGGTCCTGGAAGCGCTCGATCACGCCGACGCCAAGGATGCGGCGGAAGCGTTGGCCCACCTGGATGCGCGCGCCTACCGCGCCTTCAACCTGTTCGTGGCCGACAACCGCGATGCCTATTGGCTCAAGGGCCTGGGGCGCGAAGGCCCGGCCGTGGTGCAGCTGTTCGAGTTGCCCCCTGGCCTGTCCATGCTGACGGCCTACGACCGCAACGACATATCCTCCGGGCGCATCGGCACTTACCTGCCGCGCTTCGAGCGCGCCTCGGCGCCCGATCCCGAAACAGGCGACTGGGCGGCGTGGCAAGCCCTCCTGGCCAGCCGCGAGATCGCGGACGGCGGCGGCGAGGACGGCGCCATGACCATTGTGACGGAACGCGGCTTCGGCACGGTTTCGTCGTCCCTGATCGCCCTGCCGGCGGCCGGAGCGGAGCGCAGGCGCACTATCTGGCTCTATGCCGCGGGGCGCCCCGACCGGGCGCGCTACGAACCCGTGGCGCTCGTGGACTGATACGCGCAAACCTTTGATCCACTGGCGCTATTCGCGCCCGTCCGGCGCGTTGTCAGGGTCGTCCGCAGTTGCTATATGAGGGGTCGATCCAGGCGTCAGGACGCCTTCCGGGCCGCCCGCCCGGTCCGTTCCGCCCAACGAGACGGACCTCCATGTCGCGACGCAAGCGCATCTACGAAGGCAAGGCCAAGATCCTTTACGAGGGCCCCGAGCCGGGCACGCTCGTCCAGTATTTCAAGGACGACGCCACCGCCTTCAACGCCCAGAAGAAAGGCATCATCACGGGCAAGGGCGTCATCAACAACCGAATCTCCGAGCATCTGATGACGCGCCTCGCGGAGATCGGCGTGCCGACCCATTTCGTGCGCCGCCTCAATATGCGCGAGCAGCTGATCCGCGAGGTCGAGATCATCCCAATCGAGTTAGTGGTGCGGAACGTGGCCGCGGGCTCGATCTCCAAGCGCCTGGGCATCGCCGAAGGCACGGCCCTGCCCCGCTCGATCATCGAGTACTATTACAAGAACGACGAGCTGGGCGATCCGATGGTGTCGGAAGAGCACATCACGGCGTTCGGCTGGGCGGCGCCTCAGGATTTGGACGACATGGTGAACCTGTCGTTGCGCATCAATGATTTCCTCTCGGGCCTGTTCTTCGGCGTCGGGATCCGGCTGGTGGACTTCAAGCTGGAGTTCGGCCGTCTGTGGAACAACGACGAGATGCGCATCGTCTTGGCGGACGAGATCTCGCCCGACAGCGCGCGCCTGTGGGATTTGAAAACCAGCGAGAAGATGGACAAGGACCGGTTCCGTCGTGATCTCGGAAACGTGGTCGAGGCGTACCAAGAGGTGGCGCGCCGCCTTGGCATCCTGCCCGAGGCGGGACCGCGCGACCTCAAGGGCCCGGCCACCATGCAGTGAGCGAGGCAAGTAGACCGTGAAGGCCCGCATCCACATCACCCTCAAGCCCGGCGTGCTCGATCCCCAGGGCAAGGCGATTCAGCACGCCCTTTCGGGCTTCGGCTTCGGCGGCATCGACGACGTGCGCCAGGGCAAGTACATCGAGATCGACCTGAAGGAGACGGATGCGAATCGCGCCCGCGCCCAGCTCGATGAGATGTGCAAGAAGCTCCTGGCCAACACGGTGATCGAGAATTACGCGATCGAGGTCGGCCAGTGAGGCTGCGCCTGCCGCCCCCTGCAATCGGATACGCCGCGCCATGAAGTCCGCCATCGTCGTTTTTCCCGGAACCAACCGTGAGAACGATGCGGCCGAAGCGTTGCGCGCGGCGACCGGCAAGAAACCGCTGATGATTTGGCACCGAGAGACCGAGTTGCCCGCCGTCGATCTGATCGTGGTGCCCGGCGGCTTCTCCTACGGCGACTATCTGCGCACCGGGGCCATGGCCGCGCACTCGCCCATTCTGCGCGCGATCGTCGAACGCGCGAAGGCCGGCACGCCGGTGGTCGGCATCTGCAATGGCTTCCAGATCCTGACCGAGGCCGGGCTTCTGCCCGGCGTCCTGATGCGCAACGCCGGTCTCAAGTTCCTATGCGGCGACGTTCATCTGCGCGTGGAAACGTCGCAATCGATCTTCACCGCCGGTTATGAGGAAGGCCAGGTCATCCGCATCCCGGTCGCCCACAACGATGGCAACTACTTCGCCGACAAAGAGACGCTGGACCGCATCGAAGGCAATGGCCAGGTCGCCTTCCGCTACGTAGCCGGAACCGGTGACGGGCTGTCGGCTCAGAACGACGGCAATCCCAACGGTTCCGCCCGCCGCATCGCCGGCATCTTCAACGAAACCAAGACCGTCCTGGGCCTGATGCCCCATCCGGAAAACGCGGTCGATCCGCTGCATGGCGGAACCGACGGCAAGGGGTTCTTCGACGGCCTGGCCAAATCGCTCTCGTGATCGTTCCTCGATCCAACGCAAACCAGAACTTTCGCTTCTGACCCAACGCGGCCGCTCGCGCACCCCCAACAGCGGCTCCAGGCACTGATCGCAGAGACCGACCGATGAACAAGCCGGCCGCCGAACCCAAAGTCGATGCCGCCCTCGCCCGCGAACATGGGCTGACCGAGGAAGAGTATGGGCGCATCCTCAAGATCATGGGGCGTACGCCCAACCTGACGGAGTTGGGTATCTTCTCCGTCATGTGGAGCGAGCATTGCTCCTACAAATCCTCCCGCCGCTGGTTGAAGACTCTGCCCACCAAGGCGCCCTGGGTGATCCAGGGCCCGGGCGAGAACGCGGGCGTCGTCGATATCGGCGACGGTCAGGCCGCCGTGTTCAAGATCGAGAGCCACAACCATCCGTCCTTCATCGAGCCGTATCAGGGCGCGGCCACGGGCGTCGGCGGCATCCTGCGCGATGTCTTCACCATGGGTGCGCGGCCCATCGCCAACCTCAATGCGCTGCGCTTCGGCAGCCCGGACCATCCGCTGACGCGGCATCTGGTGGGCGGCGTCGTCTCCGGCATTGGCGGCTACGGCAACTGCATGGGCATTCCGACCGTGGCCGGCGAATGCGAGTTCCACCCGAGCTACAACGGCAACATCCTGGTCAACGCCATGACCGTGGGTTTGGCGCGCGCGGACCGCATCTTCTACGCGCGCTCGTCCGGCCCCGGAAACCCCGTCGTCTATGTCGGCTCCAAGACCGGACGAGACGGCATCCATGGCGCGACCATGGCGTCCGCCGAGTTCGACGACGCCTCCGATGCCAAGCGTCCGACCGTGCAGGTGGGCGACCCGTTCACCGAGAAGCTCCTGCTGGAGGCGTGCCTCGAGCTGATGGCGACGGACGCCATCGTGGCTATTCAGGACATGGGTGCCGCAGGCCTGACCTCCTCGTCCGTCGAGATGGCCTCACGCGGCGGGCTTGGTGTCGAGCTGGACATGGACAAGGTGCCGCGCCGGGAAACCGGCATGACGCCCTACGAGATCATGCTGTCCGAAAGCCAGGAGCGCATGCTGATCGTGCTCAAGCCCGGACGCGAGGACGCGGCGCGCGCGATCTTCGAGAAATGGGAGCTGGATTTCGCCGTCATCGGCAGCGTGACCGAGACCGGCAAGCTGATCCTTAAGGAAGGCAGCCGCACGGTTGCCGAGATCCCGGTGCAGCCGTTGGTCGACCAGGCGCCGCTCTATGACCGGCCCTGGGTGCCCACGCCCGCGCGGCCCGAGTTGGCGCCCAAGGACGTGCCCGCGCACGCGCCGGGCAAGGCGCTGAGCGCACTGATGAGCAGCCCCAATATCGCCAGCAAGGCCTGGATCTGGCACCAGTACGACCACCTGGTCATGGGCAACACGATAATCCGCCCCGGTGGCGACGCCGCCGTGGTGCGCTTGGCGCCCGATTCCAAGAAGGGTCTGGCGGTGAAGACCGATTGCACGCCGCGCTATTGCGTGGCCGATCCCAAGCGAGGCGGCGCGCAGGCCGTGGCGGAATGCTGGCGCAACCTGACCGCGACGGGCGCCAAGCCCTTGGCCGTCACCGACAACATGAATTTCGGCAACCCCGAGCGGCCCGAAATCATGGGCCAGTTCGTAGGTTGCATCGAGGGCATGGTGGATGCCTGCAAGACGTTGGACTTCCCCGTCGTGTCCGGCAACGTCTCGCTCTACAACGAGACCAACGGCAAGGGCATCCTCCCCACGCCCGTGATCGGCGCGATCGGCCTGTTTCAGGACGTGGAAAAAGCCGTGACCATCGCGCTGAAGGGCGATGGCGAAACCATCATCCTGGTCGGCGAGACAAAAGGCTGGCTGGGCGCCTCGGTCTATCTCTCCGTTCTCTGCGGCCGCGAGGACGGCGCGCCACCGCCGGTCGATCTGGCAGCCGAACGCCGCAACGGCGATTTCGTGCGCGGCGAGATCCTGGGCGGGCGCGTCTCGGCCTGCCACGACCTGTCCGACGGCGGCCTTCTGGTCGCCCTGGCCGAGATGGCCCTGGCCGGCAAGCGCGGCGCAACGGTAAAGGCGCCCGAGGGCGCTGTCGTGCACGGCTGGCTGTTCGGCGAAGACCAAGCGCGATATCTGCTGACCACCAAGTCACCCGACGCGGTTCTGGCCGCCGCTAAAGCCGCGGGCGTGCCGGCCCAGGCCATCGGCCGCACGGGCGGCGCTTCGTTGACAGTGGAAGGCCAGGAACCTATATCGCTCGAAGCGCTGCGTAAGGCCCATGAGGGCTGGTTGCCGAGCTATATGGCGGGTTGAGGGAGGCGGCGATGGCGATGGACGCTGGTGAAATCGAGCGCCTCATCAAGGAAGCCTTCCCCGACGCCAAGGTGACAATCGAGGATCTGGCCGGCGACGGTGACCACTACGCAGCCCACGTGATTTCGGAGGCCTTCAAGGGCAAGTCCCGGGTGCAGCAGCACCAGATGGTCTACAAGGCCCTGCAGGGCCGGATGGGAAACCAATTGCACGCGTTGGCGTTACAGACAGGCATCCCCGCCTGACGGGCGCGAAAAGGAGCGAGACGGAACCATGAGCGACAATCCCGCCTTCGAGCAGATCAAGAAGGACGTCGCCGAGAACGACGTGGTGCTGTTCATGAAGGGCAGCCCGGCGTTTCCCCAGTGCGGCTTTTCCGCCACCGTGGTCCAGGTGTTGAACCACATGGGAGTGAAGTTCAAAGGCGTGAACGTGCTGGAGAGCATGGAATTGCGCCAGGGCATCAAGGAATTCAGCAACTGGCCGACAATCCCCCAGCTTTACGTGAAGGGCGAGTTCGTCGGCGGCTGCGACATCATCCGCGAGATGTTCCAGACCGGCGAGTTGCAGACGATGTTCAAGGAAAAAGGCGTCGACGCCGCGGCCTGACGCGCCGGATCGACTCAGATGCATAAAGGGGCGGCCTATGAGCCGCCCCTTTTCGTTTCGCTGATACGGCGCGGGCCTGCCGCGCGAGGCGGCAGGCCCTCAGCGCATCAATGCCTATTGAGGATGTAGACGACAGCGGCGATCGCCGCGAGGCCGACAAGCCCCTTGTCGCCGAGTGATTTGATGAAGCTCACCAAGTTGCTGGCGATATCCCCGCCGAGGAACGGCATGGCCGTACCGAAGAGGATTTGCAGAACGATCGCCAGCGCGAGCAGGGCGATGGAGATGTCTGTGACCTTTAGCACAATGGACTTCGCACCATCGAACCATTGCATGGTTCATCTCTCCCATTTTGTCATGACGGACGAGCTGACACGCCGGAACGCGAATGCTCCGGCGCTTTGGACCAGGACGGTCCCGCGGTCGATCACTTGCGATTGAAGAGGTAAAGCACGATGGCGATTGCAATCAGTCCTACGACGCCGTTGGAACCCAACGAATTGAGCAGCTTGACCAGGTTGCCAATGATGTCGCCGCCGAGGAACGGCACAGCCGTGCCGAAGAGGATCTGCAGGACGATCCCGAGCGCTATGATCAGCAACCCGAGTTCGGTAATCCTGACGATCCACGCCTTTCCTTTGTCGAAAAGTTCCACGATGACCCCCATTTAGTTGCGATGTAGGAAGGACCCCCAACAGGTTGACGACCTTCCCCTCAAACTGGGGCGTTTTTAGATTTCGCCTAACCGGAATTATTGTCAACGAAGGTCAGTAACCGGATTGGAATGTAGGATATTTTTCTTATTTTGTAGAATTTTTGACAAGTTTTTTCTGCTCACGCAGCGCAAATTCCTCCTCCGGCGAGAGCACCAACCGGTGCCGACCGATCAGCGCGAAGTACAGAATACCGACCGCATACCAGATCGCCGCGCCGATGACGCCGTCGCGGTAGACCGGATCACCGAGCTGCATGACCAGCGTCACCACGGCGATCACGATCGTAACGACCGCACCGGGCACGCCGAGCGGACTGCGGAACGGCCGCTCGATGTGCGACAGGTTCCAGCGCAAAAGGATGAACGACAAAGCCTGCATCCCATACGAGATCATGGCGCCGAACACGGCCATGTTAAGGAGAGTGCCGCCGATGAAGGCGCCGCCCGCCTTCTCGCCCGCGACCAGGAAGACGATCATCAGCACGGCGAAGCCCATGCAGGCGCCCGCGATCAGGGCCGCGTGCGGCGCCTTGTTCTTGCCGCTGGTCAGCGACAGAGCGCGCGGGAAGTAACCCGCGCGGGAAAGCGAATAGATCTGCCGGCCGAAGGCGTAGATGATCGTGTGGAAGCTGGCGATCAGCCCGATCACCGCGCAGAGCGCCAGCGCATTGGCGGCGTGGCCGCCATAGGCCGCGCGCAGCCCATCCAGAAGCGGCTCCGCCGATGTGGCCAGGTAGAACGCGCCGGAGGCGTTGCCATCCGCAGCCTTCACCCCGATGCCGGGGTTCAAGAACATGATCATGGTGGCCGAGAACAAAAGCGTGGCGATGCCGAGCAACAGCCCCTTCGGCATGTCACGTTTGGGATCATGGGATTCCTCGGCCGCCAGCGGAAGCTGCTCGATGGCGAGGAACAGCCACACGGCGAACGGCAGGGCGGCCAGAATGCCGCCCGTCCCGAAAGGCAGGAATGAGCCGTTACCATCCGGCAATTCCACCGGCTTGCCGTCGGGGCCCACGCCGATATTGAGCGCCCAGCGCGAGAAATCGAACTGGGGAATCGCACCGATCCAGAACACAACCAGCACGGCGAGCGCCAATAGCGTCACCAGTACCGTGAAGCGGAACGACAAGGCGACACCCAGAAGATTGAGCCCCACGAAGACGACATAGCCGCCGGCCCACCAAGCCGGCTGCCATTCGGGGCCGGTGCCGAAGATGCCGCCCAGGTAGGCGCCGATGAAGAAGACCACCACCGCGGGCGTGAGCACGTATTCGATGTTCTCGGCCAGGCCCGTGACGAAGCCGCCCCACGGCCCCATGGCCGAGCGCGCGAAGGAATAGGCCGCACCCGTGTGCGGCAAGGCCGGCGACATCTCGGCCAGGCAGAAGCACAGGCAGACATACATGACCGCGATGACGATGGCGGCATAGAACAACCCGCCGAAGCCGCCCGCGCTGAGTCCCAGATTCCAGCCCGAAAAATGCCCGGAGATGACGGCGCCGACGCCGAGCGCCCATAAGGACCAGACACGCGCATGGCGCTTCAAGCCGCGCTTCTCGAAGTAACCCGCATCGACCGCGCGATACGTCACGCCGCCGGACTTCGTGGTCTCGGTCATGATGCCCCCGGTTGCCGCCGGCGTTCCCCGAACGAAAAAGGGCGGCCCGTGGGGCCGCCCTTTCCCTTGTATTCATGTGCCCGCGGTCAGCGCGAATAATATTCGACCACGAGATGCGGCTCCATCGTCGCCGCATACGGCACGTCGCCCAGCTTGGGCGCACGGACGAAGCTACCCTTCATGGCGGTGTACTCGGCCGTCAGATATTCCGGAACCTGACGCTCGCCCGACTGCACGGCCTCGAGGACCAATGCCATCTCGCGCGCCTTGCCCGCGACCTCGATCGTGTCGCCGTCGCTCACCTGATAGGACGGGATGGTGACGCGCTTGCCGTTCACGCGCACGTGCCCGTGGCTGACGAACTGGCGCGCGGCGAAAACCGTGGGCACGAACTTCAGGCGGTAGACCACGGAGTCGAGGCGGCGCTCGAGCAACTCGATCAGATTCTCGCCCGTGTCACCGCGGCGGCGCACGGCCTCCTGGTAATAGCGGCGGAACTGGCGCTCGGTGATGTTGCCGTAGACGCCCTTCAGCTTCTGCTTGGCCATGAGCTGGATGCCGTAGTCGGACGGCTTCTTCCGCTTCTGACCATGCTGGCCGGGGCCGTAATTGCGTTTGTTGTAGGGGCTCTTGGGACGGCCCCAGAGATTGACGCCCAAACGGCGGTCAATCTTATGCTTCGCTGGTTCGCGCTTACTCATCGTCGTTCACCCGTGTTTGTTCGGTGTTATTCATGTCCGGATAGGCCCTCGGGCAATCGCCCGGGGCGGGGTCTTTCAACCCACGTTCTCCGAAGTGCGGCGGAGTATAGGGATGGGGGTCCGGCTGTCAAACCGGAAAATGGTATCCGGATACCTTTTCCGGCCCCTCAGCGCATGTAGGACGCCCCGCCCACGTCGATCGTGGCCCCGGTCGAGTAGCGGGCCAGGCCGGAGGCCAGGAAGGCCACCACGTTGGCCACGTCCTTGGGCCGGCCGAATTCCTTGATCGGGATCTCGTCCATGGCCTGGCTCTGGCCGTAATGGCGGATGAAATCGTCCACCTGCTCGGTCGCGATCATGCCGGGCACCACGACGAAGCACATAATCTCCTCGTGGGCGAAGAAACGCGCGATGCCGCGGGTTAGCGCCATGAGGCCGGCCTTGGACGCGCCATCGTGCAGGAAGTCGGGCCGGTCGCCGCGGAAGGCCGGGCGGCTCGACATGTTGATGATGGTGCCGCCGCCGATCTTGCGGAAATGCGGCATGGCCAGGCGGCAAAGATGCGCCGCCGAGATCACGTTCACCCGCATGGACTCGGTCCAGGCGTGGTCGAATTCCTCGAACGGTGCATCGAGCGCGGCGGAGAGTCGCACGGCGGCGTTGTTGACCAGCACGTTCACCTTGCCCTTCCAGGCGACCGACTTCTCCCACAGGGCGATGGGCGCCTTGGGATCGGACAGGTCGGCCTGAACCAAGTGGCACTTATTCGCGCCCACCTTCTTGGCCAGCGCTTCGGCTTCCTTGGCGCTCGCGTTGTAGTGAAGGACCACGTCTGCGCCCGCGCCGACCAGAACCTCGACGATGCCGGCGCCGATGCCGCGGCTGCCGCCCGTGACCAGGATCACCTTGCCCGAAAGATCGATCATGTCCCCCTCTCCTCCCCCTCTTGGTTCTTCTCGTTGTCCTTGAGCGTCTTGCGGCGCGGACGCCGGCGGCCTTCCACCAGGCTGACGATCACGCCGCGCATAGTGCGCACTTCCTGTTCGGACATCTCCGCCCGCTCGAACATCGTACGCAGGTTGCGCACCATGGAGGGACGCTTCTCCGGATCGATGATGAAGCCGCTGGCGTCCAGCTCGCGCTCCAGATGCTCGAACATGGCGATCAGGTCCTTGCGCGCGGCGGGTGGCGAGCGTTCGGGCAACTGACGCGACGGCGTCGCGTCGCCAGCCTGGAACCATTCATAGCCGATGATCATCACCGACTGACCCAGGTTGAGCGAGGAGAATCCCGGTGACAGTGGGATCGTGATCGCCGCATCCGCCAAGGCCACATGATCATTGATGAGACCCATGCGCTCGGGACCGAACAGAATGCCGCAGGCGTCGCCCGCCGCGATGTGGGTCCGCAGCTCCTTAGCCGCCTGACGCGCCGTCACCACGGGCCGGTGCATGTCACGCAGCCGCGCAGTCGAGGCATAGACGCGGTTGAGGTCTTCGATGGCCGCCTCGACCGAGCCGAACAAGCGGGCACCGTTGACGATAGCATCGGCGCCAGAAGCGGCGGCCAAGGCCTTGTCGTTGGGCCAACCATCGCGTGGGCGCACCAGACGTAGATCGGTCAGCCCGCAATTGTTCATGGCGCGGGCGGTGAAGCCGATATTCTCGCCCAGCTGAGGTTCGACCAGGATGATCGCGGGCGCAGGGCCCGCGGGAACCGCCCGGCTACGGTCCGTGCCGGTCACGGGGCGCGAGCGCCCTCGGCGGCGCCGCGGAACAGCTTGTAGGTCAGGCTGTCATGCAGCGCGATGTAGGAAGCATCGATGACGTTGCCCGAGACGCCCACCGTGGACCAGCGCGCGCCAGTTTCGTCCGCACTTTCGATCATCACGCGCGTGACGGCGGCCGTGCCCTCGTTGGGCGTCAGGATGCGCACCTTATAGTCGACCAGGCGCAGGCCCGAAAGCGCCGGGTAATAGGGCATCAGCGCCTTGCGCAACGCCGTGTCCAGCGCGTTCACCGGGCCGTTGCCCTCGGCCACTGTCATCACGTGACCGCCGTTCACGTCCACCTTGATGGTGGCTTCCGACAGGGTGATAACCTCACCTTTGGCGTTCCAGCGCCGCTCGTCGATGACGCGGAAGCTGCTCAGCTTGAAGAACTCCGGTACGGTTTCCAGCGCGCGGCGGGCCAAAAGCTCGAAGCTGGCGTCGGCGCCGTCGTAGGAATAGCCGTCGAACTCGCGCTGCTTCATGATTTCGATCAGCCCACCGATTTTTGGATTCTTCGGATCGATCTCGAGGCCGATCTCGCGGAAGCGCACCAGCATGTTGGAACGGCCGGCCTGGTCCGAGATGACGATGTTGCGCTGATTACCGACCAACTCGGGCCGGACATGCTCGTAGGTGCTTGAGTTCTTCTCGACCGCCGAAACGTGCATCCCACCCTTGTGGGCGAAGGCCGATTCACCGACATAGGGCGCGTTGCGCTGGGGCGCTCGGTTAAGCCGCTCGTCGAGCAGGCGCGAAACATGGGTCAGATGCGTCAGATCCGCGGCCGACAGGCCGACGTCGTAGCCCATCTTCAGCATGAGCGACGGGATGATGGAGATAAGGTTGGCGTTGCCGCAACGCTCGCCCAGTCCATTGAGCGAGCCCTGGACTTGGCGCACGCCCGCACGCACGGCAGCGAGCGAATTGGCGACCGCGTTCTCGGTGTCGTTGTGGCAATGGATGCCCAGATGCGTGCCCGGAATGCGCTTGGCCACGTCCGTGACGATGGCCTCCACCTCGTGCGGCAAGGTGCCGCCGTTGGTGTCGCACAACACGATCCAGCGCGCGCCGGCCTTGTAGGCGGCCTCGATACACTGAAGCGTATAGTCCGGATCGGCTTTGTAGCCGTCGAAGAAATGCTCGGCGTCGAACAGCACCTCGTTCGCCTTCGTCTTCGCGTGCGCGATGCTGTCTCGGATCATGGCGACGTTCTCGTCGCGCGGAATGCCAAGGGCCACGTCCACCTGGAAGCCGGAGGTCTTGCCAACCAGACACACGCAGGGCGCCTTGGTGCCGAGAAGGGATGCGAGACCCGGGTCGTTCTCGGCGCTGCGGCCGGGCCGGCGGGTCATACCGAAGGCCGACAGGCGCGCGCGTTTCAAGGAAGGCGGGTTACCGAAGAACGCGTCGTCGGTCGGATTGGCGCCAGGAAAGCCGCCCTCGATGTAATCGACGCCCAGCCGGTCCAGTTCGCGCGCGAGCGCCACCTTGTCCGCAACACCGAAATCGACGCCCTGGGTCTGGGCGCCGTCACGCAGCGTCACGTCGTAGAGATATACGCGCTCTTTGGTCATCTCGGGTTCCGCGGATGGCGCAGACTTTCACCACAGGGGAGCGGTTCCGTCAACGCCCCCAGCGGGCAGTTTCGGCCAAAATCAGGCGTTTAGACCCGCTTCCAGGTGGTCCCGCCAGCCCCGTCCTCAAGCTCGATGCCCTTGGCCTTGAGGGCATCGCGGATGCGGTCGGCCTCGGCGAACTGGCGGCCCTTGCGGGCGGCGTTACGTTGGGCGATCAGGTCCTCGATCTCGGCCACATCGCCGGCGAGCGCTTCGCCCTGGAACCAGCGGCCTGGGTCTTGGGCCAGGAGGGCCAGCTTGGCCGCGTTGGCGCGGAAGGATGAGGCCAAGGGCCCAACCTCGGCCGGCGGCGCGTTAAGGACGCGCGTGGCTTGCCGGTCCAGGACCGACAGCGCCAGCGGCGTATTCAGATCGTCGAGCAACGCCGCGTCGAACTCCGCGTCACCTTCCGTGTCGCCTGGTGTGCCTTGCGCGACGGACGCAATCTGACCGAGCGCGCGATACCAACGGTCGAGCCGCGTACGCGCCTGCTTCAATGCCTCTTCGGTGAAGTCGAGCGGCTGGCGGTAGTGGGTACCGATCAGCACCAGGCGGATCACCTCGCCCGACCAGCCCTTCTCCAGCAGCTCGCGCACGGTGAAAAAATTGCCCAGCGACTTGGACATCTTTTCGCCGTTCACGACCAGATAGCCGTTGTGCATCCAGTAGCGGGCGAAGGTTTCCGCGCCATGAGCGCAGCAACTCTGTGCGATCTCGTTCTCGTGGTGCGGGAAGATCAGATCGAGCCCACCACCGTGCAGATCGAAGGGGAACCCAAGGAACTTCTCCGACATGGCGGAGCATTCGATATGCCAGCCCGGCCGGCCGCGACCCCACGGGCTGTCCCAGCCCGGCTGGTCGGCAGCGCTGGGCTTCCACAACGTGAAATCGGCTGGATCGCGTTTGTAGGGCGCCACGTCCACCCGCGCGCCCGCCACCATCTCGTCACGGTTGCGGCCCGACAGGCGGCCGTAGTTCGGCATCGACGGCACGTTGAACAGCACGTGCTTCTCGGCCTCGTAGGCATGGCCGCGGCGGATCAGCTCCTCGATCAGCGACACCATCTCGGGCACGGTCTCGGTCGCGCGCGGCTCGTGGGTCGGGCGCAGCGCACCAAGCGCGCCCATATCGTCGTGGAACGCTTGCTCGGTGCGGCGCGTGACGGATTCGATCGATTCGCCGCTTTCCGCCGCCCGGGTCATGATCTTGTCGTCGATGTCCGTGATGTTGCGGACATAGACGACATGGGATTCGCCGTAAAGACGGCGCAACAGCCGGAACAGCACGTCGAACACCACGACCGGGCGCGCGTTGCCGATATGGGCCAGGTCATAGACCGTGGGCCCGCAGACATACATGCGCACGCGCTTCTCATCGAGAGGCGTGAACGCCTCTTTCCGGCGCGCGATCGTGTTGTAGATGGTCAGCGCCACGGGAGGTCCGTCGGTTCAGGCTGTCTTGCCGCCGAGACGCGCAAGGGCGCGCGCGCGGCCGATGAGGGGTAACAAATTCTTCAACTCCGGTCCATGATCCACGCCGGTCAGCGCCAGGCGCAGCGGCATGAACAGGCCCTTGCCCGACTTTCCCGTGGCCGCTTTCACGGCCGCGGTCCAAGCGCTCCAGGTGCGCTCGTCCCATGGTTCCTCGGGCAGCAGCTTCGCCGCGGCAGCGGTGAAGGCCGGATCGTCGATCACGGGACGCACCTCGCCGTGGCAGACCGCGTACCACGGCTTGGCATCTGCCAGATTTTCCAGATTGCCGCGCACGGCGAGCCAGAATTTCTCGCCTCCCTCGGCATTAAGCTCGCGCAAACGCCCCGCCACGGCGTCATAGGGCAAATGGGCCAGGATTTTCGCATTCAGGATACGCAGTTCGGCCATATCGAATTTCGGCCCAGCGCGCCCCAGGCGTGAGAGTTCGAACCCCTCAGCCAACTCGTCCAGGCGAATGGCCGGCACGATGGGATCGGGCGAACCCAGCCGCGCGAGATAGGAATTCACCGCCATCGCCTCGATACCGTCGGCGCGCATCTCGCCAAGAGACAGGCTGCCCAGGCGCTTCGACAGCCCCTGCCCGCCCGCATCCGACATGAGGGGCAGGTGGGCGAAGGACGGTGCCTTGGCGCCCAGAGCAGGCGCGATCTGAGTCTGGGCGGCGGTGGTCGAGACATGGTCCTCACCGCGGATCACATGGGTGATTCCCATCTCGATATCGTCCACGGCGGAGCTGAGCGGAAACAGCGGCTGCCCATCGGCGCGCACCAGCACGGGATCGTTCAACTTGGCGCCGTCGAAACGCCATTCGCCATGGACCACGTCGTTCCAGACGATCTCGCGGCGCTCGATCAGGAATCGCCAATGGGGCTTGCGCCCCTCGGACTCTAGCTTCTGCTTCTCCTCGTCCGTCAGCTTGAGCGCGGCGCGGTCGTAGAGCGGCGGCTGGCCGCGCGCCAACTGGCGTTTGCGCTTGCCTTCCAGTTCTTCGGGCGTCTCGTAGCAAGGATAGAGGCGGCCCGCCTGACGCAGGCGATCCGCGGCGGCGGCATAGCGGTCCATGCGGGCGGACTGGCTTTCCGTCCGGTCCCACAAAAGCCCCAGCCAGGTCAGATCCTCTCGGATGGCCTCGGTGTACTCCTGGCGCGAGCGCTCCGTATCGGTGTCGTCCACACGCAGGATGAACGAACCGCCATGGCGGCGCGCGAATAGCCAGTTCACCAACGCCACGCGCGCGTTGCCAACATGCATCCGCCCCGTCGGGCTGGGCGCGAAGCGGACGACGACGCTCATGTGCGATCGGCGAAGCCGTTGACGATCGGATAGCGGCGATCGCGGCCGAAGGCGCGGCGGGTAATCTTCACGCCCGGTGGAGCCTGGCGGCGCTTGTATTCGGCGCGCATCAGCATGGTCCATACGCGCGTCACCACCTCGCGCGGGTGGCCGCGTTTGACCACCGCGTCCACCGGCATCTCGCCTTCGACGAGGCACGACAGGACGTCGTCGAGCTGGGCATAGGGGGGCAGGGAATCCTGGTCGGTCTGGTTGGGCTTCAGCTCCGCCGTCGGCGCGCGGGTCAGGACGTTTTCCGGGATCACGCGGCCGGCAGGGCCCAACGCGCCGTCGGGCCTGGCCTGGTTGCGCCAGCGCGACAGGGCATAGACTTCCATCTTGTAGACGTCCTTCAGGATCGCATAGCCGCCGCACAGATCGCCGTAGAGCGTGGAATAGCCCACCGACATCTCGGACTTGTTTCCGGTGGAAAGCACCATGTGGCCAAACTTGTTGGACAACGCCATCAGTGTGATGCCACGCGCGCGCGCCTGGATGTTCTCCTCCGTGGTGTCGGGCGCGCGGCCGTCGAACAGCGGCCTCAGCATGGTCTCGAACGCGCCCATGGCCGGCTCGATGGAGACGTTGTCCAGCCGGATGCCCAGGAGCCGCGCGATCTCCGCCGCGTCGTCCAGACTTTCCCGCGAGGTATAGGGCGACGGCATCATCACGCAATGCACGCGCTCGGGCCCCAGCGCGTCGGCCGCCAGCACGGCGACCAGCGCGGAATCGACGCCGCCCGACAGGCCGATCAGGACGCCGGGGAAACCGTTCTTGCGCACATAGTCGCGCAAGCCCAGGACCAGCGCCTGGTAGATCCCTTCATGTCCATCCGGCGGCGGTTCGCGCCGCGCCTCCGCGCAAGCCCACGCGCCGTCCGCGCCGCGCGTCCAATGGGTGATCAGCAGATCTTCTCGCCATGCCTTGGCCTGGGCGCGCAAGCTGCAATCGGCGCCCAGCACGAAGGACGCGCCGTCGAACACCAACTCGTCCTGCCCGCCGACCTGGTTGACATAGATCAGCGGCAGTTTCGATTCGGTGATGCGCGCGACGGCTAGGTTCACGCGCTCGTCATGCTTGGCCGTCTCGTAAGGCGAGCCGTTGACGACGACCAGCAACTCCGCACCGGATTCCTCCAGGCACTCCGTTACGTCCGGCGTCCACATATCCTCGCAGACCATGACTCCGAGGCGCACGTCGCGGAAGCTCATGGGGCCCGGCAAGGGGCCAGCTTTGAAGACGCGTTTTTCGTCGAAGACGCCGTAGTTGGGCAGATCGTGCTTGAGACGCACGGCCGAGATCTTGCCGCCGTCCAAGAGAAAGATCGCGTTGTGCAGCGCGCCGCTTTCGACCCGCAAGGCTCCGACGATCATGGCCGGGCCGCCGTCTGCCGTGTCGGCCGCCAGCGCGTCGACCGCAGCCGCCGTCGCCGCCTGGAACGAGGGACGCAGCACCAGATCCTCCGGCGGATAGCCGCAGACCGTCAGTTCCGTAAAGACGACCAGATCGGAACCCGCCTTCGCGGCCTCGGCGCGATGCTTGCGAATGCGCGCCAGATTGCCGGCCAGGTCGCCCACGGTCGGATTGATCTGGGCAAGGGCGATGGTGAGCGTATCGGCCATGGCCGGCACTATAGGGCGGGCCCGACGGAAGGCAATCGGGCGCCCTTTGCTGGCGCCCGCGCGGGCAGGCTTCTATAACCGGACCCCATGATCCTCCGCGGCAACCTGCCCTGCCTGGTCGAGACCGCCCGCGCGGGCATGCGCGTGCTGGACGTGGGCGGCTGGCACAATCCGTTCGGCCCGGCCACCCATGTGATCGACCTGGGCCGCTACGAGACCCGCCAGAAGCACGATTCCCTGACGCCGCAGGAAGCCGAGCGCTTCACCGAAGAGACCTGGCATATCCAGGATGTGTGCGCGGGCGGCTGGCCCTATCCCGACAAATTCTTCGATTTCGCCATCTGCTCGCACCTGCTCGAGGATGTACGCGAGCCGCTGGTCGTCTGCCGCGAGCTGGCCCGCGTGGCCAAGCGCGGTTATGTCGAGGTGCCCAGCCGTGCGCGAGAGATCTTCGCCAAAGCGCGCTTCTTCGGCCTGCGCGCCGCCTTTGGGAATGTTCCCGAAGTCGGCTTCTACCATCACCGCTGGATGGTCGAGATCGAGGGCATGCATCTGCGCTTCCTGCGCAAGACGCACCAACTGGTGATGAACCGCGACTTCTATCTGACCCGGCGCGAGCTAGGTCGGAAGATGACCGAGGCCGAAAGCGGCATCTGCCTCTGGTGGGACGGCGACTTCACCGCCGAGGAAGTGTTCGAGATTTCGGACAACGACCTGCGCGAATTCAAGCGGCAGGCGCTCGCAGCCCTGCGCCGCTGATTATTTCTTCGGCCGCAGCAGGAACTCGCGGCCGACCTTCACGCGCGGCTCGCCGTCATAGGCCACGATGTCGGCCGTGGCGTAGGTTTCGGTCCAACGCTCGGGCAGGTAGGAGCCAGTGCCAATCACGTCGATGGGCGCATTGGCCAGCGCCATCACGCGGCACTTCTCCGGCGTGAAGCCGGACGACGCCACGATCTTGCACTTG
Source organism: Alphaproteobacteria bacterium (assembly GCA_050180485.1). Classification (GTDB taxonomy): domain Bacteria; phylum Pseudomonadota; class Alphaproteobacteria; order CADEGL01; family CADEGL01; genus CADEGL01. The sequence goes on along the minus strand of JBFXED010000024.1, from coordinate 33,971 downwards.
CGGAAGCCTTCCTTGTCCAAGCTTTCGCGCATATGCCAGACGGCGGCGGCGGAGACGCCCGTGCCGACCAGATAACGCAGCTCCGTCTCCGTCCGGTAGCCGCGCACGGCCTCCGGCACGTAGCGCTCCAGCACCGCATAGGCCGCGGGCGGGTCGAGCCCTTCGACGTAGCGGCCGCCGGGCGTGTCGATACGAACGCTGAGCTTGCCCGCCTCGACCATATCCGGGAAACGGCGGCAGACGTCGAGCGCGTCGGATACCTCGCGGCCGAAATAGTCGACCAGCACGGTCAACGGTTCGTCCGGGAAGGTTTCGCGGAACATCTCGGCCGCGCGCACGGTTGAGCCGGCATAGCCGACCAGCGCGTGCGGCATGGTGCCCAGGCCCTTCTTTTGGCCGAAGTAGTGGGCGGTCGCATCGGTCGCATTGCCGACGAAACCGACGGCGCCGACCTTGCGCTTGGCTGCCTCCGACCCGACCGAGGCCGCATAGGCCATGATGTCCGCCATCTCGGTGCCCGCGCAGTGGCGCGCGTCCATGGCCAGGAACGCGACCTTGGGCAGGTCCACGCACATGGAATAGGCGTTGTAGGACGCGACGCAAGCCGGGCCGAGCTTCTGGAGATAAAGCGTCTCCAGATCAACCAGATGCGAGAACGGCCCGGTCAGATACAGCATAGGCTCGCCCGCGCCGACCCATTCGCCTTCCTGGTAATTCAGCTCGATGTTGAACGAAGCGCCGCGCGCCGCGGCGATGCCCTTCAGCCAGTCGACCATCAAGCGCGGCGTGCACAGCACGGGCCGGCGCATGAACAGCGCGTAGGTCACCGTCTTGTCGCCATAGCGGCGGACGGTAGCCTTGCTCTTGTTGAAGTAGGCGTCCGTCCAACGCGTGACGTCGTCGGCACCGGGCATGGGCGTGCCTAGAGGATGGGTGGATGGATCGGCGGAGGGCGACTCAGGACGCGGCGGCGACGCGGCGTCGATCGAGTTCGCTCCGCTCGTGCTTGAGGGCTTCGGCGACAAGGAACGCAAGCTCCAAGGATTGCGAGGCGTTCAGACGCGGATCGCAGTGCGTATGGTAACGGTCGGACAGCTTCTCTTCCGTGATGGCCTGGGCGCCGCCGATGCACTCGGTGACGTCCTGACCGGTCAGTTCGAGATGGATGCCGCCAGCATAGGTGCCCTCGGCCTGGTGGACGGCAAAGAAGCCGCGCACCTCGGCGAGGACGCGATCGAAGGGACGGGTCTTATAGCCTGTCGAGGACTTGATCGTGTTGCCGTGCATGGGATCGCAAGACCACACGACCGCGCGACCTTCGCGCCGGACGGCGCGGATAAGCGGCGCGAGCTTGGAATCGACCTTGTCCGAGCCCATGCGCGCGATCAGCGTCAGTCGGCCGGGTTCGTTGTCCGGGTTCAGAACGTCGATCAGCTTGAGCAGGCCATCCGGTTCCATGGACGGGCCGCACTTGAGGCCGATCGGGTTCTTCACGCCGCGCAGGAACTCGACATGCGCGCCGTCGATCTGGCGCGTGCGGTCGCCGATCCACAGCATGTGGGCCGAAACGTCGTACCAGTCGCCGGTCGTCGAATCGACACGCGTCAGCGCCTCCTCGTAGGGCAAGAGAAGCGCTTCGTGCGAGGTGAAGAAATCCGTCTCGCGGATTTGCGGCGTCGTCTCCGACGTGAGGCCGCAGGCTTCCATGAAGTTGAGCGTCTCGGTCAGCCGGGCCGCCATCTCCTGGTAGCGCGCGCCCTGGGGGCTGCGGGAAACGAAACCCATGTTCCAGCGATGCACCTGGTGCAGGTCGGCATAGCCGCCCTGGGCGAAGGCGCGCAGGAGGTTGAGCGTGGCCGCCGCTTGGCTGTAGGCCAGCATCAGCCGCTCCGGGTCGGGCTTGCGCGACTCGGGCGTGAAATCCAGGTTGTTGACGATGTCGCCACGATAGGCCGGCAGTTCGACGTCGCCGATCTTCTCGGTGGGCGCCGAGCGCGGCTTGGCGAACTGGCCCGCCAGGCGGCCGACCTTCACCACCGGGCACGCGGCGCCATAGGTCAGCACCACGGCCATCTGCAGCAGGACGCGGAATGTGTCGCGGATGTTGTCGGGGTGGAATTCGGCGAAGCTTTCCGCACAGTCGCCACCCTGAAGCAGAAAAGCCTTCCCGTCGGCGACTTTGGCCAGGGCAGCCTTCAGCCGGCGCGCCTCGCCCGCGAACACCAAAGGGGGAACGCGCCGAAGACGCTGTTCCATCGCCTTCAACGCGGCCGGGTCTGGGTAGACCGGCGCCTGCTGCACGGGCTTTGCCCGCCAGCTATCGAGCTGCCACTTCTGGGCCAAAACACAGGCTCCTTCGCCTTTTACCCCGGGGCTCGGGGCCGCGGGACGGTCGGGATAATAGGCGGAATCAGGGATTTTTCCAGGGGGCCGCCGGGCTTCCCTACTCCGCTGCCTTGGGGACCGGGTCGGGCACCTTGTCGCGCAGGGTCACGAATTCCTCCGCCGCCGTTGGGTGAATGCCGATGGTGCGGTCGAAGTCGGCCTTGGTGGCGCGCATCTTCACCGCGATCGCGATGCCCTGGATGATCTCGGCAGCATCCTCGCCCACCATGTGACAGCCGAGCACGCGGCCCGAGGCAGCATCCACCACGAGCTTCATCAGGGTGCGCTCGTCGCGACCGGAAAGCGTGTGCTTCAGCGGTTTGAACGATGTCCGGTAAACGTCCACACGCCCGAAGCGCTTGCGCGCTTCCTCTTCGGTCAGCCCGACGGCGGAAACCGTCGGCTGGCTGAATACGGCGGCCGCCACATCCGCGTGGTCCACCTTGGTCGGATTGTTATTGAACAGCGTCTCGGCCACGCACATGGCCTCGTGCAAGGCCACGGGCGTCAGCGCGATCCGGTCGGTCACATCGCCGATGGCGTAGACGCTCGCCACGCTGCTGCGCGAATATTCGTCCACGACCACTTCGCCGTTCCGGCCGAGCGTCACACCCACCTTTTCCAGCCCCAACCCCTTGGTGTTGGGTTCACGCCCCGTCGCGAACATGACGATGTCCGCCTCGATTGCATCGCCCGCCGTCGTGTGCGCGAGCAGTCCGCTTCCCTTGCGCTCCAGCTTGGTCAGGTTCGCTTCCGACCGGATGACGATGCCCTTCTTGGCGATCTCGGCCGCAACATGCTTGCGCACATCCTCGTCGAACCCACGCAGCGGCAAGGGCTGGCGATAGACGAGCGTGGTCTCTACGCCGAGACCGGCGAAGATGCCGGCGAACTCCAGCGCGATATAGCCACCGCCGAGGATGACGATGCGCTTGGGCAGCTTCGGCAGATCGAATGCATCGTCGGAAACGATGCCCAACTCGGCGCCCGGAATCTCCGGCCGATGCGGGCGACCGCCCGTGGCGACGAGGATGTACCGAGCAGTGTAGGTCTTGCCACCCACTTTCACTTCGTGCGGTCCTTCGACCGTGGCGCGCCCATCGATGCGGGTGACGCCGGAGCCGTCCAGCAGCTTGGCGTAGATGCCGTTGAGGCGCGCGATCTCCTTCTCCTTGGCTGCAACCAGGCGCGTCCAATCGAACTTGGGCGCTGCCTTGTCCCAACCGAAGCCAACCGCGTCCTCGAAATCTTCGTGGAAGTGAGAGGCATAGGCATAGAGCTTCTTCGGGATGCAGCCGCGGTTGACGCAGGTGCCGCCGAGGCGATCATCGTCCACCACCGCCACCTTGGCGCCGTAGCGCGCGGCCCAGCGCGAGGCGCGCACGCCGCCCGAACCGGCGCCGATCACGAACAGGTCGAAGTCGTATGTGGCCATGGCTGATCCCCAGAGACGAAGCGGGCGCGGGTTTCATCCCGCGCCCGCATGTTAGGCGATATAGGGTGGAAAACGGCCGGGTCTAGACGCCGCCCATGCAGACGTATTTGACCTCGAGGAAGTCGTCGATGCCGTACTTGGAACCTTCGCGGCCCAGGCCCGATTCCTTCATGCCGCCGAAGGGTGCGACCTCGGTCGAGATGATGCCGACGTTGAGGCCAACGATGCCGTATTCCAGCGCCTCGGAGACGCGCCAGGCGCGGCCCAAATCGCGGGTATAGAAATACGACGCCAGGCCGAACTCCGTGTCGTTGGCCATCTTCACCACTTCGTTCTCGTCCTTGAAGCGGATGACGGGGGCCACCGGGCCGAAGGTCTCTTCCTTGGTGATCTTCATGCCGGGTTTCACGTCGGCCAAGACGGTGGGCTGGTAGAACGAGCCGCCGAGCTGGTGGCGCTTGCCGCCCACCACGAGGCGCGCGCCCTTGGAGACGGCGTCCTGGATGTGCTCCTCGACCTTGTCGATGGCGGCGGGGTTGATCAGCGGACCCTGGGTCACGCCATCGTCCATGCCGTTGCCGACCTTCAGGCCCGAGACGGCCTGGGACAGGCGCGAGACGAACTCGTCATAGATACCGTCCTGGGCATAGATGCGGTTCGCGCATACGCAAGTCTGGCCCATGTTGCGAAACTTGGACTGCATGGCGCCTTCGATGGCCGCATCCATGTCGGCATCGTCGAAGACGATGAACGGCGCGTGGCCGCCCAGTTCCATCGACATCTTCTTCACCGTGCCCGCGCACTGCTCGATCAGCTTCTTGCCGATCTCGGTCGAACCCGTGAAGGTGATCTTGCGGACGATCGGATTGGAGGTCAGCTCCGCGCCGATGTCTTTGGCCGAGCCGGTCACCACGTTGAACACGCCCTTGGGAATGCCGGCGCGCTCGCCCAACTCGGCCAGCGCCAGCGCCGAATACGGCGTCTCGGACGCGGGCTTGCAGACGACCGTGCAGCCGGCGGCCAAGGCCGGGCCGCATTTGCGGGTGATCATGGCGTTGGGAAAATTCCACGGCGTGATCGCACCCACGACGCCCACCGGCTCCTTGGTCACAACGATGCGGCGGCCGGGCAGCGGCTGCGGAATGACGTCGCCATACACGCGCTTGCCTTCCTCGGCGAACCATTCGATGAACGAAGCGCCATAGACGATCTCGCCGCGCGATTCCGTCAGGGGCTTGCCCTGCTCGGCGGTCATGATCTTCGCCAGATCCTCCTTATGCTGGATCATCAGCTCGAACCACTTGCGCAGGATGGTGGCTCGCTCCTTGGCGGTCTTGGCGCGCCAGGCGGGATAGGCCGCATTCGCGGCCTCGATGGCACGGCGCGTCTCGGCGGTGCCGGCACGCGGCACAGTGCCGATGGCGGCGCTGTCGACCGGATTGGTGACCTTGATGGTCTGGCCGTTATCGGCATCGACCCAGGCGCCGTCGATGTAGCATTTCTGGCGCAGCAGTTTCGGATCGTCGAGTTTCATGGCCGGTCTCCTCGGGGAATGATTGGGAAATAATAGTGTCGCGCCCGGCAGGTGTTAACCCGCCGGGCCTACGAACGATTACAAAGGCTTAGCCTTCGGCGTCGCGCGCCTTGGCCATGGCCGCCATGCTGTTGAAGACCCAGTCCGGCTTGGCGTTGGGATCGGGCGGGGGCGTTGCCCCGGAACCGGCCTTGTCGTGGCGGCGATTGATCCAGGCCGTCTTCAGGCCATAGGCGCGGCCCGGCACGATGTCGTGGAAGACGCTCTGGGCCGTGTGGAGGATCTGGGCCTTCGGCACGCCCAGCTTTGCCACCGCCTTCTCCACCGCCTCGAAGTTGCGCCGGTCGGGCTTGTAGGAGCCGACATCCTCGGCCGTCACCACCGCGTCGAAAATATCGCCCAGCTTCTTGTTGGAATGGGCGAAGGAGGCGCGATCGACATTGGACAGGATGACCAGCTTGTAGTGCTTCTTGAGCGACTTCAGCGCCTCGACCGAATCTGGAAACGCGGGCCAGTGCTGAATCGAATCGCCAAACTCGGCCGCCATCGCGGGATCGGGCGCCTTGCCGTAATGCTTGGCCACCTCGCCGTGCACCTTGGCCAGCACCTTGCGGTAGTTGAGTGCGGGCTCCTTTGCCTCAATGCCAGTTTCGATGCCACCGAAGACGGAGAGCACCTGCTCGCGCCCGTCCTTGACGCCCGCCTTCTCCACCCACGGGCGGATCGCGTTCCACAGGCCGGTTTCCCAATCGATCAGCGTGCCATAGCAATCGAAGGTCAGGGCCTTGAAGTCGGACAGCTTCATGGGAACGGCTCCGTGTTGGCGTGAAGGAAGAGCGACGCTATTCGACCGTGACGCTTTTCGCCAGGTTGCGCGGCTGGTCGACGTCCGTGCCCTTCAAGACCGCGACGTGATAGGCCAGAAGCTGCACGGGAATCGCGTAGAGGATAGGCGCCACGAACGGGTCGACGGCCGGTAGTTCGACGGCATGCTCTACCTTGGTGCCGATGTTGCGCACGCCATCCGCGTCCGAGAGGAGGATCACGCGGCCGCCGCGGGCCACCACCTCCTGCACGTTGGAGGCGGTTTTCTCGTAGAGCGGACCGCTGGGCGCGGCAACGACGACGGGCACGTCCTCGTCGATGAGCGCGATGGGGCCGTGCTTCATCTCGCCGGCCGCGTAGCCCTCGGCATGAATGTAGGAGATTTCCTTCAGCTTGAGCGCGCCTTCGAGGGCCAGCGGAAAAAGATTGCCGCGCGCGAGATAGAGCACGTCCCGCGCCTGCATGACGAACTCGGCGATCTTCTGGATCGCTTCGTCGTTGTTCAGGATCTCGGCCGCGCGCGACGGCACTTCCGTCAACGCGGTGTAAAGCTGGATCTCCTTGGCATGATCGATGGCGCCGCGCGCCTTGGCGGTGGCGATGGCAAAGGCGGCCAGGACCGTGAGCTGTGTGGTGAAGGCCTTGGTCGAGGCCACACCGATCTCGGGGCCCGCGAGGGTCGAGAGGACGACGTCGGATTCGCGCGCGATCGCGCTTTCCGGAACGTTCACGATACCGATAATGCGCTGGCCCTGGCTTTTCGCGTAACGGAGCGCGGCCAGCGTGTCGATCGTCTCGCCGGATTGGGAGACAAACAGAGCCGCTCCGCCTTCCGGCATGGGCGCCTCGCGGTAGCGGAACTCGGATGCGATGTCGGCTTCGACCGGCAAACGCGCGATCTGTTCCAGCCAATACTTGCCGACCATCCCGGCAAAGAAAGCCGTGCCGCAGGCCGAGACCGTGATGCGCGGTACTTTGGCCAGATCAAAAGGCAGTTTCGGCAGCCTGATCGCGCGCTCGACGGGATTGAGGAATGCCTGGAGCGTGTCGCCGATGACCGCCGGCTGTTCGAAAATTTCCTTCTGCATGTAGTGGCGATACTGGCCCTTGCCGACCATGGCGCCGGAAAGCGCCGTCAGCTTCACCTCGCGCTGAACGACCTTGTCGTCGGCGTCATGGACCCGGGCGCCGGTCGGCGTCAGTTCGACCCAGTCACCCTCTTCCATGTAGCTGATGCGCTGGGTCAGCGGCGCAAGCGCCAATGCATCCGAGCCCAGATACATCTCGCCATCGCCATAGCCGATCGCAAGCGGGCTGCCGCGCCGCGCGCCGACCATCAGGTTGTTGTTGCCGGAAAAGATGATGGCCAAGGCAAAGGCGCCCTGCAGGCGCTTCAGCGCCTTAGCAACGGCGGCCTGGGGTGTCGTCTCGGTCTTCAGCAACTGGGTGATCAGATGCGCGATGGCCTCGGTGTCCGTATCGCTGGTGAATTTGCACCCGGCGGCGATTAACTCGCGGCGCAGTTCCTGGAAATTCTCGATGATGCCGTTATGGACGACGGCGACTTTGTCGGTCGAAATCGGGTGGGCGTTGCGTTCGGCAGGAATGCCGTGGGTCGCCCAGCGCGTGTGGCCGATACCTGTAGTGCCCGGCAGAGGGTCTTTCTCAAGCAGCGAAGCGAGATTCTTCAGCTTGCCCTCGGCGCGGCGGCGCTCGATATGGCCGTTGACCAGCGTGGCCACGCCCGCTGAATCGTAGCCACGATATTCCAACCGCTTCAGCCCGTCGACGAGCAGCGGCGCCGCCTCGGCTTTACCGATGATGCCGATTATTCCGCACATGCGTTTCTAGCTCCCCTTCTTTCGCGCGGCCTTCTCGGCCTTTTTTCGTTCCCGGTAAGGCTTGGCCCAGCCCGGTACCACGCGCTGGTTGCCGCGCGCGGTAGCCAGCGCGTCGGCCGGTACGTCCTTGGTGATGACGCTGCCCGCGCCCACGATGGCGCCGTCACCGATCTTGACCGGTGCCACCAGCGCCGAGTTGGAGCCGATGAAGACGCCGGCGCCGATGTCGGTGTGCGACTTCAGGAAACCATCGTAGTTGCAGGTGATGGTGCCCGCGCCCACGTTGGCGCCCGCGCCGACCCGCGCATCGCCGAGATAGGTAAGATGGTTGGCCTTGGCGCCGGCCTCGACGACCGTCTGCTTCACCTCGACGAAATTACCGATATGCGCGTCCTTGCCCAACACGGCGCCGGGGCGCAGACGCGCGAACGGGCCGACGATGGCGCCTTTGCCGATCTTGGCCCCTTCGATATGGCAGAAAGCGCGGATTTCGACATCGTCTGCCACGCTCACGCCGGGCCCAAAGACGACGTTGGGACCGACAGTCACGTCCCGGCCCAACTTGGTGTCGGCGGAGAAGAAGACGGACGACGGGTCGATCAGGGTGGCGCCGTTCTCCATCGCGCGGTTGCGCAAACGCGCTTGGATCACCGCTTCGGCCGCGGCCTGCTCGCCGCGCGAATTGACGCCGAGAAGCTCCTCCTCCGGCGCGCGCACGACGGCGCAGACCAAGCCCTTTTTGCGTGCGAGCGCGACCACGTCAGTCAGGTAGTATTCGCCCTTGGCGTTGTCGTTCCGCACCTTGGACAGGAGCGTGAACAGAAGCTTCGAGTCCGCCGCCATGACGCCTGAATTGCACAGGCGAATGGCGCGCTGCGGGGGCGTGGCGTCCTTGTATTCCACGATCGCCTCGAGCCCACCCTTGGGGCCAAGCACGAGACGTCCATAGGCGCCCGGATCGGCGGGCTCGAAGCCCAATACCACGACCGCCGCGCCCTTGCGGCGCGCTTGCATCACCCGCCGCAACGTTTCGGGCGTCAAAAGCGGCGTATCGCCGTAGAGGACCAGCACATCGCCGTCGAAATCCTTGAATGCGCCCTTCGCGCAGAGGACGGCATGGCCCGTGCCCAGCCGATCCTTCTGCACGACGGCCGGTGCGGGCGCCACCGCCTTCGCCACCGATTCCATTTCCGGTCCAACCACGACGACCGCGCGTTCCAGCCTGGCGGCGTCTACCGACGCCAGGAGGTGCCGGATCATGGGCTGCCCGGCCAAGGGATGCATGACCTTGGGCAGGGCCGACTTCATGCGCGTGCCCTTGCCGGCGGCCAGGATCACGGCGGCGGTTTTGCGTTGTGCCATCGCTCAGCTTTGCCTAGAACCGGGACCTAATCCATTGAATTGCGACGGAAATTGCCACGGCCCTCCCGCCCAGGCCAGTCACATATTGTTACGGATGTTTGCATGACCCTACCCATGGCGCCAGCGCCCCCGGCCCTGGTCTTCGACCTGGACGGCACGCTCGTAGACAGCGCGCCCGATATCGGCGTGGCCATCAATAAGATGCTCCGCGAAGACGGAAGACCCGTCCTCGACCCCGCGACCGTCATTTCCTTCGTTGGCGACGGCGCGGCGCAATTGGTGCGGCGCGCTTTCGCCGTGACCGGCCCGGCGCCCCAAGAGAACGCCTTGGACACGCTTTTGGCCCGCTTCATGACGCACTATCACGCAGCGCCGGCCACGTTAACCGCGCCTTATCCCGATGTGGACAAGGTGCTGTCGCAACTGAAACAGGCCGGCCACCGTCTGGGCGTCTGCACCAACAAGCCCGATGCGCTAATCACCGCCGTACTTGAAGGGACCGGCCTAGCCCGCCATTTCGATGCGGCTGTCGGGCCCGACAAAGTGACGCGCCGCAAGCCCGATCCGGCCCATCTGCGGGCGACGCTGGACGCGATGAACGTGACGCCGGGAGCGCCCGCGATCATGGTGGGCGACAGCGTCAACGACGTGCGCGCGGCGCATGGTCTAAACCTGCCCTGCATCTGCGTCACCTACGGTTACACCCACGGCAGGATCGAGGACTGGGGCGCCGATCTCTTGATCGACCGCTTCGCCGACCTTCCCGCCGCGCTCGGGCGCCTGACCAGCGCGGTTTCTTGACAGGGGACAGTGCCCACCCCATTAATGCGCCCTCCCATCGAGACCGGGCGCGTAGCTCAGCGGTAGAGCACTCGTTTCACATGCGAGGGGTCGCTGGTTCAATCCCAGCCGCGCCCACCATTTTCTTGGTCATTGTCGCGGGAGTAGCCCCATGGATATCAAGCGCGCAAAAGGCAATGCGGTCGGCCGTAGCGTCGGCAGCGCCTTCAAGGATTTGGTAACGGCGGTGGCGGTCGATCCCACCTCCGCGCCGACCGTGGCCGAGCAGACCCGCAACACGCTGGCGAAGCTGGACAAGGTCCTGGCCGAGCTCGGCTCCGACAAGACCCGCCTCATCCAGGCCACCGTCTATCTGACGGACATCAAGAAGAAGGACGAGATGGAAGGCGAGTGGGTCAAATGGATCGGCGGCAACTCCGACCATTGGCCGCAGCGCGCCTGCATCCAGGTCGGCCTCGCCGGCAAGGACCAGGTCGAAATCGTCCTCGTAGCGGCGAAGAAGTAGCGGCGAGCGCGCCCTTACGTGCCGCAGAAGGTCCGGTAGTTGTCTTCGGGATTGGGCTCGGTATAAGCGGAGAGGCCCGGGCGCTCCGTATAAGGTAGCGCCAGCGCATCGAGCAGTGTCTGAAACGGCGCCATGTCGCCCTGCCCGGCAGCGGCAAGCGCCTCCTCGACCCGATGGTTGCGCGGGATATAGGCCGGGTTGGCACCTTCCATGATCAGACGCGCGGCGCCCAAATCGCCCCGGCGCGCGCGCCAACGCTCCCGCCAGCTCACGAATGCCTCATCGGTATAGATTTCGCCGCCGTCCCGATCGGCGGTCAGCAGCCGAAACGTGTTGGTGTAATCGGCCCGGCGGCGTTCCATCCAGGACAGCAGATCCTTGATCAGCGCGGCATCGCCCGCAGCCTCGCCGGATAAACCGAGCTTCCGGCGCATCATGGCGGTCCAGCGCGCGACATAGAGCGCACCAAACGCCTCCAGCCTCTCTTCCGCCAGTGCTATGGCCTTGTCTTGCTCGGGATGGATCAGCGGCAACAGAGCCTCGGCCAGGCGCGTCAGATTCCAGCGCGCGATACCTGGCTGATTTCCAAATGCATAGCGGCGCCCTTGATCGATCGAGCTGAACGTTGTCGCGGGATCGTACGCGTCCATAAAGGCGCAAGGACCGTAATCGATGGTCTCGCCCGAGATCGTCATGTTGTCGGTGTTCATGACGCCATGGATGAAGCCGACCCGCATCCAATGGACGATGAGATTGGCTTGCCGCTCCATCACCGCCCACAAGAGCGCGATGGCTGGTGCCTTGCTGTCCTTCAAATTCGGATAGTGCCGGTCGATAGCGTAAGCGACCAGAGCCGCGAGCGCATCCACGTCTCGGCGCGCGGATGCATATTCGAATGTGCCCACACGCAAATGACTCGCGGCGACCCGGGTCAAGACCGCGCCTGCCAGAATCTCCTCGCGATAAACTTTTTCGCCCGTCGTCACCACGGCCAGGCTGCGCGACGTCGGAATGCCGAGCGCGTGCATGGCTTCGCTGACGACGTATTCCCGCAACATAGGCCCAAGCGCTGCGCGCCCGTCGCCCCGGCGTGAGAAAGGCGTGGGGCCCGAGCCCTTGAGCTGGATATCGACCCGGCGGCCATCGGGCGCGACATGCTCACCCAGGACAATCGCCCGCCCGTCACCCAGCATGGTGAAATGGCCGAATTGATGCCCGGCATAGGCTTGCGCCAACGGCGTGGCCTGATCCGGCACCCTGTTGCCAGCGAACAACGCAGCCAATTCGGCTTCGTCGGCCTCGACAGGCCCGAGAGCGAGTTCGTCGGCGAGCGCGCGGTTGAAAACCACGAGTTGCGGCTTGGCGACCGGCGTCGGCCCCAGGCGGGCATAGAACGCCTCGGGCAGGCGCGCATAGCTGTTGTCGAAGCGCCAATTGAGCCCGGCCATCAGCAGCCTTTCGGCATGGAAAGAGTCGCCTTACTCAGGCAGTCGCGCCCATGCGTGTCTGTTCGACGAAACGCTCGGTGGCGTCGTCGATGGCGCGGCCCTTGCGGCCACGCGGCTCGTGAACGTAGAGCGTTTGCTTGTCGGTCTTGCCGTCCCGGGCATGCTCCATCGACATCTTGTATTTCACGGGGCGGGCATGATCGGCCATTTGCAACTCGGGGTTGTAGACGCTGTTGAACTTCCACAGCATCTTCACAAAGTTGGTCTGCCCGCGCAGAAGCAGCTTGGCCGCGATGGCGGCCGTGCTCTTGGCCGCGGCCCAACCCAGATGCTTCATATTCAGGACCTGCTGGGTCTTCACCAGCTCGGCATAGAACTCGTGCAACGGCAACTTGGTCGGCAACACCACGTGCTGGATGTCGAACAGGCGATAATCCTGCGTCATGCGCCGTCGTCCCTCGGTGTGCCAGCTCTCCGTGCCCGGATAGGGCGTGTTGATGCTGATGTTCACGATCTCGGGAATCTCCATGCACCATTCGCGCACAACCCGGAATCGCTCATGGTCCCAGTCGGGATCGGCGATGATGTTGATGGCGACCTGAATGCCGAGTTTGCGCGCGGTCTCCAGTGCCTCGAAATTCTGGTTCAGGGTGACGCGCTTGCGATAGCGCTTTAGCCCTTCCTCGTCGATGGCCTCGAGGCCCAAGAACATGTATGCGACACCCAGCTCCTTCCAGAACTTGAAGACGTCCAGATTGCGCATCAGCACATCGCCGCGCGTCTCCAGGTAGTACTGCTTCTTGATCCCTTTGCGCGCGATGGCCTCGCCGATAGCCATGCCGTGCTTGGACTGGATGAAGGAGACGTCGTCGACGATGAAGACGCCCGGCTCCTTGATGCGCGCCATGTCCTCGACCGCGCGCTCGGGGCTGACCGTCCGGTAGCTGCGGCCGTAAAAGGTCCAAGCACTGCAGAATGAGCAGTCCCATGGACAGCCGCGCGAGAACTCGATCGAGGCCGCGGGGTCGAGAACGCCGATGAAATACTTCTTTCGGTGGCGCAGAAGGTCGCGCGCCGGCATGAGGTCATCGAGATTCTCGACGAAAATGGGCTTCGGCCCCTCGCCTTCGACGGTCACGACACCAGGCACTTCCAGGATCGCGCCGCGGTCGTCCCGGACGACCTGGAGCAGTTTGGCCACGACGGCCTCGCCCTCGCCCTTGAGGATGCAATCGATGGCACCCTCGCCATGCATGAGCATGTCCGGCGCCACGAAAGAGGCGCTATGTCCGCCGACGAAGATAAAAGCACGGGGTATGCGCGCCCGCACGTCCTTGGCCAGATCGATCACCTCGGGCACATTCGCGAGGTAGTTGCACGAGAAGCAAACGGCGTCGGGCTGCCAGGAATCGACCAGACGTTCCAGCGCGCGCGGCGATTCGACTTGAAGGTCGATGATACGTACGTCGTGGCCCGCACGGCGCAGTTCCTCCGCGACCAGCTCCAATCCGAGCGGTTCCAAGCGGAGATAGATTTTGGTGTACATCAACGGGCCCGGATGGACCGCCAAAACCTTCATCGCAAACCTCGCATTCGCACGCCGCAAGCGGCGCCTATCGACAAGCGGAATTGGCCACACGCCGCGCCACTCGCCGCCAGCCCCGTTTTCATTAAACCGGAGTTGGGGTTGATGAACAAATCAAACCATCATTGGGGCGGATTCGAGGCGCGAAGATCCCTCGGATAGGATGATCCATAACGGGCTCGGTGCCGTATTGTTCCAGGACACGGAATCCGAGGTGTGGCGCCAATGGGAAACACGGTTCGAACCGCGATCCTTTGTATGAGCTTTCTGGCCGCCTGCTCGACCGTAAAACCACACGCGACGCAGGGTTATCGCGATGGCTACATCACGGGCTGCAGCTCGGGTCAGGTCTATGCCGGAAAGTCGGGCCCCGAGGCGCCGCGCGACGATACACGCTACGGCACGGACACCGAATACACCCAGGGTTGGAACGACGGACAAAAGGAGTGCTACACCGAGGCCATGGCCTCGCCACGCAACTGGGGCGGCACCGGCGGACGCTGAGCTAGGCCGCCGCCTCGCGCAGCTTGTAACGCTGCAGCTTGCCCGTCGCCGTGCGCGGCACGGCGTCGACCACGCGGATATCGCGCGGCACCTTGTGGGACATCAAGCGCTCCGGCAACACGGCCCGCAACGCCTCCAACGCGCCGTCGGCACCGGATGTCAGCACAATATAGAGGGTCGTCCGCATGAGGCCGCTCGCGTCTGAACGGCCCACCAACGCGGCGTCGCGCACGCCGGCAACCGACAGCGCGACTTCCTCCACCTCCGCCGGGCTGACCCATTGGCCGGCCACCTTAAGCAGATCGTCCGCGCGCCCTTCGTGGTGCCAGAACCCATCCGCATCGACGCGGTAGAGATCGCCGGTTGCGAACCAACCGTCACGGAAGGCCCGCGTCGACGCTTCCGGCTGGTTCCAGTAGCGCGCGGCGCAGGATTCTATCCGCGCCCATAGAATGCCGAGCTCGCCCGGCGCAACGGGATTTCCCTCAGCGTCGGCCAGCTTCACCTCGGCACCCGGTGCAGGCACGCCCGACGCGCCGGGGCGGATGCGGCCGGCACCATTGGTCAGCAGCATGTAAATCGTTTCCGATGCGCCCATGCCGTCCAGGATCGAAACGCCGGTACGGGCCAGCCACTGATCGTAGAGCACGGGAGATAGACGTTCGCCAGCCGAGACGTAATGGCGCACGCGCCGGAACGCCGTGCCTTCGACGACTCCGGCCGCAAGCAGGCTGCGATAGAGCGTCGGCACCGAGAACATGATCGTGGGTCGGTGCCGTGCTACCACCGCGGCGACCGTGGTGGGATCAGACGGCGCGTCGTTCAACACGGCGGTTGCCGACAGGCGCAACGTGCCGAACAGGATGGTGCCTAGCGCATAAGCGAAGAACAGCTTGGACGTCGCATAGAGAATGTCGCCGGCTCTGACGTCTAGGATCTGCCGCGGATACAAATCGGACACCACCACGTCCCGATGGCGGTGCACGGCAGCCTTAAGGCGTCCCGTCGTGCCGGACGTATAGACCCAAAAGGCCATGTCATCTTCTACGGTCAGCGCCGAATCATGATGCGCCGACTGCGCTTTCATCGCGGTCTCGAAGGACGCGTCCGGCACCCCTGCCATCACGACCCGCGCCGCGCCGCCTGCCGCCGCGACGGCGGCCTCCGTCACCGCGCGGCTATCCTGGTCGCACAGTATGAGGCGCGCGCCGCTGTCGGCCGTCACATGGGCCAGTTCCTCGCCAGTCAGGCGTGGATTCAAGGCGACCGCCACCGCGCCCATCTTCATCGCGCCCAGGTAGGCGCAGACCAGAGTTGGGGTGTCCTTCAACTGGAACAGAACCCGCTCGCCCGTGCGCAGACCGAACGCAGCCAGAGCATGGGCGGCGCGCGCCGTCTCCACTTCCAATGCCCCATAGGTCAAGGCTCGGTTGCGCCAGAGGAAAGCCGTGCGACCAGCGCGATCGACGGATGACGTGAGAAGAAAATCGGTGGCGTTCATCGTGCCCACCTAAGCACCGCACGGGCCTGGCGGACAAGGCTTGCGCCCTCCGTGACGGGCAGTCATGGTTTCCGCCGCCGTGCGAAGGCGCGGCGGTCTTCATTTTCGGGGAGGGCGGCATGAAGCTCGTGACATTCAAGGCCGGCGGCAAGGTGTCCTATGGCGCAATCGTGGAAGGCGGTATCGTCGATCTTAACCGGCGGTTGCCCCATTCTTCGCTCAAGGCCGTGCTGGCCGCGGGCGCGCTGGATCAGGCGCGCAAGGCGGTGGAAAGCTCGAAGCCGGATGTGAAGCTCGAGGACATCACCTATCTGCCGCCGATCCCCGATCCCGACAAGATCATCTGCATCGGCCTCAATTATGACGAGCACCGCAAGGAGACCGGGCGCGACAAAACCTCGCACCCGACGCTCTTCACCCGCTTCGCCGACACGCAAGTGGGCCACGGCCAAGCCATCGTGAAGCCCAAGGTCTCGGACCAGCTCGACTACGAAGGTGAATTGGCGGTCATCATCGGCAAGGCCGGCCGCCACGTCAGCCGCGAGAAGGCGCTGGAGCACATCGCTGGCTATTCCTGCTACCACGACGGCAGCGTACGCGACTGGCAGTATCAGACGACCCAGTTTGTGCCGGGCAAGAATTTCCCCGCCACCGGCGGCTTCGGCCCCTGGATGGTGACGGCCGACGAAATCCCCGATCCCCAGAAACTGACCCTCTGCACGCGCCTCAACGGCAAGGAAGTGCAGCGCTCGGGCACCGATGTGATGATCTTTCCGATCCGCGAGCTGATCGCCTACATCACCACCTTCACCGAACTGCGCCCCGGCGACGTCATTCCGACCGGCACGCCCTCCGGCGTGGGGTCCAAGCGCAACCCGCCCTTGTTCATGAAGCCGGGCGATGTGGCCGAGGTGGAGATATCCGGCGTCGGCACCCTCAAGAACCCCATCATCAGCGAATAGGCGGAGCCAGCGATGATCCCGTTCCCGAAATCCGAGTTCGACGCGCGCATCGCCAAGGTGAAGGCCGCGATGCAGAAAGCGGGCGTCGACGTGCTGCTGTCGACCGACACGGCGAATATCAACTACCTGACGGGCTATGATGGCTGGTCGTTCTATACGCCCCAGGCGGTGATCCTGGCGATGGACGCGCCGGAGCCGATCTGGACCGGCCGCTTCATGGACTCCAAGGGTTGCGAGTTCACCACCTACCTAAAGCCCGACAACGTGCGCGGCTATCCGGATGTCTATGTCCAGACGCCGGAGCGCCACGCCTCCAGCTACATGGCCGAAATCCTCAAGGAGAAGGGTTGGGACAAGAAGCGCATCGGACTCGAGATGGACTCGTTCTATTTCACCCCGCGCGCCTACGAGGCATTCAAGGCCTCTTTGCCCAACGCCACTTGGGTCAACGCCGACCTCCTGGTGAACTGGGTGCGCATCGTGAAGTCGCCCTCCGAAATCAAGTACATGGAGCAGGCGGCCAAGATTTGCGAAAAGATCACGCGCGTTGCGTACGAGGTGGTGGCACCGGGCGTGCGCGAGTGCGACGCGGTGGCCAAGATCTACGAAGCGCAGATCAGCGGCACCAAGGAATTCGGCGGCGACTATTCAGCTTTCGTGCCGCTGGTCATGCCCGAGCCCAAGAGTGCCGCGCCGCATCTGACCTGGACGGACGAGCCGTTCGAGAATAACCGCGGCATCTGCCTCGAGCTTTCCGCCGCGCGCTTCCACTATCACAGCGTACTGGCGCGCACGATGTATCTGGGCAAGCCGAAGGACGAGCTGACCAAGCTGGCGGACGTCTGCAATGACGCCCTCGTGGAGACGCTGAACGCGATCAAACCGGGCCTCACCTGCGGCGAGGTCCATGCCGTGTGGAACAAGCTGATTTCAAAGCACGGCTACAGCAAGGAATCGCGTGTCGGCTATTCACTGGGCGTGAACTATCCGCCCGACTGGGGCGAGCACACGGCCAGCCTGCGGCCCGGCGACAAGACCGTCCTCCAGCCCAACATGACCTTCCATATGATCACGGGCATGTGGATGACCGGCTGGGGCTATGAGGTCAGCGAGACCTTCCGGGTCACCGAAACGGGCGCGAAGCCTTTGGCCAACATGCCGAAGGACCTGCACGTCAAAGCCTGAGGAAAGGTACCCGCGGCGCCTCGCCTATTTGGGCGACGGCGTCGCTCCGCCTTCCCAAGCCATGCGCTTGCGGTAGATCGTCGACGCGCTGATACCGAGATGCGCGGCCGCGCGCGGGATGTTGCCTCCGCATACCTCGATCGCCCGTTCGATAGCGAATCGCTCAACCTCCCACAGAGGGCGGATCTGCTCCGGCGTCTCGGGCTGCGGAATGGCGGATGCCGTTCCATCGCCTTCACCCCCCGCGCGCGCCACGCTGCGCACCCCGACCGAGGCCGGATCCACGCTGTTCAACGGCGGAGGCAGCATTTCCGGCACGACGATCTCGCCGTCGTTCAGCACGACGATGTTGCGCACGACGTTCTGCAACTGACGCACGTTGCCGGGCCAGGTATAGGCCGCGAAGATGGACTCGACCTGCGGCGCGTAGGTGGTGAAGCGCTTGTTCTCCTCGCGGGCGAAGTCGGTCAGGAACTTGCGCGCGATCAGCATGACGTCGTTGTCGCGATCGCGCAGCGGCGGAACCTGGATCGGAATGACGTGCAGGCGGTAGTAGAGGTCCTCGCGGAAGCGGCCCGCCTCGACCTCGGCCAAGGGCGCACGGTTGCTGGCGCAGACGAAGCGCACGTCCACTTTCTCCAAGGCCGTGCTGCCAACCTTCTGGAAGGTGCCGGTCTGGATGAAGCGCAGCAGCTTGGACTGCAGCCCCAGATCCATCTCGCAGATCTCGTCCAGGAACAGCGTGCCGCCGTTGGCCTTCGCCGCCGCGCCCTGGCGGTCGGCCACCGCGCCGGTGAAGGCGCCCTTCACGTGGCCGAAGATCTCGCTTTCCATCAAATCCTTTGGAATCGCGGCGCAGTTGAGCGCGACGAAGGCTTCGTTGCGGCGCGGGCTTTGCCGATGGATGGCCTCGGCACAAACCTCCTTGCCGGTACCGCTCTCTCCGGTGATGAAGACGGTCGCCTTGCTGGGCGCCGCGCTCTCGATCATGCGGTAGACAGCCTGCATCGCGAGCGAAGAGCCGACGAAGCCGAAATATTCGTCGCGGCCGAAATCTTCCTTATAGGTCTCGACCAGCTGGGTCAGGCGCCGACGCTCGAGGGCGTTGCGCAGGGTGACCACCAGTCGCTCGGCGTTGAACGGCTTGACCAAGAAGTCGAAGGCGCCGGCGCGCATGGCCGCGACCGCGTTGCTGATCGAACCGTGGGCGGTGATGACCACGACGGCCGAGCCCTGGTTGCGCGAGACCACTTCCTTGAGGATGTCCATGCCATCCATGTCGGGCAGCATGAGGTCCAGGAGGATCGCTTCCGGCGCGCGCTTGTTGATGAACTTCAGGGCGTCGTTGCCCGTCTCGACATGGGTGACCGTCACGGGCTCGGGCCGGAGATACTCCAGATAGACGCGCGCGACCGAGGGCGTGTCCTCGACAAGCAGAACCTGCGGCAATTGCGGTTCGTTCACGCGGCGGCCTCAGCCTTCAACCGCGCGTCGATCGCGCGGCACCCCTCTTTTTGCAATTTGCAAATTTATTCAGTTCGTTGAAAAATGCAACAAGAGAAAAAAGCGCGAAAATCCGCCATTTTTTGGGAGTTTCCGAGAATGCAGTCGTTGCCCTTGCACTGGATTTGCCAACTTCGATGCTTTGGTCCGGGCTTTCTTCAATGATCACAAAGAAAAATAAGGTTCCAAATATAACCGGCAGCTAGGCGCAAGGTGGAAGCGCCCTATCAAACACGGCAAGCAATAGGTACGGATCACAAGAACGACACGCATCCCTAGGTAATCGCATAGATTTCGGAGTGGTTCGCGCCACCGCTTCACCTATGATCCGGCGCGACGTGATCGCGGGCCGAAAAGTACCTCGACGCAAATCATCCAAAGACACCCAAGAAAGGACTGGAATGACCATCGCAGACCGCCGCGCGCTCACGGTCGCAATTTCCGCCCTGGCGCTCGAAGCCGGCGCTGCGATCATGAAAATTTACGGGGGCTCGCCCGCGATCGCGACGAAAGCCGACAAGTCCCCAGTTACGGACGCCGACCGCGCAGCGGAAGCCATTATCCTGGCTGGCTTGAAACGCCTGACGCCCGATATCCCCGCCGTGTCGGAGGAGGCCGTTTCGGACCACGGTCTGCCCCAGACTGTCGGCACGCGCTTTTGGCTGGTCGATCCCTTGGACGGCACGCGCGAGTTCATTTCGCGCAACGGCGAGTTCACCGTGAACATCGCGCTGATCGAGGACCGGCGTCCGGCCCTCGGCGTCCTGTTGGCGCCGGCCATGGAAAACGGCCTTCTGTACGCCGGGCACGGACCAGGCACGGCGACTTTGGCCAAGGGCGGCGGCGCGGCGCGCCCGATCGCCGCACGCCCTGTGCCGCACGACGGACTCACCGTCCTGGTCAGCCGCTCCCACTCCGAGAAGGCCACGGTTGATGCATTCCTCGCGCGCTATCCCGTGCGCGAGCGCGTGTCCGTGGGCAGCGCACTGAAGTTTGGCGTCTTGGCCGAGGGCGCGGCCGATCTGTACCCACGCCTGGGCCGCACCATGGAATGGGACACGGCCGCGGGACACGCCGTGCTGATCGCCGCGGGCGGCCGGGTCGAGACGCTCGAGGGCACCGAATTCCTCTATGCCAAGCCCGGCTTCGAGAATCCGCACTTCGTCGCCCACGGGCGAGGCTAAGCGCGGCGCGCTAGACTGGCTGCCGTGAGCAACCTGTCCGCCCCGCCGCAGATTTTAGCACCCTCGGCCGATGCCATCGCCAAGGCGGGGCGATTGTTGCGCGCGGGCCGCTTGGTCGCCCTGCCGACCGAGACCGTCTACGGCCTGGCTGGCGATGCCACCGACGAACGCGCCGTCGCGGCCATCTTCGCCGCCAAGGGCAGGCCGCATTTCAACCCGCTGATCATCCACTATGCCGCCGACACGGACGCCCGGCGCGACGCGGTCTTCGCCGAAACCGCCGATGTTCTCGCGCGCCGCTTCTGGCCCGGGCCGCTGACCTTGGTGCTGCCGCGCGCGCCGAACTGCCGGATCTCACTCCTCGCCAGCGCGGGTCTCGACACCGTGGCGGTGCGCGTGCCCGCCCATGACGTGGCGCGCGCCGTGATCGAAGCCACGGGCCATCCTCTGGCCGCACCCAGCGCCAACGTCTCGGGCGCCGTCAGCCCGACCAGCGCGATCCATGTCGCCGAATCTCTCGGCGACAAGGTTTCGCTGATTCTCGACGGCGGTCCCTGCCGTGTGGGAATCGAATCGACCGTCATCGATCTGTCGGGCGCAGCACCGACGATCCTGCGGCCAGGCGGGCTGCCACGCGAGGAGATCGAGATGGCAATCGGCCCGGTCGTGGACGATGGCAGCTCGGATGACGCACCGCGCTCTCCGGGCCGGCTGGTGCGCCACTACGCCACGCGCCTGCCGTTGCGTCTTGACGCCGCCGGGGCGCGTGAGAAGGAAGCGCTGCTCGCATTTGGCCCCAGCGTGCCATCGGGCGCGCGGAACATGCTGAATCTCAGCGTGACGGGCGACGTGGTGGAAGCCGCGGCCAACCTGTTCGCCATGCTGCGCGCGCTGGACCGGCCCGGCGAATGCTCGGGCATCGCGGTCATGCCGGTGCCGGAACGGGGCCTGGGCCGCGCCATCAACGACCGGCTGCGCCGCGCAGCCGAGCGGGGCTAACCTTGCCGCTGGCCGACCCATGGGGCTTAATGCCCGCCTCGATGGACGGAGTGATGGCATGAGCGCCGTGCCCAAGATGGCCACGGATAATCTCGTCGACCGCATCCGCGCGGTGGTCGGCGCCAAGGGCGCGATCACCGATCCTGCGGAGTTGGCTCCCTTCCTTTTGGATGAGCGCCGCCTGTATCGCGGGAACACGCCCGTGGTCGTGCGCCCGGCCAATACCGAGGAAGTCGCCGCCGTCGTTCGCCTGTGCGCGGAAGCGGGCACGCCGATCGTACCCCAAGGCGGCAATACCGGCCTGTGCGGCGGGTCCGTGCCTCACGAATCCGGCCATGAGATTCTGCTGTCACTATCGCGCCTCAACCGCGTCCGCGAGATCGATCCGCTGAATTACACGATCACCGTCGAAGCCGGGTGCATCCTGGCCAATGTCCAGCGCGTGGCGCAGGACGCCGACCGGCTGTTCCCCTTGAGCCTGGGCGCCGAAGGCTCGTGCCAGATCGGCGGCAACCTCTCCACCAACGCCGGCGGTGTGGCGGTGCTGCGTTATGGCAACATGCGCGAGCTGACACTCGGCCTCGAGGTCGTACTGCCCGACGGCCAAATCTGGAATGGCCTTTCCGCCCTGCGCAAGGACAACACCGGCTACGACGTGAAGCATTTGTTCCTCGGCGCGGAAGGCACGCTCGGCATCATCACCGCCGCGGTGCTCAAGCTGTTTCCGCGCCCGCAGGAGGTCGCAACCGCGCTCGTCACCCTGCCTACGCCGGACGCCGCCGTCGAATTGCTGGCGCGCGTGCGCGCGGCCTCGGGCGACCTCGTGACCGGTTTCGAGCTGATGGGCCGCAGCTGCATCGCTCTGGCGGTCGAACGCGTGCCGGGCACCATTCACCCCTTCGCCGAACCGTCTCCGTACTACGCGCTGATCGAACTATCGGCCGGCTCGTCTTCCGGCACGCTGTCGGAGACGTTGGAGACGGCGCTCGGCCAGGCGGCCGAAGATGGCCTGGTCACCGACGCCGTGGTCGCCAACAGCGCCGGGCAGGCGCAGCAGATGTGGCGTGTGCGCGAGGCCATCCCCGAATCCCAGAAGATCGCGGGCGGCGGCATCAAGCATGATGTCAGCGTACCGGTCTCCAAGGTGCCCGAATTCATCCGCGCGGCATCGCGCGCCTGCGAAGCGGACCTTCCGGGCATCCGCCTGTTCATCTTCGGCCATGTCGGCGACGGCAACGTGCATTTCAACCTGGCCTGGCCGGAGGGGACCGATCGCGAGGCATTTCTGGCGCGCTGGGCGCATTTCAATCGCATCGTCCACGACGTGGCATCGAGCTTCCGCGGCAGCATCAGCGCCGAGCACGGCATCGGACGCCTCAAGCGCGAGGAGTTCCTGCGCCATGTCGACCCGGTCGAGCTGGACATGATGAAGCGGGTAAAGGCCGCCCTCGACCCGGCCGGGATTATGAATCCCGGCAAGGTCCTGCCCTCCTAGCGGACCCGCGCCCCATCACGCCATGCCGTTCGTCGAGCACGATCCATGGCGTACGCAGTTCTTCGAGAACATTCCTTGTCCGCGCCGGGTGGTCATCCCGACCGATGATGGCGACTGCTGGCTGCTCTATCCGCGCCTGCGCCATCTTCACAACAAGCTTTACATCGCGACCAGCCAGGGGCTGGAAGCCGCGCCCCACGGCGTGCCGCCGCCGCGCTATCCCGTCTTCAGCAAGCCCATCTACAACCTGAAAGGGATGGGCAAGGGCAGCCGCATCCTGCGCAGCGCGGCCGAGCTTCGCCGTCACCAAGCACCCGGCCATATGTGGACACGCCTGTTGAAAGGCGAACACATCAGTTCGGACGTGGCACTGGCGCGCGGGAAACCGGTCTGGTGGCGCCACACCAAGGGCAAGCCCGGGCGGGGCGGCACCTTCGACCACTGGACGGTCGAAGCCGCGCGGCGGCCCACGCTCGAAGCCTATTGCGGCAAGTGGCTGCGCCGCGAGATGGCGGGTTTCTCCGGCGTGGTGAATGTCGAGACGATCGGCGGGCGAATCATCGAGATCCACCTGCGCATGAGCGACCAGTGGCCGGATCTCTACGGAGACGGCTGGATCGAAAGCCTGGTGCCGCTCTATCGCGACGGGCGTTGGAGTTTCACCGACCGGAACCGCCGCACCGGCTACAGCGTGGTGCTGTTCGGCCCTCACGGCCGCCGACATCGGCCGATCGACCGCACCCTGGTCGCCGAACTGGCCGCGCGACCCGGTATCTCCAGCATCCAGATTTCCTTCCACGAGGACCGGCCGCCCGAAGCCCACTCCATGCCACCGGGCGGCTTTCGGCTGGCCATCGTCAACAGCACTTCGCTCGACGCCGGCCGTGCCGTCCGTGCCCGCCTCGCGCGCGCGTTTAAGGCGCTTGCCAAGGTTCCACGTGCGGCTGGCCGCCGCTAAGGTGACACCATGAACGGCTACTCCGCCCCAATCCAGGACATGCGTTTCCTATTGGAATCCGTCGTCGGCCTCGATGAGGTCCGGCGTCTGCCGGGCTTCGAGGAAGCCGCACCCGACCTGGTCAACGCGGTGCTGGAGGAAGGCGGCAAGCTCGCGAGCCAGGTGCTGGCGCCGCTCAACCAGCCTGGCGACCGCCAGGGCAGCCGGATCGAGAACGGCGTGGTGCGCACGCCCGACGGCTGGGCTGAGGCTTACGCGAAATTCGTCGAAGGTGGCTGGGCCGGCGTGCCGTTCGACACGGAACATGGCGGTCAGGGCCTGCCCTGGGCGGTACACACGCCGCTGGCCGAGATGTGGAGCTCCGCCAACCTCTCCTTCTCGCTTTGCCCGATGCTGAGCGTGGGCGCGGCCGAGGTTCTGGCCATCCACGGCACCGAGGCGCAGAAAGCGCTCTACCTGAAGCCGCTGGTCGAGGGGCGCTGGACCGGCACCATGAACCTGACCGAACCGCAGGCAGGCTCGGACCTGGGTCAGATCCGCACCCGCGCGGTGCGCGCGGGCGATCACTACAAGATTACCGGGCAGAAGATTTTCATCACCTACGGTGAGCACGACATCGCCGAGAACATCGTTCATCTGGTTCTGGCGCGCCTGCCCGACGCGCCGGCGGGCGTGCGCGGCATCTCCCTCTTCATCGTGCCCAAGCGCATGGTGGGCGCGGACGGCGCGCCGGGCGCCCGCAATGACCTGCGTTGCGTCTCGCTGGAGCGGAAGATGGGCATCCACGCCAGCCCGACCTGCGTCATGGCCTATGGCGACCACGGCGGCGCCACGGGCTTCCTGGTCGGCGAGGAGAATCGCGGCCTCGAATACATGTTCACCATGATGAACAACGAGCGGCTGGGCGTGGGCATCCAGGGCATCGCCGTCGCCGAGCGCGCTTACCAGCTTGCGCGCGACTATGCCCGCAGCCGGATCCAGAGCCGCGACGACGCCACCGGCGGGCGCGAGCCCGTCGCCATCATCCGCCACCCGGACGTGCGGCGAATGCTGATGACCATGCGCGCGCTGACGGAGGCGTCGCGGGCGCTTGCCTACCAGACGGCAGCGCTGCTCGACCGCGCGCACCGCCACCCGGACGAGGCCGAACGGCGGCACAGCCAATCACTGGTCGATTTCCTGACCCCGGTGGTGAAGGCCTGGAGCACGGATATCGCGTGCGAGGTGGCCTCGCTGGGCGTCCAGATTCACGGCGGCATGGGATTCGTCGAGGATTTGGGCGCGGCGCAGCTTTTCCGCGACGCGCGCATCACACCTATCTATGAGGGCACCAACGGCATCCAGGCGCGCGATCTGGTCGGACGGAAGCTTCTGCGCGAAGGCGGCGAAACGGCCCGGCGGCTGGAGGCCGAGATCCAGGCGCTCGACGCCCGCCTGGCCCAAGCGCCCGGCGCGGACATGGCCGCCATCCGGCGCGGGCTGGCCGACGGTGTCCGGGCGCTGACGGAAACCACCGGCTGGCTCCTCGACGCCGCAAAGCGGGAGCCGCTGGCGCCCGCCGCGGGCGCCACGCACTACCAGACTCTGGTCGGAATCGTGGCCGGCGGGTGGATGATGGCGCGCGCCGCGCTGGCGGCGGCCGAGAGCGAGAAAGCGGCCAGTGACGGAGCTTTCTTGGCCGCGAAGCGCGCCACCGCGCGCTTCTATGCCGACAAGATCCTGCCGCAATCGGCGGCGCTTCTCGCCACCATCAAGACAGGCGCCGCGGCGACGATGGCGTTGGCCGAGGAGCAGTTCTAGCCGGCGCGTGGCGCGTGGCGCAGGGAACGCAGCCCAAAGTTTTTTTCCCCCGGGCCCTTTTTTTTCTTGTGTTCAAGTCCGCAAGACACATATTTAGCCCCCTTACTGCAATCTGGTTACGGTGGAGGTGCGGTTGCGCACGAACGTTTCCTTAGCCGTTTCTGGACAGCGGTCCCCCAAGGCCCGTAGCGTTCCAGATAAGCAAAAGCCTAAGCTTGTCCCGAAGGTCGTTCCTTCGGAGCCGACGGTCAGCGATACGCGACCCTCGGAAGCAAAAGTTAACGACGTTAAGGGCTACTTCATCGAACAGGACGGTCTCCTGTTCGCTGGACGACACCTGATCGTTGAGTTTTGGGACGCTAAGAATCTCGACGACCTCGAGATCGTCGATGCGATGATGCGTGAGGCCTCCGAAGCGGCTGGCGCAACCTTGCTCGACGTGAAGCTCCACCACTTCGGGCCCAATTGCGGCCTGTCGGGCGTGGCGCTGCTCGCGGAGTCGCACATTAGCATCCATACCTGGCCTGAACGGGGATATGCCGCCATCGACGTGTTCATGTGCGGCGCCTGCAATCCGCACGATGCGGTTCCCGCTATGAAGCGCGCGCTTCAGACGGGCAAAGTGCAAATCTCCGAACACAAGCGCGGCATCATCACCTGATCCGCGGACGCTAAAAGACGGGTGGCGGCGCGAAAGCACCGCCACCCGTTTTCTTTTTCAGCCCGAATTTCTCCAAGCCGTTTGTTTCGCGCGCTGGCTCGTTTAGCATCCTTCCTTCGCCACACGCGGAGGTTTGAAGCGTGACCGTTTCCAAGATCGCCGGCGGCCCGGCCGACACGACCGACCGTTTCCTCGACCCGGCCATCGCCGCGCCGCAGCCATGGGACAAGCTGGCCGCCTATCTGGCCGGGAAAGGCTTGTCCTTTTCGCCCGATCCGGCGCCGCGCCAGTTCTCGGGCGGTTTCGGCAACCTCAATTTCCTGCTTCAAGTCGACGGCAAGCCCGTGGTGCTGCGCCGCCCGCCCGCCGGGCCGCTGCCGCCGGGCGGCAACGACATGGGGCGCGAGCATCGGGTGCTCTCGCGTCTATGGAAGCGGTTCCCGCTGGCGCCGAAGGCGCTCCTGTTCGAGGCGTCGGATGAGGTGCTGGGGGCGCCATTCTTCATGATGGAATACCGGCCCGGCCTTGTCGTACGCGGCCGCCTGCCCGATCCCCTGGTCGGGCGCGGCGCCGAGGTGACGGCGATGCTGATCGAGACCTTGGCCGCCTTACACCAGGTGAAACCCGAAGATGTTGACCTGGGCGATCTCGGCCGGCCCGTGGGCTTCCTCGAACGGGCGGTCGAGGGCTGGATCAAGCGCGCGGAGGTGGCGACCGACGGGCAGCCGCCCACAATCGTCGCTTCGTTAGCCACCTGGTTGCGCGCGAACAAGGTGCCCGATCCCGAACCCACCTTGCTCCACAACGACTACAAGCTCGACAACGTCATCTTGGATGCGCGCGATCCCGTGAAACCCGTTGCCGTACTGGACTGGGACCAATGCACGCGCGGCGATCCGCTGTTCGACCTGGCCACGCTCTTGAGCTATTGGGTCGAGAAGTCGGACCCGCCAGAGCTACACGAGTTCGGACAGATGCCGACGGCCCAGCCCGGCTTTCCCACACGGCGCGAAGTGGTCGAGATGTACGGGCGTCTATCGGGCCGTGACGTTTCGAATTTCCTGTTCCACCGGGTTCTGTGCAACTTCAAGCTGGCGGTCGTGCTGCTGCAGCTTTACGCGCGCTATCGGCGCGGCATCACCCAGGATCAGCGCTTCGAGCCGTTGGGCCACATCGCCCACGCCGTGCTGGACTTCAGCGACCAAGTCGCGCGCGGCAAGGCGTTCTAGGACCCCTCAGCGCGCACCGCCACCGCCCAGACGGCCGCCCATGGTGTTGAGCGTGTCGATGTAGCATTGCGCCACGCCGTCTTTGTATCCCTTGGCGTATTCGGGATCCTTGGACATCCGCGTGGCGTCAGGATCCATGTCTGGCACGGGACTGCCAGCATAAACGCTGCCGTTAAGACAGCCGATCGTATAACCCGAGCTATAAGAGCTTTCCGCCGCGCAGGCGCCGATCGACGCCGCGACGCAGAGGGGCACGGCCATGAGAAACGCGCGCATTGCAAATCCTCCACCGAAAAGCGGTCGTTCATTATACGCCGCGGCGGCGCATTTGGATCTTCGGCTCTAAGTATTTGAAAAATATTGCGATTTTTTCAGCTACTAGGAAGCGGCTGATGCATGCGCAAGTGCTTGACGCGCGGAATTCAGGAACCATATCGATCAACGCACGGGCGCCGATTGTCGGGCCCGGCATGACAGTCCAGCCCTCGGGTGGACCAGTCTACACGTTGCTTCGTAAAGGAGGATGTGACCATGCGTAGTTTCGATTTTGCCCCCCTGTTCCGTTCCACGGTTGGCTTCGACCGGCTTACGTCCGCGCTCGAATCCGCCATGTCGGCCGAGGAATCGGCTTTCTCCTACCCCCCTTACAACATCGAGAAGACGGGCGAGGACACCTATCGCATCACGCTGGCCGTCGCGGGCTTCGGTGAAAGCGAGCTCGAGATCGAGCAGCACGAAGACACGCTGACCGTCGTCGGCGAGAAGAAGGGCCAGAACGGCCAAGCCGCGCAATATCTCTATCGCGGCATCGCCGGGCGTTCCTTCAAACGCCAGTTCCAGTTGGCCGACCATGTGCGCGTGACCGGCGCGTCGATGGACAATGGCCTGCTCCATGTCGATCTGGTCCGCGAGGTCCCGGAGGCCATGAAGCCGCGCAAGATCGAGGTCAAGCGCGGCTCGCCCAGCCTGGTCGAGAAGGCGAAAACCCTGATTGAAGGAGCTGCCTCCAAGGCCGCCTAATATTCGGTGAACAGACTGGGGCGCCGGGCACGACCCGGCGCCCTTTTTATTTCTTCACCACGAATTCTAGCCAGACGCCGCAGGCCTGGTCTGGCGGCACCATGATCGTGTGGCCTTCCACCGTGTCGTGTGGAATGTTCCGCCCACCCAGGAACGTGCCTGTCGCCGCCAGGTTGGCGACGGTCACCGTCATGACGGCGGCCATCGGTAATTCCGATTTTTCCGGCAGCTCGACGCCCGGGTGCAACATGTCCAGCGATTCGGCCGGCGCGAACAGCACCAAATGGGGCCCGACGCGCACCGCGACCGTGTCGTCCGTGCGGGTGACCGCCCCCATACCGAACAACCGGCCATAGGCATCGGCCAGACCGTCGGTATTCGCGACCGCGATCGTGATGCCGCCAAGCCCCACAGCGCCATTCGCGTGGGCCAGCCATTCCGGCCGCCGCAGAAGCGCGGGCGTCAAATGCTGGCACACGAAACTAGCCAAGGACGGCGTCGCACCCGGGCTCGGATAAACCAGCTTGAACTCGGGCAGGACCGTGCCCTCGGGCAGCTCCAGCCGGCGTTTCAGATCCTTCGGTCCGTCGGCCGCGATGCCGGCGCGCTCCAGCTCCGCCTTCACCGCGTTGTTGTCGCGGGTGGCCCAGGCCAAGCCCATCAGCCCTTCGCGCTTGGCCAGGAAAGCATCCAGATTGTTGGTGAACTGGGTCGGATCGACGATGCCCAGGATCTCGACATAGTCGTTCGGGAACATCAGGCAATAATTGGCCGTGCCCCAGCCGATATGGCTGCCGCGCGGACAAGGCGTGAAGCCCAGGCGCGCATAGGCCGCGCGCGCTTTTTCCAGATCGCGCACGCCGACCAGCGTGTGGTCGATGCCGGTGATCGCGCTCATGGCCGGCGCGATTCGCGCCTGGGCTGCACGCCGTAGGTCTTGAACTTCTCGACGTTCAGCTTCATCTCGGCCTTCGACAAGAGCTTAGGCCGGCCGATCTGGAGCGCGCGCCAATACTGGCCCGCTAGCGTCTCGACCTCGAGCGCGATGCGGAGCGCGTGGCCCAGGTCGCGCCCGAAGACGACCATGCCATGATTGGCCATCAAGCACGCCCGCCGGCCTCGCAGCGCAGCCAATGCCGCCTTGGACAGCGCCTCGGTGCCGAAGGTCGCGTAGGGCGCACAGCGGATCGAATCGCCGCCCGCCATGGCCACCATGTAGTGGAAGGCCGGGATGCCGCGCCCGAGGCACGCCAGGGTGGTGGCATAAGGCGGGTGGGCGTGCAGAACGGCACCCGCCTCCGGCCTCGAAGCCAGGATGTCGCGGTGGATGCGCCATTCGCTGGACGGGCTGCGCGCGCCCTTGGCGCGACCCGCCATATCCATGGTCACAATGTCGGAAGGCTTCAGGCTGTCGTATTCCATGCCCGACGGCGTGACGAGGAAGCCGTCGCCCCAGCGCACGCTGAGGTTACCCGAAGTGCCCTGATTGATGCCGAGTTCGTTCATCCGCCGTGCGGCCGCGATGATCGCGCGGCGCAAGGCAGCGCTCATTTCAGGAGGCGGCCAGCGACCGCGCGAAGGCGCTCGACCATCTTGGGATCGCGCGCCTCGGGCGCGGTGATCAGGGCGTGCTCCAGCGCATGGTTACAGCCCTTGGGGCACGGATAGGCCTCGCCGTGCAGCTTGGGCGCGACGGTCTTGACCAGCGCGCGGGCTTTATCGGCATTGGCCAGCAGCACGCGGATGACGGCCTCCACTGTCACGTGATCATGGTCAAGATGCCAGCAGTCGTAATCGGTCACCATGGCGACCGTGGCATAGCAAAGCTCTGCCTCGCGTGCGAGCTTGGCCTCCGGCATGTTGGTCATGCCGATGACGGCGCATTTCCACGAGCGGTACAGCTCGGATTCAGCCAAGCTCGAGAATTGCGGGCCTTCCATGACCAGATAGGCGCCGCCCCGATGGACGGGAATATCCAACGCGCGCGCGCCGGCCTCGATGCGGTCGCCCAGGCGCCCGCACACCGGGTGGGCCATGGAGACGTGAGCCACGAGGCCGGTGCCGAAGAAGCTCTTCACCCGCGCGAAAGTGCGGTCGACGAACTGGTCGACGATCACGAACGTGCCCGGCGGCAGATCCTCGCGTAGGGAGCCGACGGCGCTGACCGAGATCACGTCGGTCACGCCCAGGCGTTTCAGCGCATCGATATTGGCGCGGTAGTTGATCTCGCTGGGCGGAATCTTGTGGCCGCGGCCGTGGCGCGGCAGAAAGATCACCTTCTGGCCATCGAGCGTGCCGACGCGGAGCTGGTCGGACGGCTGGCCGAACGGCGATTCGACCGTCTGCCACTTGGCATCGGAGAAGCCCTCGATGTCGTAGAGGCCGCTGCCGCCGATGATGCCGATGATGCGTTCGCCCACCTCAGTCCCCCTTCGAGGGCGACGCGTGAGGCGGACGGGCCGCCGGAGTCGCCCGCTCCGGCGGCGCTAGAACCGGAATACGCCGCCGGTTTAGTGGATGTTCGACCAGACCTTGCGCTTCACCGCATACAGCATGCCGGTGAAGATAATGAGGAACAGCATCACCTTGATGCCGAGGCGCTTGCGCGCCTCCATCTCGGGCTCGCTGGCCCACGCCAGGAACGCGGTCACGTCCTGGGCCATCTGGTCGACGGTGGCCTTGGGCTCCCCGCCGTAATCCACCAGCCCCTCGGACAAAGGCGGCGCCATGGCGATCATGTGGCCGGGGAAATATTTGTTGTAGTGCATGCCGTCCGGCACCGTGACGCCGGCCGGCGGATCGGTGAAGCCGGTCAAGACGCCATAGACATAGTTCGCGCCGCCTTCGCGCGCCTTGGTGATGAGCGAGAGGTCGGGCGGCAGGGCGCCGTTGTTGGCCGCGCGCGCCGCGTTGTCGTTCGGGAACGGCGAGCGGAAATGGTCGGACGGACGGCCCGGGCGGGTGAACATCTCACCCTCGTCGTTGGGACCGTCGGTCACTTCCACGCCGGCCGCGATCTCCTTCACCTCGGACTCGGACATGCCAATGTCCGTCAGATTCCGATAGTAGAGCAGGCGCAGGGAATGGCAGGCCGCGCAGACCTGGCCATAGACCTGATAGCCGCG
This sequence comes from Alphaproteobacteria bacterium, assembly GCA_050180485.1. Classification (GTDB taxonomy): domain Bacteria; phylum Pseudomonadota; class Alphaproteobacteria; order CADEGL01; family CADEGL01; genus CADEGL01. Next base: position 2,124 of record JBFXED010000024.1, on the reverse strand, counting down.
CTTCAGCTGGGCCTGGTCGAACGTGCCGAACGGCCCGTTGAACGACCAATTCTGCTTCGGCAACTCGACATTACCTTCTGCCGCGCTTGCCGGCGCCGCGAGAGCGAGACCGAGGCCCGCCGTAACCGCGGCGGCAAGGATCCGTGCCCGCATCATCATGCCTTCTCCTTATGGGCGCCTTTCAGGACGGGCGCGCTGATGCTGTCGGGAAGCGGCCGCGTGCGCTCCACCTTGCCCACGATCGGCATGATCACGAGCAGATGGAGGAAGTAGTAGGCCGTCGCGATCTGTCCGATGACGATGAAGTGGCCTTCCGGCGGGTTGTAGCCGACCCAGCCCAGGACGATGCAGTCGGCCAGGAACACCCAGAACAGCTTCTTGTAGATCGGCCGGAAGCGCGCGCTGCGGACCTTGGAGGTGTCGAGCCACGGCAGCACGAACAGGATCAGGAGCGAACCGAACATGGCGATGACGCCGAGCAGCTTGTCCGGGATCGAGCGCAGGATCGCGTAGTACGGCAGGAAATACCATTCCGGCACGATGTGCGGCGGCGTGACCAGCGGGTCGGCCGGCACATAGTTGATCGGCTCGACCAGCATGTTCGGCGCGAAGAACACCAGCGCCATGTACACGAGGAAGAACACGCCCAGACCGAACAGGTCCTTCACCGTGTAGTACGGGTGGAAGGGGATCGAGTCCTGCGGGCCCTTGTGCGGGATACCCAGCGGGTTGTTGGAGCCGTGCTTGTGCAGCGCGACCAGGTGCAGCACCACCACGCCCACGATGACGAAGGGCAGAAGATAGTGCAGCGAGAAGAAGCGGTTCAGCGTCGGATTGTCGACCGAGAAACCGCCCCACAGCCAGGTCACGATGGGCTCGCCCACCAAGGGGAAGGCCGAGAACAGGTTGGTGATGACGGTCGCGGCCCAGAAGCTCATCTGGCCCCAGGGCAGGACATAGCCCATGAACGCGGTAGCCATCATCAGAAGAAGGATGATCAGGCCCAGCCACCACAGAACCTCGCGCGGGCTCTTGTACGAGCCGTAGTACAGGCCGCGGAAGACGTGGATATAGACCACGAGGAAGAACATCGACGCGCCGTTCATATGCAGGTAGCGCAAGAGCCACCCGTAATTGACGTCGCGCATGATGCGCTCGACCGACAGGAACGCCAGGCTCACATGCGGCGTGTACTGCATGGCCAGCACGACGCCGGTGGCGATCATGATGACCAGGCAGATGCCGGCCAGGGAGCCGAAGTTCCACCAATAGTTAAGGTTCTTCGGAGTGGGATATTCGTGCAGCTCGTGCTGCATGAAGGTGACGATCGGCAGGCGATCGTCAAACCACTTGAGGAACCGGTTGTTGATTGCTGGGGCGCTCATGGCCGGATCACCGTCAACCGATCTTGATTTTGGAATCGCTCAGGAACGAATAGGCCGGGACCGCGAGGTTAAGCGGCGCGGGTCCCTTCCGGATACGTCCCGAAGTGTCGTAGTGCGAACCGTGGCAGGGGCAGAACCATCCGCCGTAGTCGCCACGCGGATCGGTCGGCTTCTGGCCGAGCGGCACGCAGCCGAGATGGGTGCAAATGCCGACGACGACGATCCAACCTGGCTTCTCGGTGCGGGCCTTGTCCGTCTGAGGATCGCGCAACTCGGCGACGTTGACGTCCTCGGCTTCCTTGATTTCCTTGTCCGTGCGGTGGCGGACGAAGACCGGCTTGCCGCGCCACTTGACCGTCAACGCCATGCCGACGGCCACGGGCGCCAAATCCACCTCGGTCGACGACACCGCCAGCACCTCGGCCGATGGGTTCATCGAATCGACCAGCGGCCACGCCGCCAGGCCCGCGCCGATGGCGCCCATGGCGCCCGTCGCGAGATAGAGGAAATCCCGGCGTGTTCCGCCGTCCCCATGTGCGCCGTGGGCCGTCGAGTGGACGGTACTCGCCATGTCGTCAACCTTTCCTTGAAAACTCCCGAAACTCCCGGCAGCCGCGGGATCGAGGCCGAAAACCGGGGCGTCCGCCCGGCTTGGCCATATCCAGATTGGCTGACAGGGGTATAATCGAATCACCCTACCCTTGCAAAGGCCTAGCCGCCTTTTCAATCGCCGTGTAAT
>JBFXED010000023.1:0-65028 GCA_050180485.1 Alphaproteobacteria bacterium | reverse complement strand
CGATCTTCTCGTCGCGGATGAAGGCAAAGCAGAACTCCATCCATGCCTTGGCTTCGGTGAAGACGCGGATGGCCGCCTCGGTGCCCATCTCTTCCTGAAGGGTCGAGAATTTCGGCCGGATGGTGCGGCCCGCCGCGCCGAAATTGACCGTGCTGGCGTTCTCGCCGGGCCTGCCTTGCTCCAGAACCACCACATCGCGGCCCGCGCGCGCGAGAAACAGGGCGATGGATATTCCGGAATAGCCGCCGCCCACGATGACCACATCGGCCTTGGCTGGAACGGGCACGTCTTCGCCGAGGAGAACGGGTGGCGCGGCTTCCCACCAATAAGAACTGCGTTTGATCATTGCTTCGTCTCCGCCGGCGCTTTTCTTAAGATCAGAATATGATATAGTAGATCATTATCTAATATCCTGATCCGGACATGGACAGGAAGTCAACGGGCGCGGCATGGCCAAAACAACCCCTGCGCGGGAACAAGGCGGTAAGAAGAGCTTCGCGTTCGTCGCCTCGCTGGAGAAAGGCATCTCCGTGCTGCGCGCCTTCGCGGGCGTCGATGGACCCATGCGCCTGATCGACATCGTGGCCGCCACCAACCTCGAACGCAGTGCGGCGCAGCGGCTGGTCTACACGTTGGAGGAGATGGGCCTTCTCGTTCAGGACAAGCGCACGAAGCTCTATGCCCTGTCGCCGCGCGTGCTGGAATTTTGCTTCGCGTATTTGCGCAACGACCGGCTGGCCAGCGCGGCCCTGCCCTACCTGCTGGAAGCCAACAAGGCCTGCGAAGAATCCGTCACCCTGGTCGAGCCTTACGACACCGAGGTCTATTACGTCACGCGCGTGCCCAGCCGCCGCACCATCGCCATGGACGTGGTGCCCGGCACATGGTTTCCGGCTTGGTGCATCGCGGCGGGCCGCGCGATCCTGGCCTTCATGCCCGAAGGACAGGCGCGCGACATTGTCGAACGCTCCAAGCTCGCGCGCTACACGCCCAACACGCTGACCAGCAAGGCCCAAGTCATGAACGCGCTCAAGAAGGCGCGGCAGGACGGCTATGCGGTGTCGAAGGAGGAATACGGCTATGGCGACATCTCGATCGCGGCGCCTGTGTTCGACACCGCCGACAGCGTGATCGCGGCCGTCTCGATCTCCGGCCCGACCGATCGCTGGAACCTGACCCAGGCCACGCGCGAATTGGCGCCTTTGGCCCAGGCCGCCGCCTCGCGCATTTCGGAATCGCTGCGCGGCGTCTCCACGCTGGCCCCGCCGGGGCGCTTCATCCCGCCACGCCGCTAGAGTTTCGAGACGAACGCGTGGGAAAGATAAAAGAACAGCGACAAGCCGAGCAGCACCATCAGGACGGCCAGCACAATGTCGGCCCGGCCGCCCGCCCCCTTGTGCAATTCCACCCGTTCGATGGCCCGCGCGTTGGTGTCATGACGGCGACCGAGGCGCGCACCCAGGCCAGGAAGGTGCGTTCGTTAGCGGAGTGATCGCTGAAATTCTTGATCATGCCGGCCCTCGCTGTCGTCCGGCCACGATGCTAGCGACTCGCGATCCCGCCTAACAGTTCGGCGCGCAGCCCGACCCCATGGGGCCGCGCGGCTCGGCCTGTCCCGCCGGACCGGATGCCATCGCCAAGCCCAGCGCGATCAAGAAAAGAAGCGCACGGATCATCAGCAGTTCGCTCCGCAGCCGCGGCCCATGGGGCCGCCGGGCTCGGCATGGCCGGCCGTGACGGCGGCGGCCCCGATGCCAAGGGCAAGGATCAGAAAAAACACGCGTAGCATCGTCATTCCTTTCGCAATGCTTCCATCCAGTATTACGACACAGCGTTTTGGCCAGGCCCGCAGTGACCGGCGTCACAGGGGCCGGCACTACCAACACATGCCCGCGGGGCAGGTGGGCGACGTCATGATCTGCTGCTGCCTCTGTATCGCGTTCATGTCCTGATCCCGCTCCTTTTCGCGGTTCTGCGTAAGGGTCAGCATACACTTGGCGAATTCGTCGCTGCCGGGTTTGTTGCCCTGCCCCTCGCAGGTTTTCTCATCCTGGGCCTTCAGTTCGGCCGACGACGTACAGGCCGCCAGCAGCAGACCGGCCAGAAGCGGTGCCAGAAATCGGATCGCCCGTGGGTCCCGCGCGGCCAGCCGCATCAGCCGTTCACCAGCACGCGCCGGCGCATCCGGGGGCCATCATCATGCTTTCTTCCATCTGCATGGCGTTCATATCGTCGTTCCGCATCTTCGCGCGGTTCTGGTCCACCACCATCATGCACTTGGCGAAAGAATCCGAGCCTTGTTTGAAGCCGTAGCCTTCGCATTTCTTCTCGTCCGCCGCCTTCTGTTCGGCGGCCGTGGTGCACGCCGCCAGCGCCAGGGCCAGCAGCAGGGAAACAACCAACCGGTTCATTAGGCACTCCACATTCTGGGTTAAGAACAACCCAGTCCCATCGCATCGTCAGCAGCAAGGCGGCCCCATCAGCATCATGTCGTCCGCATCCATTTGCGCCTCGGAATCGTCCTCGAATTGCTGCTCGCGCGTATCGGCGTATTTCTGCATGCAGTAATCCATGCCGTTGGTATCCGGCCGGAAACCGTAGCCCTTGCAGTAGTTCATCGCATCCTGACGCCGTTCCTTGTCGGATTCGCACGCCGTGAGGGCCAGGATGAGGAAGGGAACGGCCAACCAGCGCATCACCAGCAGCACGCCATCATGGCGGAGTCCTGCACCTCCTGGGCGTCCATCTCGTCGCTCATTTCCTTCTGCGCCGCCAGGTCGCTGTCGACCATGCATTTGTTGAAGCCCGGATCGCTGGGCATGACGCCCTTGGCGATGCACGCGCTTTCGGCGTTCGCGACTTCGTCCTGCTTGCTGATGCACCCCGCCAGCGCGAGCACGAACGCCACAATAAGCAAACGTTTCATAGGGCCCCCTTTTCGACCGGCGCAGCCTATCGCCAGAGGCGCATCCCGTGCAATTACCGCGCCGTACAGCGGCAGGCCTCGACTTTGCCGGTACAATGCGGCGGTGCGAACCCGGAGGTCACGATGGACAAGCCCCTTGCCGTCATCACCGGTGCCAGCGCCGGCATTGGCCGAGCCGTCGCGGACGCTTTCCGCCGGGCGGGCCATCCGGTGCTTCTGTTGTCTCGCTGTATCGAGCCGCCGGAAGTAGGGTCGGAGCGCATTCGGACGGCGCGCGTAGACGTGGCCGATGCGCAAGGTCTGGCGGACGCCATCGCCCAAGCCGAGGACGTATTCGGCCCCACCGGGGTTTTGGTCAACAACGCGGGCATGATCGGGATCGGCGCGTTCGAGAACCGCGCGCTGGCGGACATGGACCGGGAAATCGACGTCCTGTTCCGCGGCGTGGTGCATGGCATCAAGGCCGTGCTGCCCGGCATGATCGCGCGCAAGGGCGGCACGATCGTCAACATCTCGTCCATCGGCGATCGCAAGCCGGGACCCTCGGGCGAGATCTATCACGCCTGCAAGGCGGCCGTGCGTTCGCTCGGCGAATCGCTGCAGCAGGCCGAGGCGCGGCACGGCGTGCGCGTCATCAACATCGCACCCGGCCTGATTAAGACCGACATCCACGCCCACATGGGCATCAGCTTCGAGGAATACGCGCGGCGCCTGGGCAACCCCACTTTCATCGCGGCGGAGGAGCTGGCCGAGATCGTGCTGTTCTGCGCGACGCGGCCGCCCCATGTCTGCATCCGCGACATCGTGGTGATGCCGACCGATTCCGCGTTCTGATAAAAAAAGGCCCGCCGGGCGGAACCCGGCGGGTAGTGCTCGCAAAGCCAAGACGCGTCAGAAGTTGTAGCGGACGCCCAATAGCGCGTTGTGACTCATGAACTGGGATTCGTAATCGCCGCCGCTCGTTGCATTGAAGGTGGGGTCGAGCGTCGCGAAGTAACGGTACTCGACGAACGCGGTAAGATTCTGGGTCAGGTCGTAGCCCAGGCCGCCGATGGCCTGATAGGCGAACACCGCGTCGCTGTCATCCGCCAATTGGCTGCCATTGAAGCGCAGGTCGTTGGCCGATACGCGCGCCACACCGATGCCGCCGCCGATATACGGCTTGATCTTCATGCCGACATCGAAGTCGTAGTAGCCGTTGGCCATGAAGCTCAAGGCGGACATGCTGCCCTCGGTGTTGAACTCCGGCCCGCTGTTGACCTGGGTCGTGTCCGCCGATGAACGGCGATAGCCGAGTTCGCCCTCGGCGCGGAAGCCGTTGCCGAACCTGTAACCGCCGGCGCCCAGAAAGACATAGCCGGTGTCGAACGAGGTCTCGAGCGAGTTGCCGTTCGCTTGGCCGTCAGCCTGTTCGAACCAAGTCGCGCCGCCCGCGCCGCTCGCATACCAATTGGGTTCCGCGGCTATCGCAGCGGACGATGTAAGGAGAGTGGTGGCGACGAGCGCCGCTTTCATCGCGATCTTTGGCATTACGGGAAACCTCTTGGCCCAAACATTGACTAAGGCCCGCGGCAGTTCCCCGAAACGCCCACAGGTGCCGAGCCCAGGCCCGGCGCCGTCAGATTTAGGCCGCAATTCCTGGCTAACAAAGTGGAAAGTCGCCCCTTTCGAGCCCGATCACGGAGTGGTCACGGGGTCGCGGCCGATATCGTGACGTTTTCGCTACGCCGTCGTATCCTCGCTTCGCCCATGCGCTTCGTCCTTCACGCTTCATGACGAAACTCGACCGCTACGACGTGGCCTCCTGGCTGATGGCCGCCGTGGCACTGTTCGCGGTGCTGAAGCTCGGCCTCCTGGCCGGGCTTCTGGCCGGGCTTCTGGTCTACGAACTGGTCCACATGCTGGCCGCGGCAGCGGGCCATGCACGCATCGGCGTTCCGGGCCGGTGGGCCAAGGCGGTCGCGGTCGCCCTTCTGTCGGCGCTGATCGTGACGGGATTGACCTTCGGCGTGATCGGCATCGTCGCTTCCATGACGACCGGCAACCTGGTGGCGCTTCTGCGCAAGATGGCCGACGTCGCGGACACCGCACGCCTCCACCTGCCCACCTGGACAGCGGCCTATCTGCCGGCCACGGTCGAGGAATGGCAATCGATGGTGTCGAACTGGCTGCGCTCGCACGCGGGCGAGTTGCGCGGCGCGGGCGAGCATGTCGCGCGTATCCTCGTTTATATCTTGATCGGCATGGTGATCGGCGCCCTGACCGCCTTCCACGACCCGGCGCTGGCGGAGCATCGCCGCCCCCTGGCCCGGGCGCTGGGCGATCGCGCCGCGATGTTCCGCTTGTCGTTCCGCAAGGTGGTCTTCGCGCAAATCCGCATTTCGGCGCTGAACACGGCGCTGACCGCGGCTTACCTGTATTTGGTGCTGCCGTCCTTCGGCGTGAACCTGCCGCTCAAGCAGACGATGGTTGCCATCACCTTCGTGGCGGGGCTCCTGCCGGTGGTCGGCAACCTGATCTCCAACACCGTCATCGTGATGGTAAGCCTGAGCGTCTCGGCCTATGTCGCGGCGGCGTCGCTGCTTTATCTGGTGTGCATCCACAAGTTGGAATACTTCGTCAACGCCCGCATCATCGGCGGCCGCATCAACGCCCGCGCGTGGGAAATCCTGATCGCCATGCTGGTCATGGACGCCTGGTTCGGCGTCGCGGGCGCGATCGCGGCGCCGGTCTTCTATGCCTACGTCAAGGAAGAGCTGCAGGCGCGACGCCTGATTTAGCCGCGGGCGCCAGGCATATGAAAAAGGGGAAGGCCGGTGCCTTCCCCTTCTCTTCTTCGCACAAGTGCGACGAAGGGCTACTGCTTCACGACCAGATTGTTGTGGACCATCTTCACACCCTCGACGCTCTGAGCCACTTGGGTCGCGCGCGCCTTGGCGGCGGCATTGTCGACAAAGCCGGAGAGCTGGACCTCGCCCTTGAAGGTGGTGACGTCGATCTTGAACATGTTGAGGTCCTTGTCGCCGAGCAATTGGGCGCGAACCTTATTGCTGACCACCGAGTCGTCGACGTATTCGCCGGTGCTTTCCGTGGTACGCGTGCCGGCGCAGGCCGCCAACGGCCCGGCGATGAAGCCCGCGATCACGAGGGCGAACAGGATGCGCATGAAGGTCATGGATACCTCGAAGCTGCGTTGATGCGAGGCCGGACCTGGTCCAGCCGTTCACATCGATAACGTCGCAATCGTTGCAAAGTTCCCAGGCGCCCCCTCTATCGCACCGGGACCGCGCGGGGCCGCGCGCGGGAGGCGCCTGTCAGGCGCGAGGGGTCGGCGACCGCACGGTACCGTGCGGATGATCTCCTTGGGCACCATGTCCTCCTCGGCGCCGAGGGCGCGGCGCGCGTCCTCTAGCAATGTGCGCTGCAGCTCGGCGAAGCTTGCTTGCGCCACCCAGGCCCGCACGGTCAGGACAATGCCGCCCGCGCCGTAGCTTTCGACGAAGACGTTGGGCGGCGGGTCGCGCAGGACGCCGGCATCGCGCGCGGCCAAGTCGATCAGGACATCGCGCGCGCGGTTCACGTCGGCATCGGCGGGAATGGTCACGTTGAAACTGAGCAGCCGCCCCGATGCGCGCGTATGGTTGCGCAGCGGCTGGTTCCAGATCGCGGAATTGGGGGCGAACACGAAAAGCCCGTCGAAGGTCTCAAGATTGGTGCCGAACAGACCGATTTCGCGCACCGTGCCGGCCAATGTCGGAACCGCCGGTCCAACCTCGATATAGTCGCCCGCGCGGAACGGCCGCAGCCACAGAAGCATGATGCCGGCCGAGATGTTGGACAGCGTGCCCTGCAATGCCAGGCCGATGGCCAAGCCCGCCGCGCCCAGCACGGCCAGGAGCGACGTCGTCTGAATCCCCAACTGTCCGAGTGCCCAGACGATGGCCAGGATCAGGATGCCGTAACGGATCAACGAGCCCAGGACCGGCGTCGCGGTCGGGTCTACCTGATGCGTGCGCGCGGCCACATTCGAAATGGCGCGCCCGGCCCAGCGCGAGATCATCACGCCGGCAATCAGGATGATGATGGCGATGCCGAGACGCGGCAGAAACGCCAGCATCCATGCCCATGCCATATCGGCGAGAGCATTGATGCGCTCGGGGGTCAGACTGGTGTTCACGCACGGCCTCCGCCTCTGCCCCGGAGGTCAACCCGGAAGCGCGGCGCGAGGTTCCCGGTGGAGGTCGGTTAGGACGCGGCTGGCGTCTCGCGCCGACGCTTGTTCATTTCGGTGCGTTGCGCGGCCACCTCGTCGATGCGTGCGCGCAAGGACGGATACTTGGTCAAGAAGCGGCGGAACTCGCGTTGGTTGAGCGCGAGAAGCTGTGAATAATCGATGGCCGTCACGTCAGCCGATCGGCGCATGCCCGAAAGCAGCGCCATCTCGCCGAAAAACTCGCCGGGGCCCAGGCGGACTGACTCGCCACCTTCCACGTCCACTTCGACGGAACCGGAGGAAATGAAGAAAGCGGCGTCGGCGCGGTCGCCCTTGCGGATGATGCGCTCACCGGGCAGCGCCGCGCGCGGGCGGAACAACGTCAGAAGCTCTTCCCGCTCGGCACCGTCCAACCCTTCGAACATGGTCAGCTTGCGCGCCAAGTCGCCAGTGCGCAGGCCGTGATAGGCGCCTTGCTTGGCTTCCTTTTCATGCTGCGTACGATCCAGTTCACCGCGCAGCGCCGAAAGCCGCAGATCGCGTCTGCTGCCCGCGCGGGGACGAAGACGCCCGGACAAGCGCTCGGCCGCCCAGAACATCAGCGGATTGAAGGTGATGGACAGGATACCGCCCGCGAGCAGCAGGTCGCGCCCTTCGGGCGGCAATATCCCGAGCGTGAGGCCGAGACCGGCCAAAATGAAGGTGAACTCGCCAATCTGGGCCAGTGCGGCCGAAACCGTGATCGCCGTCGTGGCCGGATAACCCAACCCGATCACGATGACGAAGGCGGCCAGCGACTTGCCGAACAGGATCACCGCCAGCACAGCCGCCACCGCCCAAGGCTCGCGCACCAGGATCGAAGGATCGAACAACATGCCGACGGAGACGAAGAACAGCACCGCGAAGGCATCCTGCAGCGGTAATGAATCCTCGGCCGCCTTATGGCTGAGATCGGATTCGCTTAGGATGACGCCCGCAAAGAAAGCGCCCAGCGCGAAGGAGACACCGAACAGCTTGGCCGAGCCAAAGGCGATACCCAGCGCCACGGCCAAGACCGAAAGCGTGAACAATTCGCGCGATCCCGAGCGCGCCACTTGCGACAGGAGCCACGGCACAATCCGCGGGCCGATCGTCAGGGCGAGGACGACGAAGGCGACCACCTTGCCAAGTGTCGCGGCCAACGAAACAAGCAAGCTTCCGTCGGACGCACCCGCGGCTTTGCTACCGCCCATAATTTCGGCGAATGCCGGCAGCAGGACCAAGGCCAGCACCATGGCCAGGTCTTCGACGATCAGCCAGCCGACCGCCACGCGGCCGTTGACTGTTTCGATCGAGTTGCGGTCATCGAGCGCACGCAGCAGCACGACGGTGCTGGCGACCGACAGCGATAGGCCCAACACGATGCCGGCGCCGAGACTCCAGCCCCACGACATCGCCAGCGCGGCGCCGATCGCGGTCGCGACCAGGATCTGGAGGATACCGCCGGGGACGGCCACAGACCGCACGGCCCGGAGATCGGCCGCTGAGAAATGCAGGCCGACACCGAACATGAGAAGGATCACGCCGATCTCGGCCAGTTCAAGCGCCAGATGGACATCACCGACGAAACCCGGCGTGAACGGCCCCATGGCGATGCCAGCCAATAGATAACCAACAAGCGGCGGCAGGCGCAACTTGCTGGCCACGAAACCGAAGGCAAAGGCAAAAACCAACCCGATCGCCATCAAGGCGATCAGAGATGTTTCATGCGGCATTGGTTAGGCCCGCAGATCTTCCTCATGGAGCGCGACCAGCCCCGCGAGGCTGGTGACCAGGAAGTCCGGCTTGGTGAATTCGGGTGGCGTCTGCGTGCCGCCGTATCCCGACTTGCCGTGGCGGCGATAGACCCAGGTGGAGGCCAGGCCGATTTTCCGCGCCGTGCCGATATCGTGATACTGGCTTTGCGCCACGTGCAACACGCGCTCCTTCGGCACGCCCAGCTTCGCGATATAGCCCAGAAAATAATCGAACGCTTTGGGGTCGGGCTTGGACACACCCATGTCCTCCTCGGTGATGACCGCGAAGAACGGCGAGCCCAAGGTCTGTGCCATGGCGCGCGCCGAGACGCGGTCGCCGTTGGTGACCGCCACCAAGTGGCGGTAGTTGCGCTTGAGATAGGCAAGCGCCTCGACCGAATCCGGGAACGCCGGCCAGTTGCGCGCGGATGCCAGGAACGCCGCGCCGTCGCCCGGCTGAACCTCGATGCCGTATTCCTTCGCGATGCCGTTCCAGATCTTCGGCGCGCGGCCGCTGAAGGAAAGCTTGGGCTCCGCCTTGCGCACGGCGCTTTGCGACCGCGCATAGGCCTCCAGCATCTCCTGGTCGGTGGCCTCCGGCTTCGCGCGCAGGACGCGCGGGCGCACCCAGTTGAGCACGCCGGACTCGAAATCGATCAGGGTGCCGATGATGTCGAAGGTCAGGACGTCGAAATCGGTCAGGCGCATGGGAAATCTCACTGGGTTGAACGCGTCGCAACGGTCACCAACCTAGCCTGGCGGATCGGGAAGCTGTAGCGATTTTCAGAGGCACGGAGCCACTGGATATCTAAAAGCCGTAGCGCATGCCAAGCTGCAGACGGCTGGCGGTGCCGTAGTCTTGCGTGCCCGGCGCCGCGCGGGCGACATAGCGCCATCCGGCCATGTATTCCAGGCCGAACATCACTTTAGGAACCGGGTTCCAGATCAGGTTCACGGCCGTGCTCTGGATGTTGCGCGACAGGCCATTGGCGCCCGCGCCCAACTGCGCGACCGGAATGTCCGCGTGCATGTAGCCGTAGATCGCGTTGGAGTGCCAGTTGTCGGCCCAATAATGGGTGTACTGAAGCCAGCCGCCATAGACCGTGTTGACGGTCAGATCGACCGGGCAACCGGGCGTGAACGCGGTGTTGGGATTGCCAGGGCAGACCGCGTTCGTCTCGGGAGAGGTGTTGGTGGTCTGAATGTAGCGGCCGAGACCGGGGCCGCCGTTGAAATTGAACCCGATCATGTCCTTGTCCCACAGCTTGGCGTGCGCGCCCAGATGCCCGCCGCCGCCAACCGCCGAGGCCGTGCCGCCGACGCCGTCGTCGTATTCGAAATAACGCATGACGCCCGAGGCGTTGACCGCACCCCAAGTGCCCTTGTAGCGCAGGCGCAGGATCGTATCGGGCATGCGGTCGATCATGTTGGGGCTGATGGTGATGGCCGCGCCGGTCGGGGTCGCCACGCTGGCGAACGGGTTCTCGAAGGCCGCATCGAGGTGAAAACCCGCATCGAACTGCGCCGTGTAGCGGACCATGGCCTGGCGCACGTCGGAATCGCCTGCGGCGCCAAAGTTGTCGATCATCTCGGGTTCGGTATCGTCGTCCTCGAAGGTCGACGCGACTTGTCCGGCCAACACCGGCCCCAGCCGCGCGAAAGCCTGGTGCATGCGGAATGAGAACGACGTCGTGCTCTGCTGATCGTTGTTGCGACCGAAGAAGTCGCCTTCGATTCGGGTCTGTAGCCTTCCCCAGTCGGTCGGCGTGTCGGTGTCGAAGCGGATACGCGACTGGCGCGAATGCATGCGGTAGTCGCCGCCCTGACTGTTCGCAGCCGAACCTTTCAGCGGGATATTGGAGAGGACGAAGGAATCGCCGATCGCGTCACTGGGCGCGTTGAAGGTGAAAAAGGAGTCTGCCTTCGCATAGCCGCTGAAAGACATGGACGTGTCGGAGCCCGGCAGGCGCCAGGAACCTGGGAAGCCGCCGCCCGTCACCGCGGAGGCGGGCCCCAGCGCCGGGGCTATCGGCGCCGCGACACCGCGCTCAAGGGCGTCAAGCCGTTCCCGCAGGCGGTCGATTTGCGCGCGCAGGGCTTGCGTGTCCTCGGGTGCTTCCTGCCCCCAGGCCGCCGCAGCCGGCCCCAAAACCGCAGCTCCGCACAGCAAGATCAATTGACGGGACATTCACTACTCGCTCAGCCGCCACCCTTCGATGGGCCGCCGCCACGAAGCAATCGACAATCAAGATATGCCGAACGCTGGCACCCTACCATGATGCGCTAACCCTCGACGCGCAGCGCCCGCGGCACCGACGCCAGCGCCTCGGCCCCCCGTTCCGTGACGCGGATCGTCTCGCTGACCGCGAAGCCCCAATCCTCCATCCACATACCCAGGAACAGGTGGAACGTCATGTCCGGCGCCAGGACGGTCTTGTCGCCAGGGCGGAAGCTGGCCGTGCGCTCGCCCCAGTCGGGCGGATAGCCGATGCCGACCGGATAGGCGATGCGCGATTCCTTGGTCAGGCCGTGGCGCGCCAGCGCCGCGCGCCAGACCGCCTCGACAGCCTCGCAAGTTTGTCCCGGCTTGGCCGCCGCCATGGTTTCGTCCATGCCGCCGCGCACGATCTTGTCCATCTCGATCAGTTTCGCCGGCGGTTTGCCGAGCTGCATCGTGCGCGCCATGGGGGCGTGGTAGCGGCGGCGCACGCCAGACGCTTGGAGGATGGCCGTCTCGTTCGCGCCGAAGCGCCGTTCGCTCCAGGTCAAATGCGTCGTCGCCGTGTTGGGTCCGCAGGCGAAGAACGGGATCGAGGCCGGATAGTCGCCCGCGAATTCCGGCGTGCCCTCGGTCGCCACCTTCTGCACGAGGGCGGCCGCGTCGCACTCGCGCACGCCCGGCCGCACGGATTCGAAGAACGCCGCCATCAGACGCTCGGTGATGCGCGCGGCATCGCGCATATAAGCCAACTCGGCAGGCGACTTCACCAGCCGCTCCCAGTTCACCACGCCATCGCTGTCCTTGAAGCGCGCATTCGGCAGCGCCGCCATCAGCGCGTCGCGCGAGCGCGTGGTCATGGCCTGGCAATCGCGCGCGATGCCGACCACACCTCTGCCCCAGCCGCGCCGCTCGATCTCGGCCGCGAAGAACTGCATCGGATGCCGATCCGCCCGCTCGAACAGATCTTCCGGATAGGCCAGGATGTTCCCGCGCTTGAGCCACGACGTGAACCGCGCGCCATTGACGTCCAAACCGCGGCCGATCCAGAGCGGCTCCTCCTCCCCCACCGGCAGGATCACGGCCTGGGGGATGTAGAAGCTCCAGCCGTCATAGCCGGTGAGATAGAACATGTTGGCGGGATCGGATTCGACCAATAGGTCGATGCCCTGCCGCGCCATGCGCGCACGGACCCGCTTCAACCGGCCCGCGTATTCCGACGCTTCGAAAATCATCGCTGCCCCATCGCCTGTGAGCCTCGGGTCGCGCCCCATTCTAGGGGACCCCAGCGGGAATGCGCGAATCGGACGCCCCATGCCGGTAGCCGCCATATGATAAAGCTACTAAAATAACCTCACCGGCCGACCCTGGCATTCGAGGCACGGGTCGTGCCATGATTTTGGTCGACGGGATGGGATTCGACGCGCTGGGAGGACAGCAATGAACGCTTTCGTCGATATCTTCGATGCCAGCCACTACAGGAACGTGCGCGGCAAGCCCCTGCTGGAAGCCGAGACGCTGCCGCCCTGGTGCTATACCTCGCAGGAATTCTACGACCGCGAGGTGGAGCGCATCTTCCGCAAGACCTGGAATTTCCTGGGCCGCGTGGATGAGATTCCGAATCCCGGCGACTATATGACCTTCGACCTATGCGGCGAGCCGCTGATCGTGCTGCGCGACAAGGATGGCCGCATCCGCGGCTATGCCAACACCTGCCGGCACCGCGGCGCCAAGATGCTGGAGGGCAAGGGCAACTGCCGCGCCATCTCCTGCCCCTATCACGGCTGGGTCTACGCGCTGAACGGCAACCTGATCGGCACCGCCGGGATGGAGAAGACGCGCGTATTCGACCGCGCGCGCTATGGGTTGGCCAAGATCTCGGTCGACACCTGGGACGGATTCATCTTCGCCTCGCTCGACCCCAGGCCCGAACCGCTGAAGAAGTTCCTCGGCAATCTTCCCGAGGAAATGGCGCCCTATAACTTCAAAGACTATGTCTGCGTGCGCCGGAAGGAATACGTCCTGGATTGCAACTGGAAGCTCTTTCTCGAGAACGCGATGGAGGAGTACCACACGCCCGTCGTGCACCGGCAGTCGATCGGCGCGCAGAGCATGGAAGACGTCCCCTGCACGGGCCAATGGCGCGGCCTTCACATGGAGGCCCCGCGCACCATCGCCGTCCTGCCCGAGGACGCCGCCCACGCCTTCCCCGCGCCGACGAACCTGACCGGACGCCCGGCCCGCGGCACCTATTTCATGGCGATCTATCCGCAGACCTTCTTCGCCTGCACCCAGGACACCATGTGGTGGCTGCAGCAATTCCCCATGGGCCCCGCCAAGACCAAGGTTGTCGTCGGCTCGTGCTTCCCGCGCGCAACGGTCCAACGCAACGATTTCCAGGACACGGTGAAGTACTATTACAAGCGCTGGGACAAATCGCTGCCCGAGGACAACGACATCTCCGAGAAGCAGCAGGCCGGGCTGAACTCCTCGCTGTCCTCGCCCGGCCGCTTCTCTTGGCACGAGCCGGTCGTGCACGACATCGCCAAATGGGTGCTAGATCACGTTCTGGATGAGCCGAAGAAGAAGACTGCGAGCGCACCCCGCCGCGCGAAGGCCGCGTCCAAAGCCAAACGCCCGACCGCGCACCGCGCGCCGGCCAAGAAGCGCGCGCGGCGCTGATCTTCGCGGCTCGGAGCGCTTTGCGGGGAAGCTGGACGATGTGACTTGCGGCGCCGGTGACTACAGCGCCAACACCTGCCCGATCCCCTTTGCGACCGCGCGCTCGTAGATCAGCGCCGCAGCGGCGACGTCGCCGAGGCCGATGCCGGAGAAGATAAGGGCGGTGCGCTCGCTGGCGTTTCGGCGGCCGGATTTCTTTCCCGCCACCAGTTCAGAAATCTCGGAGTCGTACGGCTTGTCGTAGTTGAGCCGCTCCGGCCCGCCGGGCGCGCTCTGCTCGTGGTCGTCGGTCGACACGTGATCCAACGCCTCGATGCTCTTCGCGTTCCAGCTGTAACCCAGATCGACCATGGCGGCATAGCTGCCGGGCGACAGCCACGCGGCGTCGAGCGTCAAGTCGCCCACCGCCATGTGCGGCACGCTGGTGACGACGATGTCCTGGCCTTCGACGGCCTCGCGCGGGCTGCGCGCGACATGCGCCTCGAAGCCCTTGGCGCGCGCTTCGGCGGCGAAGCGCTCCGCCGTCTCGGCGCGGCGGCTGTAGCAAACGAGGCGTTTGATGGAAAACTCCGCCGACAGCGTCTCCAGATTCATCCGCGCCTGGGCGCCGCAGGCCACGAAGCCGATGCTGGCCGATTCCTTTCGCGCGAGATGCTTGGCCGCCACGGCCGAGAAGGACGCCGTGCGCATGCCCGACAGCCATGATCCGTCCATCACGCAGACCGGCAGGCCGGTTTCGGTCTCGTTGACGATCATCAGCGGCAGGAAGTCCGGCACGCCGCGCGCGGCATTGCCCGCGTAATAGCCGAACCATTTGATCGCGGCATAGGGCGGCGTCTCCATCACGCCCGCCTTGGCGCGGAAGCTGCGTCCGCCGGGCTGGAAAAAGGCAAGCTTGGGCTTGGTCGCCGCCGTGCCCGCCGCCTTGGCCGCGAACATGGCATCGATGGCGGCGTTCATCTCCTTGGCCGTGATCGCGCAGCGCTCCACGTCCGCGCGCGAGAGGTAGAGCATTTCCTTACCGAGCGTGATGGCCATGAACCGTCTCCCTTGCGGACCTCACCCTTCGACGGGCTCAGGGTGAGGGCGCTTTCATCAATCCTCATGCTGAGCCTGTCGAAGCATGAGGGCGCGGATAAGGAGTGTGCTTCTAGCGCAAAGTCCCACGCGGCGTCGCCAAAGCTGAACTTATCCGCCATCCACGGGCATTAGCAGCGCTCATAGATTGACAGCGGCATCGGCGGAACCGCCAAGATGGGCGGGGAGAATCGCCATGGCCATCGACCACAAGACGCTGCTGGACGGCGCGCGGCGCGAGATCGAGGAACTGACGCCCGCCGAGGCCATGGCGCGGCTGGGGCGCGACGACACGGTGTTCGTCGATCTGCGCGACTGGCTGGAAATCGAGCGCGACGGCGCCGTGCCCGGCGCCTTCCACATGCCGCGCGGCAACCTGGAATTCTGGATCGATCCGACCAGCCCCTATCACAAGCCGGTCTTCGCCTCCGGAAAACGCTTCGTCTTCTATTGCTCCGCCGGCTGGCGCTCGGCGCTGTCGGCCCAGACGGCGCAACGCATGGGCCTCGCGCCCGTCTGTCACATCGCGGGCGGCTTCGGCGCCTGGCGCGAGGCGGGCGGGCCGGTCGAAAGCGCCGCCGCGCGCACGGAACGAGAAACGAAGGAGAAGACATCGTGAAGATCGCGCGCATCCGCGCCTATCGCGTCGCCCTGCCGCTGGCCGGCGGGCGCTGGAACATGTTCGGCGGTAACTCCATCGACACACTCGATTCGACCATCGTGCTGGTCGAGACGAACACGGGCCTGGTCGGTGCGGGCGAAGCCTGCCCGCTGGGCAATTTCTATGGCCCCGCCTATGCGGCCGGCGTGCGCGCGGGCATCGCGGAGCTGGGGCCGCATTTGATCGGCGCCGATCCGCGCGAGACGGCGAAGGTCGAGGCGCTGATGGACACGGCGCTGAAAGGCCATCCTTACGTCAAAAGCGCGTTGGACATCGCCTGCTGGGACATCCTGGGCCAGGAGGCACGCACACCGCTGTCGACCCTGCTGGGCGGGCGCTTCGGCGACTCCGTCGCGCTCTATCGCGCCATCTCGCAGGACACGCCTGAGGTGATGGCCCGGCAGGTCAAGGCCCTGCGCGCCGAGGGCATCAACCGCTTCCAGCTCAAGGTCGGCGGCGACCCCGACGAGGATATCGCGCGCATCCGCTTGGCGGCCAAGATGCTGGAACCCGGCGACATCCTGGACGCCGACGCCAACACCGGCTGGCTGATGCACCAAGCCGCGCGCGTGGTGCGCGCCGTGCGCGACATCGACGTCTATATCGAGCAGCCCTGCTTCTCCTACGAGGAGAACCTGTCGATCCGGCGGCGCACCGACCATCCCTTCGTGATGGACGAGTGCATCGATTCGCTGTCCATGCTGCTGCGCCTGCACCAGGACGGCGGCGCCGACGTGGTGAACATCAAGCTCGGCCGTGTGGGCGGCCTGACCAAGGCGCGGCGGATGCGCGATTTGTGTGTGCATCTGGGCATCCCCATGATCATCGAGGACACCTGGGGCTCGGACGTGGCCACCGCGACCATCGCCCATTTCGCCCATTCAACGCCGGAGGCTCTGCGCTTCGGCGTTTCGGACTTCAACAGCTACGTCACCACGGTCACGGCCGACGGCGCGCCGCGCCGCCAGGGCGCGGGCATCGCGGCCACGGGCGCACCGGGCCTGGGCATCCGCCCGCGCATGGACGCGCTGGGCAAGCCGGTGGTGGAGATCGCGTGACGGCATTAGCGCGGCTGATGCGCGTGATTAGCAACTGTCGCTTGCATGGGCGCGCAGGGCGTAGGCTGATGGGGCCGCCCGCCGCCGGATGGAGAGGAGCCAAGCCATGACCGCCCTGCCCAATTCCTTGAGCGCCCGCGACCGCGCCTACACGCTGCACCCCTTCACCAACTTCAAGCGCCACCAGGCAGAAGGCTCTCTGATCATCCGCGAGGGCAAGGGCATCCGCGTCTATGACGAAAGCGGCAAGGAATATATCGAGGCCGTGGCGGGGCTGTGGAGCGCCTCGCTCGGCTTCGGCGGCGAGGACCGTCTGGTCGAGGTAGCCGCGCGCGAGATGCGCAAGCTGCCGTTCTATCACCAATTCGGCGCCAAGGCGCACGAGCCGGGCATCGCGCTGGCCGAGACGCTGATCAAGAAGGCGCCCGTGCCCATGTCCAAGGTGTTCTTCACCTGCTCGGGCTCGGAAGCCAACGACACGGCGATCAAGCTGGTCTGGTACTACAACAACGCCATCGGCCGGCCGCAGAAGAAGAAGATTATCGCGCGGCTCAAAGGCTATCACGGCGTCACCATCGCGGCTGGCAGCCTGACCGGCTTGCCGCATATCCATAAATTCTTCGACCTGCCGATCGCCAACATCCGCCACACGTCGTGCGCGAACCATTACGAGTTCGGCCTGCCGGGCGAGACGGAGGAGGAGTTCTCGACGCGCCTGGCGGCGGAGCTGGAGAAGCTGATCCTGGACGAAGGGCCGGACACCGTCGCGGCCTTCATCGCCGAGCCAGTGATGGGCGCGGGCGGCGCCGTGCCCCCACCGAAGGGATATTTCCAGAAGATCCAGCCGGTGCTGAAGAAATACGACGTGCTGATGATCGCCGACGAGGTGATCACGGGCTTCGGTCGCACGGCCAACTATTGGGGCAGCGAGACCTTCGGCATCAAGCCGGACATGATGACGATGGCCAAGGCATTATCGGCCTCCTATCTGCCCATCGCCGCCGTGATGATTTCGGAGCCGATCTTCCAGGCGCTGATGGCCGTCAGCGACGAGGTCGGCGTGTTCGGCCACGGCTATACCTATAGCGGCCATCCGGTGGCCGCGGCGGTGGCGCTGGAGACGCTCAAGATCTACGACGAGCGCGACATGTTGGGCCATGTCCGAAAGATGTCGCCGCTGCTGCAGGACGGTTTGCGCCGCTTCGCGGATCATCCCCTGGTCGGCAATGTGCGCGGCGTGGGTCTGATCGGCGCGGTCGAACTGGTGAAGGACAAGGCGACAAAGGAAAGCTTCGACCCGCGCCATGCGGTCGGCGCCAAGCTGGCGCATTTCGCCCAGGAGCGCGGCATGATCCTGCGGCCCTTGCGCGATTCGATTGCCTTCTCACCACCGCTCGTCATTAAGGAAGACGAGATCGCCTCCGTACTGGAGCGATTCAGCGGTGCCCTAGACGACACGCATGCCTGGCTGCACGGCGAGGGACTGATCTAAGCCGCGCCTTCCCAATCACGCATGGGCGGCGCATTCTGGCCGCCCATGCTTGATCTCGGCCTCTCCATCACGACCATCGTCAGCGCCTTTGCCATCATGACCGCGGCCGCGGCCATTCAGGCCATGGTCGGCATGGGGATCGCGCTCATCGCCGTACCTTTGCTGGCATTGGTTGAGCCCGGCTTCGTTCCCGGCCCCGTGCTGATGTCGAGCCTGATCCTCACCCTGGCCATGGCCTATCGCGGACGCCGGGAACTGGAGAGCCGGGATCTGGGCTGGTCCGTCGCGGGATTGACCATCGGAACAGCCATCGGTGCCGCCTTGTTGTCCTATCTCCACGGACCGTCCCTGCCCCGCATCTTCGGCGCTCTGATTCTCGTGGGCGTCGCAATCACGGCGTCGGGCGTGCGGTTCACGCCTTCGCCGCGCGCCTTCGTGCTGGCCGGCACGGCCTCGGGCGTGATGGGCACGATGGTCGGCACGCACGGCCCGCCGATCGCGCTCGTGCTGCAAAACGCCCGGCCCTCCACCATCCGCGCCATGTTGGGGGCGTATTTCACCGTGGCCGGCGCGGGCGCGGTCGCGGCGCTGGCCATGGTGGGGCTGTTCGGTCAGCGGGAATTGTTCATGAGCGCGATCCTGCTGCCCGGAGTCGGAGCGGGATTTCTGGCCGCTCAGATTTTCGGTCACTTCGTCGCGGGACGCCTGATGCGCGTGGCGATCCTGACCGTCTCCGCCGCGGGCGGCGTCATGCTGCTTTTGCGCTGAGCGTCAGCGCTTGCGCTTGGACTTTTGCGCGGGGGCCGCGCCCGCTTCCGTCAAAAGCCAGTTGCGGAACGCAGCGATCTTCGGCCGCTGGGCGGTACTGTCTGGACACACCAGGTAGTAGGCGAGTGGCGAAGGCAGTGCGAGCTTGAACGGCTTCACCAGCCGCCCCGCGGCCAGATCGTCCACCGCGAGCGCGCCGCGCGCGAGACCGACGCCCAAGCCATCCACCGCGGCCTCGATCATCATGCTGGAATCGTCGAACACCGGCCCCTGACCCGGTGTCACGTCGGGCAGATCCGCCGCGTCTAGCCAGTGACGCCAGAAGTCGTGCGTGGCCGAGCGCAGCAGCGTATGGCGTCGCAAATCGGCCGGTGCGCGCAACGGCGGCTTGCCGTCGCGCAAGGATGGCGCGCAGACCGGATAGATTTCCTCATCGAGGAACTTGGTGACCTTGAGGCCCGGCCATTCGCCGTCACCCCACAGGATGGCGACATCCACATCGGCACGGGCAAAATCCGGTACCGCTGGCGATGGAAACAGGCTGATCTCGATCTGTGGATGCAGGCGCCGGAAATGCCCGAGGCGCGGCACCAACCACTTGGACGCGAAGGAAGA
Source organism: Alphaproteobacteria bacterium (assembly GCA_050180485.1). GTDB lineage: Bacteria > Pseudomonadota > Alphaproteobacteria > CADEGL01 > CADEGL01 > CADEGL01. Next base: position 45,543 of record JBFXED010000023.1, on the reverse strand, counting down.
CAGCACGCTGACCACCAGCACACGCTGCATCTCGCCGCTGTGCAGCAGATCGAAGGCCGCGCCCAGCCGGTCGAACGCGTCGCGCACCACGGGCAAGAGAAGCCGCCCCTCGTCGGTCAACGCCAAACCGCGCGTCAGGCGTCGGAATAGCCGGACCCCGAGCTGATCCTCCAGTTGCCGGATTTGCTGGCTGACCGCCGACTGGGTGACGTGCAGCTCTTCCGCGGCGCCCGTGAAGCTCAGGTTGCGCGCGGCGGCCTCGAAGGCGCGGAGCGTGTGAAGCGGCGGCAGACGGCGCGGCACGAAACCTCCCTCGAAGGCATTAGCGACTCTAATACCGCTTATTAAAAACCATCGTTTGTCCGGCGCAAAGCCGGCTCGAATAATTTCGGTCATCGGATCGATATTCTTGGCGTTCCGAAGATGTAAATCAAACGAATACATAATGAAGACTATGACGTTACTTATAAACGCCAACAACGACATCGCGATGGGGAGAACTCGCAATCATGATCGATAGACATCGTTTCGCACGGCCCGCGCGCATCCTAGGCGCGTCCATGGCCGTCTTGGCCTTCGCCGCCGCGGCTTGGGCGCAGGATGCGAAAGCGCCCGTGCAGGATCCGTTGGGTGTGGTGAAGATTTCAAAAGGCGCCCCCATCGTGATCGGCGGTTATTGGACGCTTTCGGGCTCGGAAACGGCGCTGGGCGTCGACCAGAAGCGCGGCGTCGAGGTGGCCTTCGCCGACGTCGGCAACAAGATCGCCGGCCATCCGATCAAGCTGATCGCCGAAGACAGTCTGTGCAGCGCCGAGGGCGGCCAGACGGCGGCCACCAAGCTGGCCGCGAATCAGAACGTGGTCGTCGTGCTGGGGCCGGATTGCTCCAGTGCCGCGACGCCGGGCGCGCCTATCCTGTGGAAAGCCGGCATCGCCAGCATCGGCACCTCGACCACGGCGCCGCATCTGACCGCGCCCAACCGGGGACCCCAGTTCGACGGTTTCGTGCGCACGATCTACAGCGACATCTGGCAGGGCCAGGGCGACGCCAAGTGGATGTACAACGTGATGGGCTGCAAGACGGCGGCCACCGTCCATGACGGCAGCCCCTATGCCCAGCAGTTGGTGGCCGTCTATGAAAAGCACTTCAAGGAGCTGGGCGGCGCGATCGTGGCGTCCGAGGCCGTCTCGCCCCAGGACGTGGACATGCAGCCCATGCTGACCCGCGTGGCGACCGCCAAGCCCTGCGTCGTCTATTACCCGGTCTTTGTCGCCGCGGCGGCGCAGATCACCCGCCAGGCCAAGAATGTCAGCGGCCTCAAGGGCACGAAGCTCGTAGGCGGTGGCGCGCTCATGACGCGCGACTTCGTGGCCGCCGTGGGCAAGGATGTGGTCGGCTTCCCGATCACCTACTCCGACATCTCGAAGGAAGCGCTCGGCAAGAACTATCCGAAGCTTGTGGCCGAATACACGAAGAAGTTCGGCGAGGCGCCGATCCAAGGCTTCCATGCCCATGCCTATGACGGGGCGCGCATCGCGGTCATGGCGATCGAGAAGATCGCCGTGACCGACAAGGCCGGCAACACCTATATCGGCCGCAAGGCGCTGCGCGACGCGCTGTTCGCCACCAAGGGCTATGACGGCATGGCAGGCCCTGTGGAGTGCAACGCCAACGGCGAATGCCAGAAGTTCAAGTTCGCGGTCTACGAGTTCGTCGACGCCGACCCCGCCACCTTCGAACCCGGCAAGAATCCGAAGAAGGTCTATTCGGCGACACAGTAAGGCGTGCCTCCCAGCGCCCGCGGGGCGTCCTTTCCTCGGGACGCCCCGCATCCTTTTCGAAAGCAGGGCTTATGGGGCCCGTTAGAAGCCATCATTTGCCAGGGCCGTGCGGAGCCCGATAATTCGAGACGAACCCAGCGCGAGGAGCCCGCCATGACGACCGATCCCTCCTTGATGCCAGCGACCGAGCTTCTGCGCCTCTATCGCGCCAAGAAGCTGTCGCCGGTCGAAGCCACGCGCGCGGCGCTGGACCGCATCGAGCAGTCGGACCATGCGCTTAACTCCTACACGCTGGTGACCGAGGAAGATGCGTTGCGCGCGGCGCGCGAATCCGAGGCGCGCTGGGCCAAGGGCGCGCCCAAGGGCCTGGTCGACGGCGTGCCGACCAGCATCAAGGACCTGGCCATGATGAAGGGCCTGCCATTCCGGCGCGGTTCGCGCCTGACGCCCGAAGGCGAGATCTGCCAGGAGGACGCGCCGGCGGTCGCGCGCCTGCGCGAGCATAACGCCGTCTTCCTGGGCAAGACGACGACGCCCGAGTTCGGTTGGAAGGGCGTGACCGACAGCGCCTTGTGCGGCATCACGCGCAATCCATGGGACACCACAAAGACACCGGGGGGATCGAGCGGCGGTGCGTCCGCCAGCGTGGCCGTCGGCATGGGTGCCTTGGCGCTCGGCACGGATGGCGGTGGCTCGATCCGCATGCCCGCCGGCTTCACCGGCATCTTCGGACTCTACCCCACCGCCGGACGCATCCCTTACTACCCGACCAGCGTGATGGGCACGATGTCGCAGATGGGGCCGATGACCCGCACCGTGACCGACGGCGCCCTGATGTTCTCGGTCATGGCCGCACCCGATGCGCGCGACTGGATCGCGCTCGAACCGGCGACGCAGGCCTATCACGAGGGGCTCGAAGACGGCGTGAAAGGCATGCGTCTGGCCTGGAGCCCGACGCTCGGCTACGCCAAGAACGATCCCGGAATCGCCGAGACCGTCGAAAAGGCGGTGCGCGTCCTGGAAGCGGAAGGTGCGATCGTTGAAAAGGTCGATCATGTCTTCGACGATCCGCGCGAACCGTATGAGCGTCTCTACAACGTCGGCCTCGCGCGCATCTACCGGACGTTGACGCAAGAGAAGCGCGCGATGATCGACCCTGGTCTTGCCCAGATGGCGGAGAACGGCCTCCACGTCGACGTCTTCTCTTATGCCGAGGCACATGTCGCTCGGACGCGCTACGGCGAGATCGTTAACGCGCTGTTCCAGCGCTACGACCTCTTGCTCACGCCTCAACTTCCGTTGACGGCCTTCGAGGCCGGAGCCGAATTCCCGGCCGGGCGCGGCATGCGGCGCTGGCTCGACTGGAATCCGTTCGGTTATCCGTTCAACTTCACCAACAGCCCCGCCGCCACGGTGCCATGCGGTTTCGTGAAGGGTCTGCCCGTCGCTCTCCAGATCGTCGGGCCGCGCCACCGCGAGCACCGCATCTTGAAGGCCGCGCGGGCTTATGAACGGCGGCATCCCTTCGCATTGCCTAAGCCGCCCGCTGCGAAGACATAAGCGCCTGATCTAAAATCCATCTTCGCACTGCCGCGACCCGCCGGGGTTCTCCTCGGCGGGTCGTCACATTTCGGCAACAGCCGGTCGCGGCTTCATTATGTTATTAAGAATGAGTTGCATTAACTGAACTTCATTCTTATAAGCCAAGGGGTTCGCGAGGCGCGTGGCGGGGGTGCCACGGCCCGGCGGCGGGGGGCGAAGGGGAAAGCCACGATGCACGCATCGATGGCCATACCGCGTCCGGAACGGATTCGTTCGCACCCACGCCGGCGGGGAAATCCTCGCGCGAATACGAGGACCAAGCCGACGTCCGCGGCGGACGACACCGCCGAGTCCGATTCGATCCGAGTGCCGCGCCCGATCTCGCACGCGCGGCATCATGCCACCAAGCCAGCTCCTTCCCGGCGCACGCCCAGGGGAGCCAGCCAGGTCCAAATGACGCGAGACCTGATGGCTCCAAACGAAGGGTGTGCCCATGCCGATCAACCTTCTTCCTTTCCCCAGTCACCTGCGTTCGCGGCTGCTGAGCCACGGCGTGGTCGCCGCGGTGACGTTCGGCGCAGCCGCCGCCGCGTCCAATTCCGCCCATGCGCAGCAAGCGCCCACCATGCTGCCGCCCGTCACGGTGGAGACGCCCGGGCAGGTGGACGAGCACTCGCCGCTGAAGCGCACCATGACCAGCCAGTCCAAATACGGCGGCGAGATCATGGATACGCCGCAGTCCATCACCGTCGTCACCGAAGAGCTGATGGACGAACAGCACGTGACCCGCATGCGTGACGCGCTGCGCAACGTGCCGGGCATCTCGCTGGGCTCCGGCGAAGGCGGCCCGCAGGGCGACAACGTCTTCCTGCGCGGTTTCTCGACACGCGGCGACATGTACTTGGACGGCGTGCGCGACTTCGGCAGCTATAACCGCGACACCTTCGCGCTGCAGTCGGTCGAGGTGCTGAAGGGCGCCTCTTCGACCATCTTCGGCCGCGGCTCGACCGGCGGCGTCATCAACAACGTCTCCAAGGAGCCGTTGGCGCAGAACCTGAACGAGGTCGAAGTTTCGGGCGGCACCCAGCCTTCCGGCCGCGGCACAGGCGACTTCAACTATGTCTTCAACGAGACGACGGCGCTGCGCTTCAATGCCATGGCCGAATATTCCGAAGTGGCGGACCGTGACTATGTGAACAGCCAGCGCTGGGGCATTTTTCCGACGCTGACCTTCGGCATGAACACAAACCTCGAGGTCAATTTCAACTATCTGCACCAGGCCGAAGATAACATCCCCGACTATGGCATTCCGTTCTATTTCGGAGCGCCCGCGCCGGTCGGCCGCGAAACGTTCTACGGCTACGCCAACTTCGACTACGAAAAGACGTATGTCGACGTCGTCACCAACCGCGTCAAATGGAACATCGATTCGGCGGTCACGCTGACCAACACGCTGCGCTACGGCAACGAGAGCCGATCGCAGTCGCCAACCGCACCGCGCTTGGCCAACGGCACGACCATCAATACGCCGCAGGCCAGCGTTTTGGTCAACCGCAGCAAGCCGACCAGCGACCGAGACTATCAGACCATCACGGACCAGTCGGATTTCCTGGTTACCGCGAAGACGTGGGACATCGGCCACACCATCAACACCGGCATCGAGCTTGCCTGGGAGACTTTCGACCAGACCAACTTCAACATCAACAACAACCCGGCGGCAAACTTCCTGTTTCCGAACACCTATCAGGCTACGCCGCAAAAGGGCGTGGTCAGCAGTTCCTCCACGACCAACACCAACTCCCAGGCGTTCTATATCCAGGACAAGGTGGCGGTGACGGAATGGCTGGACCTTCTGGGCGGCTTCCGCTTCGACCGCTTCTCGGCGCAGTTCCGCAACAACACGAACAGCGGCAACCTGAATAGCGTCGACCGCATCCCCAGCGGCCGCGCGGCCGCGATCGTCAAGCCGACGGAACAGCAGAGCTATTACTTCAACTGGGGTACATCCTCGAACCCCTCAGCCGAGAACTTCACCCTGGCCAACAACACGGCCGCGGTGAATCCCGAGACCAGCGAAATCTACGAAATCGGCGCCAAGTACGACCTGTTCGAGAAGACGCTGGGTATCCAGGCCGCGATCTACAAGCTGGAGAAAACCAACACCCGAATTCCCGACCCGACCGGCTCCTTCTTCGTGCTCGATGGGCGGCAGTGGGTGCAAGGCGGCGAGTTGAGCGTGGTCGGCAAGATCACCGACAAGTGGGAGACCATGTCGGGCCTGTCGGTGATGTCCTCGGACAATTCGACCTCCACACCCAGCCAGAACGGTAAGGAACTGCCCAATACGCCGAACCTGACCTGGAACATCTGGACGACCTACGACATCCTTCCGAAGCTCGAGGTCGGTGGCGGCCTGTTCTATGTCGGCGAGTACTATGCCGACGCGGCCAACCAGAACCAGATCCCGGCCTATTACCGCATCGACCTGATGAGCTCGTACAAGATCGACGAGCGGTTCGGTCTGCAGGTCAACGTCCAGAACCTACTCGACAAGCGCTACTACGAAGGCAGCGGCGGCAACGTCATTCCCGGCGCGGGCCGAAGCGCGATCTTCACGGGGACCTACAAGTTCTGACCCACCGGCATGGTCCGGCTCTCCGCGCGGGGGCCGGGCCATCGCCGCAGTACAAGGAGAATAGACCCGCGTGCTCGTTCAAGTTCCAAACGTCCTGACGCCCGACGAGGTGGCGAAGTGCCGCGCTTTGATGGATCGCGCGGCCTGGGACGACGGCAAGCTCACCGCCGGCGATCAATCCGCCATGGTGAAGGACAACCAGCAGGTCCGCTACGGCACGCCCGAGCAAAAGGAGTTGGTGGAACTCGTGCTGATGGCGCTAGGGCGCAACCCCCTGTTCATCACCGCATCGCTGCCGCTCAAGATCTTCCCGCCGATGTTCAGCCGGTATCACCCCGGCCAATCGTTCGGTACCCACGTCGACAACGCGATCCGCAACGTTCCCAACACACCCCACCGCGTGCGTACTGACGTGTCCGCCACACTCTTCCTGGCCGCGCCCGGGGAATATGACGGCGGCGAACTGGTGATCGAGGACGTCTATGCCGCGCAGAAGGTCAAGCTGCCGGCGGGCCATCTGATCCTCTATCCGACCTCGAGCGTGCATCATGTGCGCGCCGTGACGCGCGGTACGCGGCTGGCTGCCGTGTTCTGGGCCCAGAGCATGGTCCGGGACGACGGCCAGCGGGCCATCCTGTTCGACCTGGACACCGCGATCCGGAATCTCCGCTCGTCAAGCGCCGATCAGAACCCCGCGATCGTTCAATTGACCGCCATCTATCACAACCTGCTCCGCCGCTGGGCGGATGTCTGACGCCATTGATTCGAATTCGACGGAGGACCATCGTGTTGAAACGTCGCATAGCAAGCGCAGCCGTTACCGTCCTCTCCGCGCTTTCCTCGCCGGCCTTCGCTGCCGACACAGGCCCTGTCACGCCGAGCGCTGGCGCCGCCGGCACCGGCACGATGACGCTCGATCCGGCGACGCCGCTCAACACGGCCCCAGGCGTTCTGCCGCAGGATCTCTCGGTCTGGGGCATGTTCACGACGGCCGATTTCGTCGTGCAAGCCGTCATGGTGGGCCTCCTCATCGCGTCGGTCATCACCTGGACGGTCTGGCTGTCGAAGAATTTGGAGCTGCACAAGGCGCGCAAACGCGCGCGCGCGGCGCTCACCGAGGTCAGCCAGTCGCGCAATCTCGCCGAAGCCGCGCAACGCGTGGCCGACCATGACGGCCCGACCGCGACGCTGATCGTGGCCGCCCAGGCCGAATTGGCGGAATCGATGGAAGACCCGCCGGAAAGCGTGAAGGAGCGCGCGGCCTGGCATCTGGAGCGCATCGAGGCCGCCGCCGGCCGGCGCATCGGGCGCGGTACCGGCATTCTGGCCACCATCGGCGCGACCGCGCCCTTCGTCGGCCTGTTCGGCACGGTGTGGGGCATCATGAACAGCTTTATCGGCATTTCGAAGGCACAGACCACCAATCTGGCCGTGGTGGCGCCCGGCATCGCCGAGGCGCTTCTGGCGACCGCGCTGGGCCTGGTCGCGGCGATCCCGGCGGTCGTGATCTACAATCATTTCTCGCGCTCGATCTCGGGCTATCGCCACCAATTGGGCGACGCCTCGGCGGTGGTTCTGCGCCTGTTGTCGCGCGATCTGGACCGCCGTCAAAAGCCGCGCGCCCGGGCCGCGGAGTAGCGCCATGGCGGTTCGCCTCGACCACGGCAAGGATGAATTGGAGGAAACCCACGAGATCAACGTGACACCGTTCATCGATGTCATGCTGGTCCTCCTCATCATCTTCATGATCGCGGCTCCCCTGGCGACGGTGGACATCCCGGTCGATCTGCCGACAGCCAGCGCCCAGCGTCAGCCGCGTCCGGACAAGCCGCTGTTCCTGACCCTCAAGTCTGACCTTTCGCTGGTCGTGGGCGAACAGCAGGTGGCGAATCGCGAATCGCTGGGCACCGCGCTCGACGCCGCGACGGCCGGCGACAGGGAAAAGCGGGTCTTCTTGCGCGCGGACAAGACGGTCGAATACGGCGAGCTGATGGAAGTGATGAACGCCATGCGCAACGCCGGCTACTTGAAGGTCGCGTTGGTCGGCCTCGAACAGGGACAATAAGCGTGTCGAGCGCGGCGCTTCTCCTTCACCACGACGATCACCGGGAAAGGCACCGTTGGAGCGGTTGCTTCGCGGCCATCGCCGGCATCCACGTGGCCGCCGCGCTTCTGTTCGTCGCCTGGAAGAATCTGGTGCCGCCGCCCGGCGCCCCACCGCCCGCGATCATGATCGACATGACGCCCCTGCCCGCGCCGAAGCCGGTTCCGCCCCCGCCCGCGCCCAAGATCAAGCCGCCGGAGCCCAAGCCGGTGCAAAAGCCGGTTCAGAAGCCGGTCCTGCTGAAGGAAGAGTTGCCGGTCGCGCCTTCGGAGGCCGAACTGGAGGCGGCGCCCAAGCCCGCGCCGCCCGTTCAGGCCGCACCCGCGACCACCACGACACCGACCCCCGCGCCCGCCGTGTCGGCCGCCGCCAAGGCCAGCTTCGAAGCACTGTTGATCGCGCATTTGGACAAGCACAAGCGCTATCCGCCGGAAGCGCGGATGCGCCGGCATCAGGGCCTGTCCTATATCCAGTTCACGATGGACCGACAGGGCAGAGTGCTGAGTTACAAGCTGTACCGCAGCTCGAACTCACAGCATCTGGACGACGAGGTCCTGGCCCTGATCGTGCGCGCGCAACCGCTGCCGCCCATTCCGGCGGACCGGCCCGAGAACTTGCTCGAATTCGTGGTGCCGGTTCAGTTCAGCTTGCGTTAGCCGCCCACGGGCCTATCGCCCGATGGCCAAGACGCCCGGCACAACACGCAGGGCCGACGTCACGGACGTGGCGTGGCGCTGATCCATGTTGGACTTGGTGACCGTGACGGCGCCCGGCAGTTCGTCCGCGCCATCGCGGCCGATCTGGGACGAGTTGCCGTCCACCATGCCGAGGCCGCGCGACTGCGCGCCATAGGCGACCGATGGGCTCGCATGGCTGCGCACGGCACCCATGCCGTCTTCGGCCCAGGCGGCCAGCGGCGAGACCGCGACGAACATCGCGGCGAGAAGAAAGGTGAAACGTTCGGTCATCACGGGGCGATCCGACGATCGAGGCATCCGGCTGGCGCCTCCGGTCCCCGAAGCCGGAGGGCTAGCTTTCACCAATAATTATCGAGCAAAGCCGGAACCGCCGCAAAGGGGTATCGCCCGGCTGGCTGAAACGCTTGCCCCGCGCGCCTGGCAATGCTAAATGAGAATTAGTTGCATTTGCACATCCCGGCGCCGCACCCGCGCCGGGCGGCCAAAAACAGGGTGGGGGAATTGACGAAGGAAGGCGGTCCCGGGCGTCCGGGCGATTATGGCAGCGCGTCCAAGCCAGCCGAACAGGGCCGGACGGTTCGCCGGACCACCACCGAAGATCTGCTGCAGGGCGGCAACGAGCTGATCATCGCCCACCGGGGCGAGGAATATCGCTTGCGCATCACCAGCAACGGCAAGCTGATCCTGAATAAATAGGGACGGGTCCGCAGGGCCTGTACCGCCCCGTCCATCAACGGACGGCGCGAACGTTTGGGCGGATCAGAATTTCGGGGATGGTGCGGTCGAGAAGACTCGAACTTCCACGGGATCGCTCCCACAGCGCCCTCAACGCTGCGCGTCTACCATTCCGCCACGACCGCATGTCATCCGGAACACGCATTGCGCTTGCGCAATGCGTGCCTGGGAATTAGCAAATCGTATCAGGCATATCAAGGTGAAAGGCCCCCTGAGGCATGGCGGAGCGGACGTCTCGAGCGGCGGTGGAATGGCGGACCAGCCCGGCTCTCGAGCCCTATGAGGCGGCGGTCGCCGCCATGGAGGCGCGCGCCGCCGCCATCCGCGAAGGCGCCGCGCCGGAACTCGTCTGGCTCCTGGAGCATCCGCCGCTCTATACGGCCGGGACCAGCGCCAAGGACGCCGAACTGCTCGACCCCGGCCCCTTCCCCGTCCATCGCACGGGGCGCGGCGGACGCTACACCTATCATGGGCCAGGCCAACGGGTGGCCTATGTCCTGCTCGATCTGGCCGCGCGCGGGCGCGACGTGCGCTGCTTCGTCCACGATCTGGAGGAATGGCTGATTCGCACCTTGGCGGGCTTCGGGGTGACGGCGGAGCGCCGCCCAGGCCGTGTCGGCCTGTGGGTCGCGCGCGGCGGCGGTCGCGAGGACAAGATCGCCGCCATCGGCGTGCGCGTGCGCCGGTGGGTCACCTATCACGGCATCTCGCTGAACGTGGCGCCCGACCTGTCCCACTTCCGCGCCATCGTGCCCTGCGGCATCGCCGAGCCGAACCTGGGCGTGACCTCGCTGGCCGATCTCGGCATTGCCGCGTCGATGGCGCAGGTGGACGCGGCGCTGGCGCGCGAATTCGACGGCGTCTTCGGTGCCGGCGGCGCCGGGGGCTGCCGCCCGACGGGCTAACGCCACCTCAAAATCACCTAGCCCGCGTTGTTGACAGCGGCCGCGCCGGGCTTCACTCTGCGCTATCTGCAATTGCGAATTAGTTGCAAATGGACCGCCTTACCACCCTGAACCCGCATTCGCCCGTCAACGACGACGATCCCGAAGCGCCCGACGCGGCCACCCTCTCGGCCTGTTCGGTCGCGGACCTCACCTTTTCCGAACAGCTTGTCGTCTGGGCCATGCGGCGCTGGCTGCACGAACGCGTGGAAGCGGGCGAGCAACCCGGCCTCTCGCTCAGCCACTGCATCGAGGAACCGCTGGTGACGGCCTGCGGACTGGAACAGGGCGAGCGGGCGGCCGTGGGCATCGCCGCCTTCATGACGCTTCTCTGCGCGTCGTCCCGCCAGGCGCGCCGCCTGCACCGGCTGGAATGCACGGGTGTGAGCGTCGATGAGTGCCTGTTCCTCTCGATCATCGCGGCGCTGCAGGCCGGCGATCGGTTCCTGGCGCGAGGCCGCCTAGTCTGGCTGATGCCCTCCCCCGTCGCGGCCATCGCCGAACGCAATCTGCAGATGGCGGCCGACGCCCTGACCGCTGGCGACCGGCATCTGCCGCAGCGCTTGGGCGGACACGCGTGAGCCTTTTCCCGCCGCATCTTACGGGTTGGCGGGCGCGTCCAAGCCCCCTATAAGCACGCTCACGCGTTCGGGTGAGCGATGAAACCATTGATCGACGGCTATCGGCGCTTTCGCGCCGGCGCCTGGCCGAACTACCGCGAGCTTTACCAGCGTCTGGCCTCCGCCGGTCAGTCGCCCAAAACCATGATCATCGCCTGCGCGGATTCGCGCGTGGACCCGCAGATGATTTTCGACGCCGGCCCCGGCGAATTGTTCGTCGCGCGCAACGTCGCCAACCTGGTGCCGCCCTTCGAGCGCGACGCGGCCTATCACGGCACCAGCGCGGCGGTGGAGTTCGCCGTCCGCGTGCTTGAGGTGCGCGATCTGGTGGTGATGGGGCATGGGCTTTGCGGCGGCGTGCGCGCGCTCCTGGAAGGCACCCCGCCCACGGCATCGGACTTCGTCTCCCACTGGGTCGACATGGCGCGGCCCGCGCGCGAGCGCGCCATCGCCACCGGCGAAACGGGCGAGGACTTGCAGCGCGCGTGCGAGCACGAGTGCGTGAAGCTGTCGCTGGCCAACCTGCATTCGTTCCCGTGGATCGCCGAACGCGTGGCCGCTGGCAAGCTTCGGCTGCACGGCTGCTGGTTCGCGGTCGCCAGCGGACGGCTGATGCTGCTGGACGAAAACGGCCGGTTCGCGCCGCCCGCGGAAGGCGGCGATTAGCCCTTCAGCGGCCGAGTCATGTCCGCCGGCCGCACCCATTCGTCGAATTGCGCCTCGGTCAGATAGCCGAGCTTCAACGCCGCCGCCTTGAGGCTGATGTCCTCGCGGTAGGCCGTGAGCGAGATCTTGGCCGCCTTCTCGTAACCGATATGCGGGTTCAAGGCGGTGACCAGCATCAGCGAATTCTCCAGATGGTGCTTGATGCCTTTTTCATTCGGCTCGATGCCACGCGCGCAACGCTCATCGAAAGAGCGGCATGCTTCGGCCAAGAGCTCAATGGACTCCAGTACATTGTGCAGCATGACCGGCTTGTAGACGTTGAGTTGGAAATTGCCCTGCGAGCCCGCGAACGCCACGGAATGGTCATTGCCGAAGACCTGGACCGCAACCATGGTCATGGCCTCGCACTGAGTCGGATTGATCTTGCCCGGCATGATCGATGAGCCGGGCTCGTTCTCCGGCAGGTGTAGCTCGCCCAAGCCAGCCCTCGGGCCGCTCGCGTGCCAGCGCACGTCATTGGCGATTTTCATCAGCGCGCCAGCCAGCACGCGCAACGCGCCGCTGGCCGCGACCATGGCGTCATGCGCCGAGAGCGCCGCGAACTTGTTGGGGGCGGAGATAAAGGGTTTTCCCGTCTCCTTTGCGATGTGCTTTGCCGCCGTCTCACCGAAGCGCGGATGGGCGTTGAGGCCGGTGCCCACCGCCGTCCCGCCGATGGCAAGCGCGCAAACGCCGCGCATCGCGGCGCGGATGCCGTCCATGGCATCGTCCAATTGGGCGACCCAGCCCGAAATGGCCTGGCCGAGTGTGAGCGGCGTGGCGTCCTGCAGATGCGTGCGGCCGACCATGACCACGGAGGCGAACGCCTTGGCCTTGCCGTCCAACGTGTCGCGCAGGGCCTTCACCGCGGGCAGCAGCCGGTTGTCCAACTCCTCGACCGTCGCGATGTGCATGACAGTCGGAAACGTGTCGTTGGACGATTGGCTGTGATTGACGTCGTCGTTCGGATGGATCGGCTTCTTCGAGCCGACCACACCACCCGCAAGCTGGATGGCGCGGTTCGCGATCACCTCGTTGGCGTTCATGTTGGTCTGGGTGCCGGAGCCGGTCTGGAATGCGACCAGGGGAAACTCGCCGTCCCATTTGCCGTCGATCACCTCCTGCGCCGCGCGGACGATCAGGTCGACCTTCTCCTTCGGCAACTGGCCCAGCTCGCCGTTCGCCGACGCCGCGCATTTCTTGAGGATGCCGAGCGCGCGGATGACGGGCCGGCCCCAGCGGAAGCGTGGGATGCCGATCGGGAAGTTTTCGCGCGAGCGTTCGGTCTGGGCACCCCACAGATGGTCCGCCGGCACCTTGACGTCGCCGAGCGCGTCTTCCTCGATCCGGAATCCGTCCTTCTGGGCCATGACGTCCTCTTCAGACCAGGTCCGGATACTTCGGCGTGTAGAGCTTGCTCCGGATAAAGGCTTCGATGTCCTTGGGTTTTTCGACCCGCGCCAATTTGCGCGCGAAGATTGTCTCCGCCACGCGCACCGCCGCCTTCACCTCGGTCTCGAAGATGCCCGATTGGGGCGGATAGAGCGATCCCGCATCCAGTTCGGCTTGGGTCACGCTTTCGGCCACGCCCCGCGCGGCGGCGATGAACATCTCGTCGGTGACGCGCGTGGCCTCGGTCGCGAACACCGCCAGGCTGACCGCCGGGAAGACGTAAACGTTGTTGCCCTGCCCCGGCACCAGGAGCCTGCCGTTGAAGCGCACGGGATCGAACGGCACCCCCGAGGCGAACAGCGCCCGGCCTTCGGACCATTTGTAAGCTTCCTCGGCCGAGCATTCGGCATGATCGGTCGGGTTGGACAAGGCGAAGATCACGGGATTCTTGTTGAGGCGCGCCATGGCCTCGATGACCTTCTGGTTGAACGCCTTTGCCTTGGTGCTGACGCCGATCAGGATCGAGGGCTTCAATGCTTCGATCGCGGCGACCAGGTCCGTCTGGGCCGCCTCGTCATGGGCATAGGGCTTCTGGAAATCCAGCAGGTCCGTGCGCTTGGACTGGATCAGCCCGTGGATGTCGAACAGCGAGACGCGCCCGCGCGCCTCTTTCTCCGACAGTCCGTCCTGCATCATCGCGGTGACGATCAGATCGGCGATGCCCACGCCGGCCGAGCCCGCGCCCAGGAACAGCACGCGGTGATCGGCCAGCTTGTTCTTGGTCACGCGCAAGGCGCCCATCAGGCCCGTCAGCGCCGCTCCCGCCGTGCCCTGGATGTCGTCGTTGTAGCAGAGAACCTTGTCGCGATAGCGTGCCAGCAGACGTACCGCGTCCACGCCCGCCCAATCCTCGAAATGGATGCAGCATTTCGGGAAGACGTCCTGCACGGCCTCCACGAACTCCTCGACGAACGCATCCACCTCGGCCGTGGGCGCGCGGTGGCGCCGAAGGCCCATATAGAGCGGATCGGCCAAGAGCGTTTCGTTGTCGGTGCCGAAATCGAGCACCATGGGCATCAGCGCGCTGGGCGGAATGCCGGCGCAAGCCGTGTAGAGCTGCAGCTTGCCGATGGCGATGCCCATGCCGTTGGCGCCGAGATCGCCCAGGCCCAGGATGCGCCCGCCGGACGTGACGCAGATGAAGCGCACATCCTTCTCCGGCCAGTTGCGCAAGGTTTCCTTCACCTTGCCCTTGCGGTCGATGGACAGATACATGCCGCGCGCGCGGCGGAACAGATGGTCGAACTTGAGGCACGCCTCGCCCACCGTAGGCGTATAGACGATGGGCATGAAGCGCGCCGGGTCCGACATCAGGACGCGGTAGAACAGCGTCTCGTTCCGATCGAGCAAGCCGAGCAGATAGACGTAGCGCTCGATGTCGAGCGTCTTGGTGCCCAGATGCTGCAGAATGCGCTGGAGCTGCAGGTCTTCGCTTTCCGGCGTCGGCGGCAGGAGACCGATCAGGCCGAGGGCTTCGCGCTCCGCCTGGGTGAAAGCCGAGCCCTTGTTCAACCTTGTGTCGGCCAGAAGTTCAGCCCCGCGTTTGGTGGTCTTGGCTGCGGCCATGTGCGCGCTCCCATTGGTTGGCGCCGCTACTGTGGCCCGGCTCTGTTAAGGAGGCAATCTTGGCCGCGCCGCGCTCAGTGGTATCCGATATCCGCCTTGGCCTTGCCGCGGAAGACCCAATAGGACCAGCCCGTGTACATTAGGATGATGGGCAGCAGGAACAACGTGCCCAGCAGCATGAACTCCTGGGTCGCCTGTGTCGACGAGGCGTCCCACAGCGTGAACTGGTAGGGCACGATCATCGGGAACATGCTGATGGCCAGCCCCAGGTAAGAGAGCAGGAACAAGCCGACGGCCGCGACGAATGGGCCGGCCTCGGAGCGGCTGTTGAGGGCGCGCCATTCCCAGAACGCCAGCGCCGCGGTCGCGATGGGCACGGGCGACAGAAGCGCGATGTTGGGCCAGGTGAACCAGCGGCGCGCGATCTCGTCCTGCATGAACGGCGTCCACAGGCTGACGATGCCGATCGCGACCAGCACGCCCAGGAAGCACCGCTTGCCCTGTTGGCGCGCCCAGTCCTGCAGCTCCCCTTCGGTCTTGATGATCAGCCAGCCCGCGCCCAAGAGCCCGTAACCGAAGACCAGGGCCACGCCGGTCAGGAGCGAGAACGGCGTCAGAAAGTCGAGCGACGTTCCGGCGAAATGACGCCCTTCGGTTTCGAACCCCTGGATGAAGCTGCCCAGCACCAGGCCTTGCGCAAAGGTGGCCACCGCCGAGCCGTAGCAGAAGCCATAGTCCCAGAAAGTCAGGTGCTCGGCGTCGCGGTAGCGGAACTCGAACGACACGCCGCGAAAGACCAACGCCAGCAGCATAATGAGGAGCGGAAAATAAAGCGCGGGCAGGATGATCGCGAAGGCCAGCGGAAAGGCCGCCAGAAGCGCGATGCCGCCCAACACCAGCCAGGTCTCGTTGCCGTCCCAGATCGGCGCGATGGAGTTCATCACCAGGTTGCGCGCCTCGCGGCCCGGCGCGAAGCGGAACAGGATGCCGACGCCCAGGTCGAAGCCGTCGAGCAAGACATAGAAGAAGACGCCAAGGCCGAGGATGCCGGCCCACAGCCAGACCAGGTCGATCAGGGGTGCGGTCACGACTCCCCTCCTTCCCGACGCGCGGGCGACAATGCCACCACGGGCGCCTCGGAGCGGCCAGCCCCGACCGGCGACGCGGGCACGTCGCCCGGACCTTTCTTCACCAGACGCCACATCAGCATGACGCCGACGGGATAGACCATCAGGTAGACCACCATGTAGGCGATCAGCGAGATCAGCACCTCGTGCCCCTGCAGCGATGGCGACACGGAATCGGCGGTGCGCAGAAGCCCGTAGACAGTCCAGGGCTGCCGTCCGACCTCGGTCGTCACCCACCCCGCCAGCACGGCGATGAAGCCGGTGGGCCAGGCGTATTCGCATAGGCGCAGGAACCAGGGTGTCTCATAGAGACGGTTGCGGACGCGCAAGTACCAGCTCAGCACCACGATGCCGAGCATGATCAGCCCCATGCCGACCATGATGCGGAACGAGAAGAAGACGATGGCCACCGGCGGCCGTTCGTCGGCCGGAAAATCCTTGAGCCCCTGTACCGTGCCATCAAGGCTGTGGGTCAGGATCAGGCTGCCCAAGAGCGGCACCTCGATCACGACCTTGTTCGTCTCGCCGGCCTGGTCGGGCAGCGCGAAGAGGATCAAAGGGATGCCCGAGCCTGTCTCCCAATGCGCTTCGATGGCGGCCAGCTTGGCCGGCTGGTGCTCGCGCGTATTCAGCCCATGCTGGTCGCCGATCACCATCTGCAGCGGCACCAGGACGGTCAGGAGCTTGAACGTCATGGAGAGCATCTTGCGCCCTTCCTCGACGTAGCGACCCTGGCGCATCAAATAGGCCGCGACCGCCAGCACGACGAAGCCGGTGGTGACGAAACAAGCCACCACCATGTGCGCGAAGCGATAGGGGAATGACGGGTTGAAGATGATCTCGATCCAGCTGGCCGGAAAGAAGATGCCATCGATCAGCGTGTAGCCTTGCGGCGTCTGCATCCAGCTGTTGGCGGCCAGGATCCAGAACGCGGAGATCAGGGTGCCCGTGGCAACCATCAACGCCGCGATGAAATGCGCCCAAGGCGGCACTAGCTTGCGTCCGAACAGCAAGACGCCGAGGAAGCCGGCCTCGAGGAAGAACGCCGTCAGCCCCTCGTAAGCCATCAATGGCGCGATGACGTTGGCCGTGATGTCGGAGAAGCGGCTCCAATTGGTGCCGAACTGGAACGGCATGACGATGCCGGTGACCACACCCATCCCGAACGAGACGGCGAAGATTTTGACCCAGAAATTCGAGATGCGGAGATAGAGGGGGTTACGGGTCGTGAGGTGCAACCCCTCCAGCACGGCGATATAGCTGGCCACGCCGATGGTGAAGGCTGGCATCAGAATATGCCAGGCAACGACCCAGGCGAACTGCAGCCGCGACAGGATCAGGGCATCGAGATCCACGCGTACGCACTCCCCTGCTAACGGCCGCAATCGGCCTCATAAATTAGCGCACATGCCCCATGGCCGGAACCGAAGGATTCTTCCTAGGTGGCACGATCCCGCTCGGCCTTTTCCAAGTCGGCCGAACTGTCACGCGTCAGATCGGCCTTGAGGAAATGGGCCGTTTCGGGAATGGCGATGCGGAAATCGGCTTCATGCTGAAGCTGCGCGCACAGGGACTTGGCGCGGCACTCCAGAAGATGCCCGGCGATCCGGCGATCCTGGGACAGGAAATGCAGGTGGTACCCCGCCACGTTGACTGCACGGGCGTATTTGGGGGTCCAGAAGCCCACTAGCGAACCTTCGACATTCTGATATTCGAATTCCGCCTGATGGGCGGTCGCTTCGAGCAGCTTCGTGTCCGGCGCCACCTTGCATGCGATCCGGACCTTCACGAAATCGAACACGCCGTCGACGCGGAACGCGAAGAACAGGTTCGCGGTGTCGCGCATCTCGTCCAGCCTTGCCTTCAAAGCGACGAAGGACGGGCATGGCGCGATGACCGCCGTACGTTCGGGCCGGAAATGGGTGACCACGCCGAAAGGCACCCGCGCGTCGTCCGGCGCTTTCACGACCGTGCCGTCGGGCCGAGCCTGGAAGACATGGCCGTCGACCGCAACCATCTCGCCGTTCAGATCCGCGAAGGTGCCCAAGCCGAAATCGCCATGTTCCTTGAGCGTCGCGACCGAGACCACGCCGTCATAGATGCCCTCCACCAGGGCGCCCGCGGTGGAGACCTGGAACAACGTGCCGTGCTCGACCTGCAGCGTGTCCGCCAGCGCACGCGAGACGACGTGCGCCGCGGGCTCGCCATCGGCCACGCGGCGTTGCAGCGCGTCCCACAGGGACTGGGAGATGTCGCAGGTCAAGGTGGGCATGCCGCCCTCCGCACTAGTGGATGACGCCTGGATGCAGGCTGCCCATCAAGCCAGGGTTGTCGCGATAGTCGACCGGCACGTCGATCAGAACCGGACCCGGCGTCTCCATCGCCTTGCGCAGCGTGGGCGCCAGCTCGTCCGGGCGATTGATGCGATATCCCGTCGCGCCGAACGCCTCCGCGTATTTGACCACGTCGATGGGCCCGAACTCGGTTCCCGTGACGCGGCCGTACTTCGCCAGTTCCTGAAACGCGACCATGTTGTAGCCGCCGTCGCTCCAGACCATGTGGACCAGGTTGCATTTGAGCCGCACGGCCGTCTCCAGCTCCATGGCGGAAAACAGGAAACCACCGTCGCCGGAGACCGAAAGGACCTTGCCGCCCGGACGCGCCAACGAGGCCGCGATGGCCCACGGCAATGCTACCCCCAGCGTCTGCTGGCCGTTCGAGATGAGAAGCTGACCGGGACGGAAGCTGTAAAAGTAACGCGCGATCCAGATATGGAACGCGCCCATGTCGAGCGCGACGGTCATGTCCTCGGTCGCGAAGTTCTGAATTTCGTGGACGATGCGCAGCGGATGGACCGGCACGCCGAAAAGTCCCGCGCCCTTCGCGCGGACCTCCTCCAGCTCGCGCCGCACATGGCCCAGCAAGGGAATATCCGCGACACGGCCGACCGTCGGCAGTTGCTTCGCCAGCGTCGCGACGTTGGCCGCGATGTCGCCCGTCAATTCGATGGCCGGCCGGTAGCACGCATCGTAATCCGCCGGAATCGTATCGATGTGGATGATCGTGCGCCCGGCATCGCGGTTCCACAGCGACGGATCGTACTCGATCGGATCGAAGCCGACCGTGATCACGACATCCGCCGCATCCAGAAGCTTGTCGCCCGGCTGGTTGTGGAACAGGCCCACGCGACCGCCGAAGCAATCCAGGTGGTTTCGCGGTACGACGCCCGCACCCTGGTAAGTACAGACCGTGGGCAAAGTATGGTGGTCGAGCAGCACACGCACCGCCGCCGCGTTCGCCGGCCGGCTCGCCAGCATCCCCAGCAACAGGACAGGCAGCTTGGCCGCGCCGATGGCCTTGGCGGCCGCCGCGACGGCGGCCAGATCCCCCACCCCGCCCTTTGGCGGCGATGCGGGTGTCAGGACGCGCGCCGGCGCCGGCGCCACCATGACGTTCTGCGGCAGGCTGATGAAGGACGCGCCCGGGCGGCCGCCTTCGGCGGCGCGAAAGGCATTGGCGACCACTTCGCCGATGGCGTCTCCGGACGTGATTTCCACGCTGTACTTGCTGACAGCACGCATCAGCGCGGCGTTGTTCAAGCTCTGGTGGACCTGTTTCAGCCGATCGGCCAACGGTACGGCACCGCCCAGCGCCACCATGGGCATACCTTCGGAAGTGGCCGTGGCCAGGCCGGTGGTCAGGTTGGTGACACCCGGGCCGCTGGTGACCAGGCAGACACCCGCCTTACCTGTCAGGCGACCCAAGCCGGCGGCGATGAAGGCCGCGTTCTGCTCATGCCGGCAGACAACCAGTTCGATTCCCGAGCCGTTCAGTGCCTCATAGACCCGGTCGATCTTAGCGCCGGGGATGCCGAAGATATGCGTCACGCCCTGGGCTTCGAGATTGCGGACCAGGACTTCGGCTCCGGAACGATCTGTCACGATATCCTCACGCATCAGGGCTAGAGAACATAGTCTAGCCGAACGACACCACCCATTCCGAGGAGAGCATGATGAAGATTCTTTACAGAACATCGGCCAAATCCACGGGCGGACGCGAAGGCCGCTCGGTATCCGCCGACGGCATCCTGGACGTGAAACTGGCGCCACCCAAGGAACTGGGCGGACCGGGCGGGGCGACCAATCCGGAACAGCTTTTTGCCGCGGGCTATTCGGCCTGCTTCCTAAGCGCCATGAAGTTCGTAGCGGGCAAGGAGAAGCTGCGCTTCCCGCCCGATACCACGGTGACGGCGGACGTTGGTCTGGGCGAGATCACCGGCGGCTTCGCGCTCGATGTCGAGCTGCGCATCTCCTTGCCTGGCTTGGCGCGCGCGGATGCCGAGGCGCTGGCCAACAAGGCGCACCATGTGTGCCCGTATTCCAACGGAACGCGGGGCAACGTGGATGTGCGGCTCGTAATCGTCTGAAAATCAGAGCGGCTTGGACGCCGGGTCGCCGGACAGCTTCTCGACGCCGGTGTCGTTCGACGCCGGGCCGCAACGGTCGGCCCCCGGCGCGTAACCCGATTTCCGATATGCGCCGTCACGCGCATAGAGCACATCGTCCCACCCGTCGGTGTAATAGACGCGCACGCGCTCGCCTTCCCAGCGCCAGATGCCGCGTTCTCCGCCCGCCCAATCGGTGGTCGCGGTCTGGTCTGGCTTGAGCCAAGCGTGGAACGGCGTGCCGTCGGTGTGATGGAAACGCCAGAGACCGACCGGATCGAACGCCGGTTTCGCATCCGCCGCCACGACCACACAGGGCAGCAGCGTCACGAACAGAATAGTCGCGCCGAAGTATGCGCGCATGGCCCCCTCCTCTTCCGAAACCGACGCGCCAGTTTGACACGGCCCCGCCCGCCCGTCAGGGTCGAAGGACTTTCCCGCCGGGATCCCGCGCCTTGAAGCCCATCGACGTCGTCCTCTGCATCACCTTCCCGCTGCTGTGGGGCTTCGGCTTCGCGGCCGCGAAGTATGGCGTCGGTCATTTTCCGCCGATCTTCCTGACCGCCTGCCGCTTCGGTCTTTCGGCGCTGCTACTGGTTTGGTTCGTGCGGCCGCCCTGGCATCTGCTGCGACGCATCTTCCTGATTTCGATTCTCAGCGCGTCGATCTCCTACGCGCTCATCTATACCGGCTTGAAGGGCATCGACGTCTCGACCGCCGCGCTCCTGACCCAGATCGAGGTGGTCAGCGCCGCGATCACGGCGGCGATCTTCCTGAAGGAGAAGTTGAGCTGGAAAAGCATCGCCGGAATGACGGTGTCCTTCATCGGCCTGATGTTCATTTTCGGCGAGCCCAAAGTGCAGAGCAATCTGGTGCCGGTGTTCATGGTGCTGGCCGGCGGCCTGTCCTGGGCGACCGGACAGGTACTGGTACGAACCTTGGGTCAGGTTGGCGGATTCACGCTATTGGCCTGGATGGCCGTGATGGCTACGCCGCAGCTTTTCGTCTCGTCCTTCATCCTTGAAAGCGGTCAGATCGAAGCCGTGATGACGGCCGATTGGCTGAGCTGGGCCACCATCCTCTATCTCGGCCTGATCATGAATGGGCTGGGCTACGCGATCTGGTACCACCTGCTGGGCCGCCATCCGGTCAACCGGGTCATGCCCTATGTGCTGCTGGTGCCGGTGGCCAGCGTGGCGACGGGCGTGGGCCTCATGGGCGAGACCATGACATGGCTTGTTGCCATCGGCGGCGTGATCGTGATCGCGGGCGTCGCCGTAATGACCGTCGATTGGACCGTCTTCTTCCGCACGCGCGCGACCAAGTCCCGCGCATAGGCGCGGGACTTGGCGATGGCTCGATAGAACGTCTTAGGGTTTGGTCGTGGTATCCGACGGAGCCGGCGTGCCGGGAACCGGCGCAGGCGCAGGCGTCGTCGTGTCGCTGGCCGGCGGGGTCGCGGGCGTCGCGTCCGTGGCCGGCGGCGTGGTGGTGCCCGTCGTCGCCGGAGCCGGCGTGGTCGTATCGACCGGCGGCGCGGCGTTCGCGAAGTTGCCGTCACTCTGCTTGGTCAACGCGCATTCCAACGTGCCCGGCGTGTTGTCCAGGACGTAAGGGATACGGACCGTATAGGACGTGTCGGAGGCCTTGGTGATGGCCGCCTTGCTCTTGCTCTCGAACTTGGCCGCCGGATAGCGATCCTTGCCGATCGCGAGACAGGCATCGTAGGCCTTGCTCTCATCCTTGTTGCCGCATGCGGCCAGGAGGAGGCCGGAAGCCACGACGACGATTCCGCCGCGCAAGACGGCATGACGCCGAATAGAGGTCATGTGTTAACTCCAGATTAAAATGAGCTCGCGGAAGGACAACGGCGGAACCCGCCGGTTGTTTCAGGAATTCTTCATGAATTTGGGTGGAAGATCTGGGGGAAACCGCTTACTCGGTGGCCGTCTGGCGGAAATCCCCGCTGCCATCGTCCTGGGCTGGATATTCAATCACATCGGTGACGCGCGCATCCGGCGGCCCCACCCGGCAGGCTGCGACCATGCCGGTCACAGCGTCCTCTGGGCCGATGAATACGGCCTCGACGGTACCATCGGTGCGATTGCGGACCCAGCCGCGCAGGCCCCGGCGTACGGCCTCCTCGGTCGTCCAGGCGCGGTACCAAACGTTCTGGACCTTGCCCTCGATACGGACGCGAACGGCGCGCTCCGCGCTCATTCGAACTCCAGGATGACCTGGTCGACGGCCAAGCTGTCCTTGGGCGCGGCGTGGACCTTCTTCACCTTGCCGTCACGTTCGGCGCGTAGGACGTTTTCCATCTTCATGGCCTCGACCACGGCCAGTTCCTCGCCCGCCTTGACGTCCTGACCCGTCTTGACCGCGACCGAAACCAGGAGGCCGGGCATGGGCGCCAAGAGGAAGCGTGACATGTCAGGCGCGGCCTTCTCGGGCATATGCTTGGCCAACTCGGCCGTGCGCGAAGTCATCATCAAGACGGTGCGCGTGGCGCCGCCTTGAGACAGGCGATAACCGGCACCGGCGCGGTCGACTTGGACTGCCAATTCGCGGCCATCGACCTTGCCGTGGAATAGAGGCTGGCCTGGGCGCCAATCGGATTCGACCCGGTGCATGGAAGCGCTATCACCGCCGACCTGATAGCCGCCATCGATCGGCGTAACGTTGAGTGCGTGGTCCGCGCCGTTGAAGCGCGCCACCCAATCGGTGCTCACCACGGCCTCATGGCCGCGCAACTGGCCGCTGATGCCCGCGTCGCGTTCGACCGCGCGCCGGTGCACGACGGCGGCCACGGCCAACAGACGCGCATCGTCTTCCTTCTCCAGGACCGCACCGAGGAAACCGGCCGGGTAGTTCTCGGCGATGAAACCGGTGGTGAATTTTCCGACCTGGAACTTCTTGTCCGCCATGATCGCGGACAGAAACGGCACGTTGTGCGAGATGCCACGGACGACATAGGAGTCGAGCGCGTCGCGCATCTGGGCGATGGCGGCGGCACGGTCTTTGCCCCAGGTCGCCAGCTTGGCGATCATGGGGTCGTAATAGATGCTGATCTGGTCGCCCTCGCGCACGCCCGTGTCGATGCGCACGCGGTCGCCGGTCTTGGGCTGGCGGTAGCGCACCAAGCGCCCGGTCGAAGGCAGGAAGTTGCGGTACGGATCCTCGGCATAGAGGCGGGATTCCATCGCCCAGCCGTTCAGCTTTACGTCGGCCTGGGTGAAGCCCAGCTTCTCGCCATAGGCCACGCGGATCATCAGCTCCACGAGGTCGAGACCGGTGACCATCTCCGTTACCGGATGCTCGACCTGGAGCCGCGTGTTCATCTCGAGAAAATAGAAGTTGCGGCCTTTGCCGACCACGAACTCGACCGTGCCGGCCGAGGCATAGTTGACCGCTTTCGCGAGGGCCACCGCCTGTTCGCCCATGGCCTTGCGGGTCTTCTCATCGAGGAACGGGCTCGGCGCCTCCTCGATCACCTTCTGATGGCGTCGTTGGATCGAGCACTCGCGCTCGCCCAGATAGACCGTGTTGCCGTGCTTGTCGGCGAAGACCTGGATTTCGATATGGCGCGGCTCCTCGACGAACTTCTCGATGAAGACGCGCGCGTCGCCGAAGCTGGACTTGGCCTCGTTGGTGGCCGAGCGCAAGCCGCTCTTGACCTCTTCGTCATTGGACGCCGTGCGCATGCCCTTGCCGCCGCCGCCGGCGGCCGCCTTGATCATCACGGGATAGCCAATCTCGCGCGCGATCTTGATGGCAGCGTCGGGATCGGAAACCGGCTCATCGACGCCGGGGATGACGTTCACGCCAGCTTTACGGGCCAGCTTCTTCGATTCGATCTTGTCGCCCATGGCCTGGACGGCGGAGCTGGGCGGGCCGATGAAGACGATATCCGCCTTATCCAAGGCCGCGGCGAAGCGGGCATTCTCGGACAGGAAGCCGTAACCGGGATGGATGGCCTCGGCACCCGTCTTCTTGGCCGCCTCGACGATACGATCGATCTGCAGGTAGCTCTCGGCCGCGGGTGGCGGACCGATGCGGACGGCTTCGTCGGCCATCTCGACATGGAGGGAGCCGGCATCGGCGTCCGAATAGACCGCCACGGTCTTGATCCCCATCCGCTTGCAGGTGCGCATCACCCGGCAAGCGATCTCGCCACGGTTGGCGATGAGGATTTTCTTGAACATCCGCGGCAGGCCCTCGGCGGTAGGACAGGGCCGGGCTTATAGCAGGCCGTTCAAGGGGTTGCTAGCGGCCGAGCAGGTCGGCCAGGAGCGGTTCGCGACGCATCCGCCGCCCCAGCGTGTCGGTCGCGGCCGCGATCAGGAAACGCACCCCACCCTCGACCGACGCGCCGTCTCGGGTGCGCAAACTGTCGTGGATGGGCAGCAGCGCGAAGAGCCTCTCGGCGGAATGGGAGGCCACCTCCAGAACCGGCTTGGGCGGCGCCAATCGTGCCACCGCGAGGCGCCGGTCGAAGGCCTCGAACGCGTCGGCCCAGCCCTCCGGCCGATGGGCGGGGCGCGGGTGGCCATCCAGGATCGCCCGGTACATTGCGCCCATGCGTGCCGCCAAAACGCCCCGTTCCTCGTCCTTCAGTCCCGTGCCCAGATCCCCGTCGAGGATGATCAGCAGGTCGGAAAGCACGACGGCGAAGGATTCCCAACGCGACCGGTCGAAGGCCTCCTGAAAGACCTTCTCCTTCAGAAGGTCCAGCAGATAGGTCCGGGTCTTCATCTGGCAGTAGGCGACAATATTCTTCTGGGCCACGAAGGCCGCGCGTTCGTCGAGAAACGCCTGTAGCTCCAGGGCCGTATCGATAGGCCCCGGGTTGAGCCAGCGGCGGATGGCGGTGATACGATCAGCAAGAATCATGGCATTTCGACCGTATTCAAAGGCGGAGCGGGCGGCTACCCACAGAAAAATAAGGGAAATTACCCAATTTCCGGGACAAGCGGTTGTATCATATTCCGATAGGCGGTAATGTTTGCACGGGGGTAATACGTAAAAGCGTACTGTTTATAGGTTTTTTACAAAAAAAATTACCGTGCTCGCGCCACCCCCACGCGATGCCGGACGTGCTGAGGGGGTTTGCCACACATCTCCCAATACGCAGCAGGAGTAGCGTCGAGTCCGGTGCCGAAGCGGCATGGGGCCGCAGCGGTCATGCGACCGGACTTCAGCCATTCGCCTAGGCAACCGCGTTCCAGCGCGGCCACCGAGGGCCTGTAGGGGAGTTCACTTCAAATGGCCAAAAGTCTGACACCTGAGCAAAAGGAGGCGTACTGGCGACGCACCTCCAAGCTGATGTGGACCATCATGTTCCTGTGGTTCCTCGCCAGCTTTGTCGTCCACATGTTCGCCACCAGCCTGAACCAAATCGTGATCATCGGTTTCCCGTTGGGCTTCTATATGGCGGCCCAGGGCTCGCTGATCATCTTCGTCGTGCTCTGCTTCTGGAACGCGAATGCACAGAACAGGATCGACGAGGAATTTGGCGTGGCCGAGGACTGAGGGGGAAACCATGTCGATGTTCCAAGGGGACTTCACAAAAAACCTGGGGCGGATCTACCGCACCTACACCCTGACTTTCGTGGGCTTCACCATCGCGCTCGGCATCGCCGAGCAGTTGGGCGTACCCAATAAGGTCATTGGTTATCTGTTCGTGTTCATGACCATCGGCGTCTACGCGCTGATCGGCATCCTGACGCGAACGATGGAACTGTCCGAATACTACGTGGCCGGACGGCGCGTGCCCGCGTTCTATAACGGCATGGCGACCGGCGCGGACTGGATGAGTGCCGCGTCCTTCATCTCGATGGCCGGCGGACTCTACATCCAGGGCTATGGCGGCTTGGCCTACGTGCTGGGTTGGACCGGCGGCTATGTGCTGGTCGCGACGCTATTGGCCCCCTACCTGCGGAAATTCGGGCAGTTTACGGTTCCCGACTTCCTGGGCACCCGCTACGAGGGCAACTTCGCCCGCGCCTGCGGCATCATCGTTCTTCTGTGCGCCTCGTTCACCTACGTGGTGGCCCAGGTGTTCGGCGTCGGCATCATCACCTCGCGGTTCCTCGGTATCGGCTTCGAGGTGGCAGTCTTCGTTGGCCTTGTCGGCATCCTGGTCTGCTCCATGCTGGGCGGGATGCGGGCGGTGACATGGACCCAGGTGGCCCAGTACATCATCCTGATCACGGCCTACCTGATCCCTGTCATCTGGCTGTCGACCAAGCTGTTCGGCTTCCCGATCCCCGAGCTGGCCTATGGCCGCGCACTCGAACGGATCACGGAAATCGAGAACACGCTGGGGATCTTGAAACACCACGTGGCGCCGTTCGTCGACGCCAAAGGGGTGTTCAGCATGACGGAGTTCTGGAACTTCTTCGCGCTGGTGTTCTGTCTCATGGTCGGCACGGCTTCTCTGCCGCACATCCTGATGCGGTATTTCACGACGCCGAACGTCCGCGACGCGCGGATGTCCGTGGGCTGGAGCATCTTCTTCATCTTCCTGCTCTACTTCACGGCGCCGGCCTACGCGGCGTTCGCCAAGTATGAAGTCTACACGACCGTCATCGGGCAACCGCTGGCGGCCCTGCCCGCCTGGGTCCAGAACTGGGCACAGGTGGCGGGCATGGTCACCATCAAGGACGCCAACGGAGACGGCATCCTGCAGATCGTCGAGCTGACGCTGAACCAGGACATCATCGTTCTGGCGACGCCGGAGATCGCCGGCCTGCCGTACGTCATCTCCGGCCTGGTGGCGGCGGGCGGCCTGGCCGCGGCGCTTTCCACCGCGGACGGCCTCCTACTGGCCATCGCCAACGCACTCAGCCATGACGTCTATTATAAAATGGTCAACCCGAAGGCGAGCACGGTAACCCGCCTGACGGTTGCGCGCGCCCTCTTGGTCGTCGTCGCCATTGTCGCGGCGGCCGTGGCGGGCACGCGGCCCTCGGGCATCATCCGGATGGTGGCTTGGGCGTTCTCGCTGGCGGCATCGGGGTTGTTCGCGCCCTTGGTGCTGGGTATCTGGTGGAAACGGACGACGTCGATCGGCGCATGCCTTGGCATGTTGGCCGGCCTGGGCGTCTGCCTCTACTACCTGATCATGACGCGCTACTTCGGAATGGAATTGTGGTTTGGGATGCGCAACATCTCGGCCGGCATCTTCGGCATTCCGGTGGCGTTCATCGTGACTTACGTGGTCAGCCTCATCACGCCGGCGCCGTCCAAACAGATGCAGGATTTCGTCGATTCGATCCGCATCCCGACGGGCGATGTTTTGGACGTGGGCGGAAACGCCAAGAAGGCGTGATCGCGGTTTGGTATAATCCGACGCAGGGCCGGGTCCCCCCGGCCCTGCGTTTTCTTTTCAGCCCCTCGCCCTGAACGGCCCGACGATGGAATCGACCGCCCCGGTCTGGCAGACCTTCGTTTTTTTTCACCTGCCGAATTACTTTCTGTCCGTCGTGATCTACTCGATGTTCGGGCGCTTTATGCTCGGCTTCCTCGTGCGGCCCGACAGCAAGAACTATATCTATCGCTGGTTCCGGTTGATTACGGACCCCTTCGTGCGCGCGGTCGCCATCGCTACCCCGAGCAACATCGGCGCAGCCTATCTGCCGCTGGTGTCCGTCTTCTGGTTAATGGTCGCGCGCCTTCTATTTTTCGCCCTCATGTATAATTTGGGCCTGGTGCCGAAGCTGGTGCCGACCGGGGGCTCTTGAGGGCATATGGACCGGCAAACGATCTTCGCCGCCGTCGTCACGGTCGCCGTCGTCAACGGGGTCTTCTCGCCGATGGTGGGCTTGGCCTATGCGCTGGCGCCCATCTGGCTGCCGGAGTTCCTGCCCGTTTCGCCCGGCATCCTGCTCTATCTCAGTTCGCTGATTGTCGCGACGGCCACGCTCCTCCTGGCGGGCGTCCCAGCGGCGTTCTATGAACGGCTATTCGACCGACGGCCCGAATCCAAAATGCCCACGCTGGTTTGGCTGGGCGCGGCCGTCACCTTGAGCTTGCCTGCCCTCGACCGCTTGAGCCAACTTTGACCGTGCCAAACAAGAAGAGATCGATCATGAAGAAGATCAACATCTGCAAGACCATCGTGGCTTCGACCGTCCTCTCGCTGGCTCTCGCGGCCTGCGGCGGAAGCGACAATAACAAGAACGCCTATGAGGCCTGCATCGCCTCCGGCAAGCGCGCCGGGTCGCCGACGGAAAAGGCGGAATTCGCGCCCATGGACAAGGCCGAATTCGCGGGCATGCAGGATTCCTCGATCGCGGTGATCGTGCCCTATAAGCTCGACGGCCAGGACGGAAAGCTGCAATGCAGCATTGTCAAGAACCAAGACGGCACGTTCAAGAACCAGCTCGAATAAAGCGCCGCGCGCCCGACGAGACCGACCTTAAGTCGCGGCGGCCCGCGCGGTCAAAGCGGGATGTTGTCGTGCTTTTTCCAAGGATTCTCGAGCTTCTTGTTGCGCAGCATGGCCAAGGAGCGGCAGATGCGGCGGCGGGTCGAGCGGGGCATGATGACGTCGTCGAGGAAGCCACGGTGCGCGGCCACGAAGGGGTTGGCGAACTTGCGCCGGTATTCCTCGGTCCGCTCGGCGATCTTGGCCTCGTCGCCCCTGTCTTCGCGGAAGATGATCTCGACGGCGCCCTTTGGCCCCATCACGGCGATTTCCGCCGTGGGCCAGGCATAGTTCACGTCGCCGCGCAGGTGCTTTGAGCTCATGACGTCGTAGGCGCCGCCATAGGCCTTGCGCGTGATGACGGTGACCTTGGGCACGGTGGCCTCGGCGAAGGCATAGAGCAGCTTGGCACCGTGCTTGATGATGCCGCCGTATTCCTGGGCCGTGCCCGGCAGGAAGCCCGGCACGTCCACGAAGGTCACGATCGGGATGCCGTAGCAGTCGCAGAAGCGCACGAAGCGCGCGGCCTTGGTGGACGAGGCGATGTCCAGACATCCGGCCAGTACCATGGGCTGATTGGCGACGATACCAACCGTGGCCCCATCCATACGGCCGAACCCGGTGATGATGTTGCGCGCGTATGCCGGCTGGGTTTCGAAGAAGTCGCCATCGTCGACGACCTTCTCGATCAGCTCCAGCATGTCGTAGGGCTTGTTGGGGTTGTCCGGAATCAACGTGTCGAGCGAAGGCTCCAGCCGGTCCACGGGATCGTCGGTCGGGCGGACCGGCACCGATTCGCGATTGGACAGAGGAAGGAAATCGAAAAAGCGGCGCATCTGCAGCAACGCCTCGACATCGTTCTCGAACGCGCCATCGGCGACACCCGAACGCGTCGTGTGGGTGACGGCACCGCCCAACTCCTCTTGCGTCACGCTTTCGTGGGTGACGGTCTTC
The DNA here is from genome assembly GCA_050180485.1 of Alphaproteobacteria bacterium. GTDB lineage: Bacteria > Pseudomonadota > Alphaproteobacteria > CADEGL01 > CADEGL01 > CADEGL01. Next base: position 15,805 of record JBFXED010000023.1, on the reverse strand, counting down.
ACCACCTCGGGTCCGGTCACGAACATGTAGGAGCTGTCTTTCACCATGAAGATGAAGTCGGTCATGGCCGGCGAATAGACCGCGCCGCCCGCGCAGGGACCCATGATGAGCGAGACCTGCGGCACCACGCCCGAAGCCAGCACGTTGAGCTGGAATACGTCGGCATAGCCGGCCAAGGAATCGACGCCCTCTTGGATGCGCGCGCCGCCCGAATCGTTGATGCCGATGACGGGCGCGCCGACCTTCATGGCCTGCTCCATCACCTTGCAGATCTTCTGGGCGTGGATTTCGGAGAGCGAGCCGCCGAAGACGGTGAAGTCCTGGCTGAAGACGAAGACCTGGCGGCCGTTGATGGTGCCCCAGCCGGTGACCACGCCGTCGCCGGGGATCAACTGCTCGGCCATGCCGAAATCGCCACAGCGATGTTCGGCGAACATGTCGTACTCCTCGAAGGAGGTGGGATCGAGCAGGACGTCGATCCGCTCCCGCGCGGTCAGCTTGCCCTTCGCATGCTGGGCGCCGACGCGGCGCGCGCCTCCGCCCGCCCGGGCGGCCGCACGCTTTTCCTCCAACTGGCGCAGGATGTCTTCCATCGGAACTCCCCCTTGGCGGGTTTGCAGATAGCACCTTCGGACCGGCGGAGCCAGGGGCCTAGGGCGTGGTCAAAGCCATGAAATGCTCGGCCGCCAGAACGTCGGCACGGACCGTTTCGCGCCGCGCCCGAGCCTCCGGATCGTCGCCCCACTTCTCGATCTGGTAGAGCTCGTCCAAGAGCGACAATTCGACCGTCTGTGCCCCCGTGATCCTGCCCTTGGACAGCGCCAGGGCCAGGACCAGGGAGCCCGACGCTCGCGCGGCCTGGGCCAGGGCGGCCAGGCGGTAATCGTCGTGGGCGGCCACGGCCCGCCGCATGGCCGCCAGGGCCGTCTCCGGCTGAAGCTCGAAGACGATCCCAGCGGTGACCTTGAGCGGCGCGTCGCATTCCCGCGCGATCCAGTCGAGCAGCGGCTGCCAATGCTCGCGCTGGCGCACGATCAAGTCTTCAGGATGGGTCGCGCGATAGCACAGAAGGTCGGTGCGTGCGAAGCCGGCCACGTCGTCGACGGTGCGTTCACGCGCCTGCGCCACATCGTCGAGCGCACGGCAGGCCAGGACCCATAGCGGCATGGTGGCCGCCTCGATGGTCTTTTCCTGGGCCGCCCATTCGGCGGCGACGGCCTCGGCGAGCTTGCGCGTGGGAACGAGAAAGGGCGCCGCCGAGGGAGTCTTCACCGGCTTGCCGTCCAAGAGGACCGCGAAGCCGCGATCCCGGGCGGCGGCCTCCGCCGCCCGGTAGAACCGCTTTGGGCCGGGCATCCTATTTGAACAGGCCCTTGATGCTCTTTTCGACGCCCTTGACGGTGCTGTCCACGCCGCTTCCCGAGGATTTGGCGGCAGGTTCCTGCTGACCGCCCTTGCCGGAGACCGCCGTCACGCAGGGATTCTTCGCGGCCTCTTCCTTGTTGCCGCCGAACATCCCCGCCGCAACGCCCGCCATGCCGCCGCCGGCGAGATAGCCGCCGGCCGCCCCCATCACGCCTTTCGCGATGGCGGCGGGATCCGGCAGAAAGTCCGGGTCCGCCAACGCGCCGGTGACTTTGATCGGCACCGCCACGTTCATCATGCTTTGGTTCTTCGGACGCGGATCGACCACCATGTCGATCGTCTCCGGCCCCAGGTTCATCCGGCCGCCGGCGGTGACCGAGAAGGCCGCCGTGTCGACCACGTTGACCTCGCTGGTGGCCACGCCCGACTTGATGTCGAACTTGCTGAGCAGGCAGTTCAGCTTCGTCGTGTCTTCCTTCGGCGCCCAGGGATCGATGACCTTCATCAGGTCGGCGGCGGCGATCTTGAGATACTTGTTGTTAATGTGCCCGTCATTCATCACGACGCTGGTCTTGCCGTTGAGACCCGAGGCGATGGCGTGCGCCGAGCCACCCGCGCCGGTCAGGGCCACATCCACATCGGCCGAGCCCTCAATGATCTTGTCGGAGCCGAACATCTGCAGCAACGCGCCGATGTCGGTCTTGCGCGCGACCAGATTGATGTTCACCGCGGGCTTACCGGAGCTGCCGTCGATCACGGCGTCGGCATTCAACACATTGCCGGCCAGCTTGACCGTGACCGGCTTGACCGCCAGGCGGCCGCCCTTGAGGTTGATGTTGGCGGCCAGATCCTCGGCCGTGATCTTGTCGAACACGATCTTGGCGCCGCGCAGGTTGAGGTCCGCCTCTGCCGCGCGCAGGAAGCTGACGTCGATCGGATCTTCGCTGAACAGCTTGCCGCCCTTGGCTCCGCTGCTCTTGGCCGCGCCGCCCGACGATCCGCCGGAGGACGAACCGCCACTCGCGGCGCCCTTGCCGCCCTCGTTGCCGGCCAGGCTCTGCAGCTGCTTGATGTCCAGCATGGGGATGTCGATCTTGCCGGACAGCTTGGGCGTGCCTTTCAGCATCGCCGTCAGATCGGCCTTGATCTCGGAGTTGCCGACCTTGGTATCCAACTTGACTGGATAGGGCTTATCGCCCGCAAGCAGATCGGCGACAGCACCGATCTTGCCGTCGATCTTGACCGCCTGGCCGTTGTAGTCGCCCTCCAGCTCTAGGTCGATCGGGCTGGTCGACGAGCTGCTTTTGGCCGTCAGGTTTTTGAGCTGGACCTTGTTCTGGCCGCCCGTGACGCCGTCGCGGTAGGTGAGCGTGAAGTTCTTGATCACGACCTCGCCCACATGCGGCATGGGCGCCGCAGCGGAGGTTTGAGCTGGGGTCGGCGTGGCACCGGGCGCAGCACCCGGTGCGGGCTTGGTGTTGGCACTGCCGGGCGCGTCGAACGCCCAGTTGCCCTTACCCTGCTTGTCCGTCTCCAGCAGGATGTCGGCATTCTCCAGCACGATGCGGTTGATGCGGATGTCCTTGGACAGAAGCGGGATCAGCTGCACGTCGGCGCCGAAGGTGCCGATGGTGGCCATCTGGGGCTTCGAGCCCCAGGGCGCGTTGGCGAACGTGACGTCGTTGACCTTGATGGAAGGGGTCAGCGAGAAGATGCTGGCCTTCAGGTCGCCCTTGATCGTGAGGGTGCGGCCCGTGGCCTTTTGCACCTGGGCGGCGATCTCGCCGCGATATTGGTTGAAGTCGATCGAGTTGACGACGATCACCACGCCCACGATGGCCACGACCACCAGCGCGACGAGGCCCAGGAGAATCTTCTTGATCATCTCGTTCTCTCCATCAATGCGGGTAGAACCGAAAGCAGATCGGCGCAGGACTCGATGACCGCCCCCGCCCCGGCGTCGCGCAATTCCGCGGACTCGTGATAGCCCCACCCGGCCCCCACGGCGGGGACGCCCGCGTTGCGCGCCATCATCATATCAAACGTCGTATCGCCGACCATAACCGTCTCCGCCGGACCGGCCCCGGTTTCGGCCATGGCCTGCAGCAGCATGCCCGGGTGGGGCTTGCCCGGCGCGTCGTCCGCCGTCTGGCGCGTGACGAAGAATTCCATGAGTTCATGACGGGACAAGGTCACCGAAAGGCCACGACGCCCCTTGCCGGTGGCGATGCCCAGAAGAACGCCCGTGCGGGACAGATGCTCCACCGTCTCGCGCACGCCTGGAAACAAGGGTTCCTCTTCCGGCCCGCCGCGCCGCAAGGCGACGAAGGCCTGCTTATAGCAATCGGCCAGGGCAACGTGGTCGGCACCGGTGCCGTCCGGGTGCAGACGCGCGATCGATTCGACCAGCGGCAGGCCGACCACGCGGCGCACCGATGCCGCCGTGGGCAACACAGCCAAGCCGAACGCCCGCCAGGCGGACTCCATACAGGCCACGATGGAATGCTGGCTATCGACCAGCGTGCCGTCGCAATCGAACACCACGAGCTTCAGGCGAGCAGGAAATCGGTTCATGGCGCACCGATGCCGAACGGGTCGCCGTCGTCGTCAGGATCGAGGTCGAAATATTTCCAAGTGGCGGCCATGTGCGAGGGCAGGGGCGCCACCGCGCGCAGAAGCCCCTTGCCGCTTGGATGGGGCAGCCGGATTTCACGAGCATGCAGATGCACCTGCCTGGCGCTATCCAGGTCGGGCAGGAATGCCGCCGCGCCGCCGTATTTTCCGTCTCCCAGGATCGGTGTGCCGAGAAGCGCCATATGGACGCGCAACTGATGGGTGCGGCCCGTAAGCGGCATGAGAGCGACCCAGGCCGCGTTGCGGCCCATGGCTTCGACGATGGCGTAATGGGTCACGGCGCTCTCGCCGTCATCCGCCGCGGCGGCCATGCGCTCGCCGCCTGGCCCCACCTTCTTGGCCAGCGGCTGATCGATCGTGCCCGAATAGGGCTGCGGCACGCCGACGACGAAAGCCCAGTAAATCTTGAGCGCGTCGCGCGAACGAAAGGCCTCGGCCAGGCGCTTCGCGGACGCGGCACTACGCGCCAGCAAGAGCACGCCGCTGGTGTCGCGGTCGAGCCGATGGACGAGACGCGGGCGCTCCTTGGCACCGAAGCGCAGGGCGTCGAGCATGCCGTCCAGGTGCTTGGTCGTACCCGTGCCGCCCTGCGTCGCCAGTCCCGCGGGCTTGTCGAGCACAAGCACATCGTCGTCGCGATAAAGAACGCGAGCGCGCAGTTCGTCTGCCTCCTCGGCCGAGATTTTCGGCTTCGGCAACGGAGCTTCGCGCGCGTTGGCCGCCGCACCGTCCAGCGGCGGCACGCGCACGGTCTGGCCCGCTTCCAGACGCTGGCCCGACTTCGCGCGCCCGCCATCGACGCGCACTTGGCCGGTGCGCAGAAGCTTCTGCAGCTTGCCGTGGCTCAGGCCCGGAAAGCGCCGGCTGAACCAGCGATCCAGCCGGATATCGGCCTCGTCGGCCTTCACCTCGAGGAGTTGTACCCCCGCCACGGCTCAGGGCTCCTCGCCGTCGAGGCCGCGCTTGTCGCGCAGCCGGTTCCAGTAATCGAGGCGCTTCTTGATCTCGCGCTCGAAGCCGCGGTCGACCGGTCGGTAGAAAGACTGTCTCGCCATGTTGTCGGGGAAATAGTTCTGCCCGGAGAAGCCCTCGGCCGTATCGTGGTCGTATTCATAGCCTTTGCCGTAGCCCAGCTCGCGCATCATCTTGGTCGGCGCGTTCAGGATGTGCATCGGGGGCATCAGGGAACCGGTCTCGCGCGCCGCACCCATGGCGGCACCCAAAGCGCGATAGGCCGCGTTCGATTTCGGCGCCGTGGCCAAGTAGATCACGAGTTGCGCGATGGCGATCTCGCCCTCGGGACTGCCCAGCCGGTCATACGTGTCCCAAGCCGCGATGGCCTGCACCAGGGCCTGGGGATCGGCCAGGCCGATATCCTCGGCCGCGAAACGCGTCAGGCGCCGGGCGATATAATTGGGGTCCTCGCCGCCCGACAACATGCGCGCGAGCCAATAGAGCGCGGCGTCCGTGTCCGAACCGCGCAGCGATTTGTGCAACGCGCTGATCAGGTTGTAGTGGCTCTCCTGGTTCTTGTCGTAGATCGGCACGCGGCGCTGCACCGTGCGCGCGACGCCTTTGGCGTCCAAGAGCGGCGTCTGCGGCAGGCGGAACAGTTCCTCGATCAGGTTGAGGAGGAAACGCCCATCGCCATCGGCCATGGCGCACAATGCGGCGCGGCCATCCTCGGTGAGTGGCAGCTTGCGGCCCTCGATCTTCTCCGACCGGTTGATCAACTCGGTCAGGGCTGCTTCATCCAGGCGTCGCAACACCAGGACCTGGCAGCGCGACAGGAGCGCGGCGTTCAGCTCGAACGAGGGATTCTCGGTCGTGGCGCCGACGAGCGTGACCGTGCCGTCCTCGACATAGGGCAGGAAACCGTCCTGCTGGGCGCGGTTGAAGCGGTGAATTTCATCGATGAAGAGAAGCGTGCCCTTGCCCGCGCCGCGCCGCCCGCGCGCGGCCTCGAACACCTTGCGCAGGTCGGCCACGCCGGAGAACACGGCCGACAACGGCTCGAAAACCAGGTCGCTGGCTTCGGCCAGAAGGCGCGCGATGGTGGTCTTCCCGGTCCCCGGTGGACCCCACAGGATCATGGAGGATAGGCGGCGCTGGGCGACCATCCGGCCGATGGGGCCATCCGGCGCCAGGAGATGCTCCTGTCCCACCACCTCGGCCAGGGTCTTGGGCCGCAGGCGGTCGGCCAGCGGGCGCGGCGCCTGCGCCTCGAACAGCGTGCTCACGCCGCCCTCCCCTCCATCAGTCTGAAGACGCTCAGATTATCACCCGGAAACGAGAGAGGCAGCCCGGGGGCTGCCTCTCAGGAAAGATCGTAGCGGTTTGACCAGGGCGATCAGGCGGCTTTGTCGCCGCCCTCTTCGTCGTCGGCCTTGGCCTGCACCGGGCCCGAATCCTGGCCCTTGGCGGCCACATCGCGATCGACCAGCTCGACATAGGCCATCGGAGCCGCATCGCCATAGCGCATACCCGCCTTGAGCACGCGCGTATAGCCGCCCTTGCGGCCGGCATAGCGCGAGGCCAGGCCGTCGAACAGCTTGGACGTGATGGTCTCGTCCTGGAGCATCGACATGGCCTGGCGGCGCGCGTGCAGCGTGCCCGCCTTGCCCAGCGTGATCAGCTTCTCCACCACCGGGGCGATTTCCTTCGCCTTCGGCAGGGTAGTCTTGATCTGCTCGTGCTTGATCAGCGCGACGGCCATGTTGGCCAGCATCGCCTTGCGGTGGGACGTGGTCCGGTTGAGTTTCCGGCCTGCCATGCCATGGCGCATTGTCTTAACTCCTCAGGGACGCGCGAAGCGCCTTCGTTCAATACGGCTCTTCGAGCTTCTTGGCCAAATCCTCGATGTTCTCGGGCGGCCAGCTCGGGACTTCCATGCCCAGATGCAAACCCATCTGGCCCAGGACTTCCTTGATCTCGTTGAGCGACTTGCGGCCGAAGTTCGGCGTGCGGAGCATCTCCGCCTCCGTCTTCTGCACCAGGTCGCCGATGTAGATGATGTTGTCGTTCTTCAGGCAGTTGGCCGAGCGGACGGACAGCTCGAGCTCGTCCACCTTGCGCAGAAGGTTGCGGTTGAAGGGCAGGTCCGCGACCGCCTCTTCCGCCGCGCTCTTCACCGGCTCCTCGAAATTGATGAAGAGCTGGAGCTGGTCCTGCAGGATACGCGCGGCCAATGCCACGGCGTCCTCGGGGCGCACGGCGCCGTTGGTCTCGACCTGCAGCGTCAGGCGGTCGTAGTCGGTGACCTGGCCGACGCGGGTGTTGTCGACCTTGTAGGTCACGCGGCGCACGGGGCTGTAGAGCGCGTCGACCGGGATCAGGCCGATGGGCGCGTCCGCCGCGCGGCTCTGCGAGGCGGCGACATAGCCCTTACCGTTGCCGACGGTCAGCTCCATCTTGATCTTGGCGCCCTTGTCGAGCGTGCAGATCAGATGGTCGGGATCCATGATCTCGATGTCGTGACCGGCTTCGATCATGCCGGCCTTCACTTCGCCCGGGCCCTTGGCCTGGAGCACGATGCGCTTCGGCCCTTCGCCGTGCATGCGCAACGCCATCGTCTTGATGTTCAGGACGACGTCGGTGACATCCTCGAGCACGCCCGGGATCGACGAGAACTCGTGCAGCACGCCCTCGATCTGAACCGAGGTGACGGCCGCGCCCTGGAGCGAGGACAGGAGAATGCGACGGAGAGCATTGCCCAGCGTGACGCCGAAGCCGCGCTCGAGCGGCTCGGCCACGACGGTGGCGATCCGGCGGGCGTCGTGGCCGGACTCGACCTGCAGCTTCGCGGGACGGATCAACTCGGTCCAGTTCCGCTGGATGACAGTGGTCACTTCACGCTTTCCGAGGTCCATGATGATCGCGCGTCCTTAACGCAATAGTGGGCCGGCCTCGCGGCCAGCCGGATGCGCCGGGAACAGGGCCCGGCGCCCAAATCGAACTTAAACCCGGCGCCGTTTCGGCGGCCGGCAACCATTGTGCGGAATCGGCGTCACGTCGCGGATGGATGTGACCTGAAGACCGACCGCCTGCAACGCACGCAGCGCCGATTCGCGGCCCGCGCCCGGTCCCTTGATCAGGATCTCGACCGTGCGCATACCGTGTTCCATCGCCTTGCGCGCGGCGCCTTCGGCGGCCATCTGCGCGGCATAGGGCGTCGACTTGCGCGAGCCCTTGAAACCCTGGCTGCCCGACGAGGACCACGCGATCGCGTTGCCCTGCATGTCGGTGATCGTGACCGTGGTGTTGTTGAACGAGGCGTTCACGTGCGCAACGCCGGAGGTGATGTTCTTCCGCTCGCGACGACGGACGCGGGAAGCGGAGGTTTTCGCAACTGCCATAAAATCGAACTCCTGCCGCTCTTACTTCGTGACTTTCTTCTTGCCGGCGATCGCGCGTGCCTTGCCCTTACGGGTGCGCGCGTTGGTGTGCGTGCGCTGGCCACGGACCGGCAGGCCGCGACGATGGCGCAGGCCGCGGTAGCAACCGAGGTCGAGCAGGCGCTTGATGTTCATCGCCGTCTCGCGCCGCAAATCGCCCTCGACGCGATATTCGCGATCGATGGTTTCGCGGATGCGGAGGACCTCGTCGTCCGTCAACTGATTGACGCGACGGTCAGCCGGAATGCCGATCTTCTCGCAGATCTTCTTCGACTGCGTACGACCGATTCCGTAAATGTATGTGAGCGCTACTTCCACCCGCTTCTGCGTCGGAATGTTCACGCCGGCAATTCGCGCCACGCCGAATCTCCTGGTTGTCGGATCCCTACCCGCAGGGACGAGCAAAGGCGGCCCCGTCCCGCCCTGCCGGGAGAGCGGCCGAAGTATAGTCAAAAACCCACGATGGTCAACGTCTTACCGACGCCCCACCAGCGCCTCGATTTGGCGCGTAACATCGTCAATCGGCGCCATCCCGTCGACCTGGGACAGCAATCCCTTGCCCTTGTAATAGGGCAAAATCGGCGCCGTCTGACGGCGGTAAGCCTCCAGGCGTGCCTTGACCGTCTCTTCCTTGTCGTCGTCCCGGCGAACGAATTCCGTGCCGCCGCAGACGTCGCAGACGCCGTCCTTTTTCGGGCGCTGAAAGGTATCATGATACCCCGCGCCACAGGTCTTGCAGCTAAACCGGCCGGTGATGCGCTTGACCAAGGCACCTTCGTCCACCGCCAGCTCGATCACCCGATCCAATTTCAGCCCCTTGCCGGCGAACATGCGGTCCAGGGCTTCGGCCTGGGCCACCGTGCGGGGGAAACCGTCCAGAATCACGCCGTTGCGGCAATCCGACTGGCCGATCCGGTCCTCGATCATGGCGATAATCACGTCGTCGGGCACAAGAGCGCCCGAATCCATGATGGCCTTGGCCCTCCTGCCGATCTCGCTGCCCGACTTCACGGCCGCGCGCAGCATGTCACCGGTCGAAAGCTGGACCAGACCGAACCTATCCTGCAACCGCTTGGCCTGGGTGCCCTTCCCGCATCCGGGCGGCCCCAGCAGGATGATGTTCATCCCCGCCGTCCCCGCAGCTTGGACTTCTTGATCAGGCCTTCATACTGGTGCGCCAGCAGATGCGAGTGGATCTGCGCCACCGTATCCATGGTCACGCTGACCACGATCAGGAGGCTGGTGCCGCCGAAATAGAATGGGATCGCGTAATAGGCGATCAGGATCTCCGGCAGGATACAGACGATCGACAGATACGCCGCGCCGACCACCGTCAGCCGCGTAAGCACGTAATCGAGATATTCCGCCGTGTTCTTGCCCGGCCGGATACCCGGGATGAAGCCGCCGTACTTCTTCAGGTTATCGGCCGTGTCCGCCGGATTGAACACGATCGCAGTGTAGAAGAACGCGAAGAAGACGATCAATCCGACATACAGCGCGATGTGCAGCGGCTGGCCCTGGCCCAGATAGGCCAGCATTGTGGTCATCCACTCGGGCCCCTCGCCGGCACTGAAGCTGGCGATGGTAACGGGCAGCAATAGAAGCGACGACGCGAAGATCGGCGGGATGACGCCGGACGCGTTGAGCTTCATCGGCAGGTGCGAGGACTGGCCGCCCACCATGCGCGTGCCCATCTGGCGCTTCGGGTATTGGACCACGATGCGGCGCTGGGCGCGCTCCATGTAGACGACACCGATGATGACGGCGACCGCCAGGACCAGGACGAGCAGGATGACGACCGTCGACAACGCGCCCGTGCGGCCGAGTTCCAAGGTGCGCGCGAGCGAGGCCGGCAATTCGGCCACGATTCCGGCGAAGATGATGAGCGAGATGCCGTTGCCGACGCCACGCGCGGTGATCTGCTCGCCCAGCCACATCAGGAACATCGTACCGCCGGTCAGCGTGATCGCGGCGGACAGGCGGAAGCCCATGCCAGGATCGATCACCGCCGAGGCTCCGCCCGAGGTCATGCCCTCGATACCGACCGCGATTCCGTAGGCCTGGACGATGGCCAGCAAGACCGTGCCGTAGCGGGTGTACTGGTTGATCTTCTTGCGCCCGGCTTCACCTTCCTTTTTCAACGCCTCGAGCTGGGGCGAGACGGCGGTGAGGAGCTGGATGATGATGGACGCCGAGATGTACGGCATGATGCCGAGCGCGAAGACCGTCATGCGGCCGAACGCACCGCCGGCGAACATGTTGAACATGCCCAGGATGCCGGCAGCCTGCTGCGAGAAGACTTCCTTGAAGACGCCGGGGTCGATGCCGGGCAGCGGCACGTAGGTGCCGAGGCGGTAGACAACCAGGCACCCGAGGGTGAACCACAGTCGCTTCTTAAGCTCGGTCGCCTTCGCGAAGGCGCCGAGATTGATGCTGGAGGCGATCTGTTCGGCGGCCGAAGCCATGGGGCCGGACCGCGCTTAGGCTTTGGCCGCGGCGTCGCCGGCTTCGGCCGGAGCAGCAGGGGCGGCCTTTTTACCCTTGTTCTTTTTCGCCGCGCGCTTCGCGTTCCGTTCCTTGGTGGCTTCGCTCTCGACGTGCTTGGGACGCAGGATGACGACCGAGCCGCCGGCCTTCTCGACCGCCGCGATGGCCGACTTGGACGCGCCCGCGACGGACACTTCCAGCTTGGCCTTCAGCTCACCGTCGCCCAGGAGGCGGATGCCGTCCTTGGCGTCGGACATCAGGCCGGCCTTGACCAACGCATCGGCGTCGACCTTGCCCTTCAACTTGCCCGCATCGACCGCCTTCTGCAGCGCGCCGAGGTTCACGACCTTGAAGCGCAGGCGATTGGCGTTCTTGAAGCCGCGCTTCGGCAACCGGCGATGCAGCGGCATCTGGCCGCCTTCGAAGCCGTGGAGCGACACGCCCGTGCGCGCCTTCTGACCCTTGTGGCCGCGGCCCGCCGTCTTGCCCTTGCCCGAGCCGATGCCGCGCCCGACGCGCATGCGGCGATGGCGGGCGCCCGAATTGTCGGACAACTGGTTGAGCTTCATCACCTAACTCCTTGCCGGCGCGGGGCCGGTTTTACTGGGCCTGCTCGACGCGGATCAGGTGCGCGACCTTCTGCACCATGCCCCGCACCGACGGCGTGTCCTCAAGCGTGCGGGTCTGGCCGATCTTGCCGAGACCCAGGCCAAGCAGCGTCTCACGCTGGCCCGGCTTGCGGCCGTACACGCTGCCGGTCTGAACGACCGTGATCGTGGCGCCCTTGGCGCCTTTGGAAGCCTTCTTCGCAGCCATGGCCTACTCCTTGGCCTCTTCCTCGCCGCGGCGCCCGATGACGTCGCTGACCTTCTTGCCGCGCTTGGCGGCCACCTGGCGCGGCGACGCCACGTGGGACAGCGCCGTGAAGGTGGCGCGCAGCATATTGTGAGGATTGGAGGTGCCGACCGACTTGGCCACCACGTCCTGGACGCCCAGGCACTCGAAGATGGCGCGCATCGGGCCGCCCGCGATGATGCCCGTACCGGCGGGTGCCGTGCGCAGCACGACGCGCCCGGCGCCGAATTCGCCCTGGACGTCGTGGTGGATCGTGCGGCCTTCGCGCAGTGGAATGCGGACCATGGCACGCTTGGCGTGCTCGGTGCCCTTGCGGATGGCCTCGGGAACCTCGCGCGCCTTGCCCTTGCCGAAGCCGACGCGGCCCTTGCCATCGCCAACCACGACCACGGCCGAGAAGCCGAAGCGCCGGCCGCCCTTCACCACCTTGGCGACGCGGTTGATGCTGACGAGCTTCTCGCGAAGATCGGAATCCTCGCGGTCGCGGGGGGCCCGGTCGCGGTCACGACCGCCGCGCTCACCGCGCTGGGGCCGCTCGCCGGACGTGTTCTGGGGTGCTGTGCGTGCCATTGATCCCATGCCTTCCTAGAACTGCAGGCCGCCTTCGCGCGCCGCTTCCGCCAGCGCCTTCACGCGCCCGTGATAGAGATAAGCGCCGCGATCGAACACGACGGCCTTGATTCCCGCCTTGAGCGCGCGCTCGGCGACCAGTTTGCCCACCGCGCCCGCCGCGGTCTTATCGCAACCCTTGGGCAACGAGCCCTTCAGATCCTTGTCCAAGGTCGACGCGGCGGCGAGCGTCTTGCCCGCCAGATCGTCGATCACCTGGGCATAGATATGCCGGCCTGAACGGAACACGCACAAGCGCGGACGGCCGTGCGCGGTCTGCCGCAGGCGGTAGCGCGTGCGGGCTTTCCGCCGCGCGAATTTGTCATCTGCCTTCCACATCGCCCTGGCTCTCTTGCGTTACTTCTTCTTGCCTTCTTTACGGCGAACCGCCTCGGTCGAGTAGCGGATCCCCTTGCCCTTATAGGGCTCGGGCTTCCGGTAGCCGCGAATCTCGGCCGCAACCTGGCCGACCTGCCCGCGATCGACACCGATAACCGCGATCGACGTCGGCTTCTCGCACTTGATCGTGATGCCGTCCGGGATCGGATACTTCACTTCGTGGCTGAAGCCGAGCTGCAAGTTGAGCGTCTTCTTGTCGACCGCCGCGCGATAACCGACGCCGACGATCTCAAGATCCACGCGATAGGCTTCGGTCAGACCCTTGATGATGCCCTGCAGAAGGCTGCGCGTCGTACCCCACAGGGTGCGCGCTTCCTTCGTATCCCCGCGCGGGGCGAGAACGATCTTGCCATCCTCGAGCTTGACCTCGACATGACGGGAGACATCAACCTTGCGCTCGCCGAGCTTGCTCTTGGCCAGAATGCTCTGGCCGGCGAGCTTGACCTCGACGCCGCTGGGGACCGTGACGGGATTGCGACCGACGCGCGACACTTTGAATTCCTCCGTTCCGCCTAGAACACCTGGCAGAGCACTTCGCCGCCCAGATTGGCGGCGCGCGCCTCGGTGTCGGACATCACGCCCTTGGACGTGGACAGGATCGCGACCCCGAGCCCGCCATGGACGCGCTTCATATCCTTGACGCGCGAATAGACCTTGCGGCCCGGGCGCGAAATACGATCGATCTCGCGAATCACCGGCTCGCCCTGATGGTACTTCAGCTCGATGCGCAGCTTGGCGATGCCGGGGCTGGTTTCCTCGCGCGTGTAGCCGCGGATGTAACCCTCGCGCTTCAATGCCTCGAGCACCTGCTCGCGCAGCTGGGACGCGGGCGAATCCACGGCGGCCTTGCGCGCGCGCTGGCCGTTGCGGATGCGCGTGATCATGTCGGAGATCGGATCGGACAGGCTCATGGTCTTCTCCTCACCAGCTCGACTTGACCATGCCCGGAATCAGGCCTTGCGCGGCCAGTTCGCGGAGCTTGATGCGCGAGAGGCGGAACTTGCGGTAGGTCGAGCGTGTGCGGCCGGTCAACTCGCAGATGTTGCGGACGCGGATCGGCGCGGCGTTGCGCGGCAGCTTGGCCAGCTTGAGGCGCGCCTCGAAACGCTCCTCCGCGGGACGCGAGCGGTCGCCGGCGATCTCCTTCAGCGCCTTGCGGCGCGCAGCGAAACGCACGGACAGCTTCTTCCGCTTGTTGTTGCGCTCGATGAAACCCTTTTTGGCCATGTGGTCCTCCGCCGCCCTAGCTCTGGAACGGCATGTTGAAGCCCTTGAGGAGCGCCAGCGCTTCCTCGTTCGTTTTCGCGGACGTGACGATGATGACGTCCATGCCGCGAATCTCGTCCACGCTGTCGTAGTCGATCTCGGGGAACACGATCTGCTCCTTGAGGCCGAGCGCGTAGTTGCCGCGGCCGTCGAAGCTGCGGGGGGACAAGCCGCGGAAGTCGCGCACGCGCGGCAGCGCGATGTTCACGAGGCGATCCAGAAACTCGTACATCCGGTCGCGGCGCAGCGTGACCTTGCAACCGACCTTGAGGCCCTTGCGCAGCTTGAAGGTCGCGATCGACTTCTTCGACGCGATCGGCAGGGCCTTCTGGCCCGCGATCTGGGTCAACTGCTTGGCCGCCGCCTCGATCTTCTTCGAGTCGTTCACGACCTCGCCCACGCCCATGTTGATGACGATCTTCTCCAGCTTCGGAACAGCCATGGCGTTCTCGTAGCCGAAGGATTTCACCAGCCCGGGCTTCACGACTTTTTCGTAATGATCCTGCAGTCTAGCGGCCATTGTTCAATTCCTAACGGTCGATCACTTCGCCCGAGCCCTTCGCGTAACGGACCCTGCGGCCGTCATCGAGGAGCTTGCGGCCGACGCGCGTGGGCTTGTCGGTCTTCGGATCGACGAGCATGACGTTCGAAACATGGATGGAGGCTTCCTTCTCGACGATGCCTCCAGGTTGCCCGGCCGCCGGCCGGGTGTGGCGCTTCACGACATTGACGCCCTGAACGACCACGCGCCAATCGGCGGGGATCGAGCGAAGCACCTCGCCGCGCTTTCCCTTGTCCTTGCCGGCGATCACGATGACCGTGTCGCCCTTCTTGACCTTCATCTTGTTCTTCATGGCCAAAACTTCACAGAACTTCGGGCGCGAGTGAAATGATCTTCAGAAAATTTCTCGAGCGCAGCTCACGCGTCACGGGCCCGAAAATGCGCGTGCCGATCGGCTCGCCCTGCTTGTCGATCAGGACGGCGGCGTTCCGGTCGAAACGGATCGCCGTGCCGTCCGGACGGTAGTGTTCCTTCGCCGTCCGCACGATGACGGCGCGATGAACGTCGCCCTTCTTCACGCGGCCGCGCGGGATCGCCTCTTTGACCGAGACGACGATGATGTCGCCGATCGAGGCGCTCTTGCGCTTGGAGCCGCCGAGCACCTTGATGCACTCCACGCGCCGGGCGCCGGAGTTGTCGGCAACGTCCAAATTAGTCTGCGTCCGGATCATACCCGTCGTCCTTCGCTCGCCAAACCGTCAGGCAGTCTTGCCGGCGGCCTGGTCGTAAATCACTTCGAACCGCTTCCGCTTGGAAATCGGGCGGCATTCGCGGATGCGAACGACATCGCCGACCTTGGAACGGTTCTCTTCGTCATGCGCCAGGAATTTGGTCGAGCGCACGATGTACTTCTTGTAGACCGGGTGCATGATCCGGCGCTCGACCTTGACGGTGATCGTCTTGTCGCACGAGTCGCTCGTCACCATGCCCTGCATTACGCGCTTCGGCATCCGCCTTCTCCTACTTTCCCGCGCGGGCCTTGGCGGCCAGCACGGTCTTGATGCGCGCGATGTCCCGGCGCACCTGGCGCACCCGCGCCGTGTTCTCCAACTGGCCGCTGGCCTTCTGGAAGCGCAGGTTGAACACTTCCTTCTGCAGGCCCGCCAGCTTGTCGCTCAACTCGTCCGCCGTCATGGCGCGCACTTCCTCGCCCTTCATGGCGTCAGCTCCCCTCGCCCAGGCGCGTCACGATCCGCGTCTTGATCGGCAGCTTGGCCGCCGCGAGCGTGAGCGA
>JBFXED010000022.1:0-65085 GCA_050180485.1 Alphaproteobacteria bacterium | reverse complement strand
TTCGCTACGGTCATAGGCCGGCGCGCCCTTCAGCGTCTCCTTGTCCAGGTCCACCCGATAGCCGTCGATGGCCGTATCGTAGTGAAGCATCTGCCAAGGCAACGGGTGATATTTCTCGCCCATGCCCAGGAAACCGCCGAACGACATCACCGCATAGGCAACGTGTCCGCTGCGCTTGTCGATCATCACGTCGTCGATGGTGCCGATTTTTTCGTCGCCGGTGTTATAGACCGACGTACCTTCGACCTTATCGGCCGAGATCAGGCTCGCCGTTTCTTCTTTCGCAATTTTAACCATATTTGCTCTCCGTTGGGCTATGAAGCGTGGCTGTGGATCACCACTTGGTGCAATCCGTCTCCGCTCATGCTGTTCCGTTGGAATCGTCCCACGTGCGGATGAGCCTAAAAAAAGGACCGGAGTGAAGCTCCGGTCCAGGTCAGGTTGGCGTCGAGGAGGCGACGGTGAGACCGTCGTGAGGATAACCCGGAGTGGCCAGGAAAGTTCCCATCCTCCTAAGCGACTGCGGAGCCCCAGGCCTGGCCCTTGAGCCTGCCCCAGCTTTTGGTGAGCGCGTATCGCAATCTCTCCCCGGGCCGTTCGATGGCGAAGGCCAAGAGGGCCGCGCATGCCAGCGCGGAGGCGATCAGCAAGGGGGTTCGCCACGGGCCCGCCAATAGCGGGGCGAGCAACGCAAAACAGAGCAGATGGACGATGTAAAGCGGGTATGACAGGCCGCCGATACGCCGATCCAGGGCCGAATGGCGCGTGGCCTCGAAGATACGGGGCAAGGAAAACGCCATAAGCAGCAGGAACAGCCAGCGCTTGTCCGACGCGTCGAACGGCAAGTAGTGATAGAAGACGATAAGGAACAGAAGTCCGGCCAGCGCCGAGAGGCCGACGGCCGAGGAGCCTGCTTCCGGCCGCTTACGCCATGCGCGATAGGACAAGACGCCCAGCAGGAAGGTACCGAGTTCGAACGGGAAGAACCGGTAGTTCCACGGGTCGCCGTTAAGGCCAAGGGCCGAACCAGACGCGAGACGTAAAAGCAGCGCCGCCGCGATGATGGCGACCAATGTGCCGGTGCGTCGCAAGACCAGGAACGGCGCAAGCGCGTAGAACCACAGTTCCACGCCGATACTCCATCCCTGGGGGATCATCATCATCCGGTAGGCGGGGATCTGGGCGGGCGTGAGGGCGTGGAAATCAGATGTCAGGAACCAGCGTCCGGAACCGGGTTCATAGCCCAGGAACATGAAGACGTCTTGACCGATCATGGTGAATTGGGAGAGCAGGATGAGGGCGCGGTCGCCCACATCGAGGCCACCAAGAGCGAAGCGCCCGATCGTCAAATAGACGATCAGGGAAACGACCGCATAAGCCGGCGCCAGGCGAAGATAACGGTTGATCCAGAACACGGCGATGCCGTGTCGTAGACGCGCATATTTTTCGGTGAATACCATCGCGATATAAAAGCCGGAGACGACATAGAAGCCCTGGACCGCAACATCGCCGTACATCGGCACATACCCTTCGATGCCGCCGGCATGGATCAGGCATACGATGAGGGCGAGTATCGTTCTTAGAAATCCCATCCGTCCGACCGCATCGCTCCAGCGTCAACGCCGTTAAGTAGACGCCGAGGGCGGAACCCTTGTTCCGTCGGCGCGTTTAGCTTCGAGCGCCATGGTCATGGAGCGATCCCATTTCAATCGTTTTGTCTTTTCGTCGTTCCCTGCTTCGTGACTGTCTCGTGATCGCTGCGCTCGGCGCGCTGACGGGGTGCACTATCGATCGCGAGACGTCGCCAGAGCGTACGGCGACAGAACAATTGATGCTGTCAGTCGCTGCGGACCGCGCGGCGGAGCAACTGACCTTCGGTATGCCGGAGGGAACGAAGGTGTTCGTCGATTCGACCAACTTCGACGCATATGACGGCAAATACGCCATCGCGAAAATCCGCTCGCGCGTTCTGGAGACTGGGGCGAATCTGGTCAACGAGAAGGAAAAGGCGGGCGCGATCCTGGAAATCCGCTCTGGTACGTTATCGACCGACGATCATGTTTCCTTGTCGGCATCCCCAGTTTCCAGATTCCGGTTCCCTTCGCGGGAGAGCTGACATTCCCCGAGCTTGCGTTGTTCAAGAAGGGGACGGAGAAGGGTGTCGCGAAGTTTGCCGCCGTCGGCTATGACGCAAAGACAGGAAAATTGATCCGCTCGTCCGACGTGCAATATGGGTTTTCCACCCAGACGGAATGGGTCGTTCTGTTATTGGTATCGTGGAAGAACGACGATTTCCGTCCGAAGCAGGAGTTCCAAGATCCCGCACCTTAAGTACGGGGTAACTTCACCACCATCGGCTCGCAGTGAATGAAGCAAGGCCAGCCGCTCGCGCTGGCTTGCGCGGGAATGAGCTTGGCCAGAGCCACGCCGCCGGCGATTCCCGCTACGGCGCCGACCAAGGGGGCCCCTGCGATGGCGCCGACGATAGCGCCGCCCGCAGCGCCCACGGCTCCGGTGGTCAGTTCACGATTCTGATAGTCCCCAATGCTTGAACTGGAGAACAGCACCGCACCCAGCATCATGACGGGAACGAGAGCGATGGCGATCCGATGCCGAGACGGCCGCCGCCCCATCGACAAATCAGACATTGTCTTGGGCCTCCCAACCCTTGAGGCCCCCGGTACTTAAGATTATGGCGGCTTCACGGCGAAGCTGCCGTGACTTTTAGATGACAAAGGCGTGCGCCCAAAGCGTCACAAGGCCATCGCACGGTCGAGCGGGTAGAGCGGGCGGGGAACGTTGTCGAATCGGAACAGCCCATAGTCGGAACTGGTCACCCCCGGGCCCGACAGAAGCACGATGTGCTTGGCGATCGGCTCAAACCCGGCCCGGAAATGCTGACGAGATTTGATGAGCAGATAGCGTTTGGCCGTGGGCTCGATACCAGCATGACGGAACACGCCCAGGTCGAATGCTTCCATTCGCTCCGAACACACCAAAATCTCCGCTGCACCGGTGTCGAGTACGGCGCTTACGCCATGATCCATCATCAGGCCGGTTTTCATGGGGCAGGTCACCTTGTAGCGGCCATCGGTGATGCGGCGCACGGTGCCGGTGACTTCCAGCGGCAGGCCCTGCAGGCCCAAGGCGGGCATGCTGGTTTTGCCGCCCAACTTGACCGTTACCTTGGCGCCGACACCCGCTTTCACAAGCTCCTTCACCGCTTGGGGATCCCAAATCGGACCCACGGCCATGTCGGTCAAACCTTGGCGGAACGATTCGGCGACGGTTTCCATGACGTCTTGAGTGCCGCCGGAGAAGACGTTGTCGCCGTGATCGACCAGCACGATCGGTCCGCCGTCTAGCGTTTTCGCGTGGGCGAAGGACGTGGCCAAAGGCTCAACTTCGTAAACGAAATCCGCGCGCCGCTCCCACGCCATATTGAGAAGCGATTCGCGCAAAGCTTCCGCTGCTTTAGTTTCGCGGTCCGCGACCAGGATCGCGGTCAAGCCGACATGGGGGATGTTCGCCATCGGGAAGCCGCCGAAAACGGACGCGTTCAGCACCTCGCCATTCCGTTCGGCGGCGACGGCGCGGTCCATGATGTCCTTGAGCGGTTGGGTGGCATGGCCCTGGCGCAGCGTGTGGGTCAACATTGGCCGTTTGCCCCAGACGATGACGGGTTTGATCTCGCCCTTCAGCGCGCGGGAAAGGGTGCGTCCGGCGCGTGCGGCGGTCTCGTACATGTCGATATGGGGATAGGTGCAATAGCCGGTCATGACAGTGGCGCTTTCCACCATCGTCCGGCTCATGTTGGTGTGGAAGTCGAGCGATACGGCGATGGGCAGGTCCGGCGCCACCGCGCGCACGCGGCGCAGAAGTTCGCCTTCGCCGTCGTCGTGGCGTTCGGTCACCATCGCGCCGTGGAGATCGAGAAACAACGCGTCGCAGCCTTTCTTGACCGCGGCGACCACGGGCTCGGCCATGAGCTCGAACGCATCGGCGGAGACAGGGCCGCTGGGCGCCGCGTTCGCGGCCATCGGCACCTCCAATTCCGCGCCTTCTTCGCGCGCCAGATCGATATAGGCGGCCAGGCCGATATTGGCGCCGCCATAGGCCTCGATGGCCGCACGTCCGGTCGGGGGCTTGCCGCCGGGGAAGCCGATGGCGAAGGATTCCAGCGGTGTCGGAATAGGCGAGAAGGTGTTGGTCTCGTGTTTGATCATCGCGGCGACGAAACGCTTGGCCATCGGTCTATCCTCTCGGTCGAGTTCGGTTCAGCCCTGCGCCACGCCCCAAATTTCCACGGTGTTGTCTTCCGTGTGCATCATGGGCTTGGGCACCAGCGTCATCGGCGGCAACGCGCCACCCACGCAGTCGGCCAGGGTTTGCACAAAGGCCGCCGTCTCGGCTTCCGTGCCGGTGGAAGTGAAATAGCAGACCATGATCTTCAAGTCGGCGGACTGGCGGCCGAAGGGCCGCAGCAGATCCTCGATATAGCTCATGGTGAAGCGGGTCTGGGGCATGAGCTGCCCGGCCATGACACGCTTGCCCGAGTTGCGGCCGGGCTCGGACGGCACCTGGCCGCCTAGCCAGATCGTGTCGCGCAGCCGGATGGCTTGGCGGTAGGGCAGGGGAATTGGCCAGTCCCACACACGCTTCGGCCAATGGTCTTCGCGCGGGATGTATTTGTCGAAGCCATTCCAGCGCTCGCGCATGGCCATCACTTCAATCTTGGTCATGGCGCCGGCGGGGTTGAGGCGCTGGCAGGGCACAACGGTCGCGGGCGGACCCGGTTCGCGGAAATGGCTCGCGCGCGCCTTGGCCATGCCGGCCCATTGCTCGCGCGTCGTGCCGAAGTAGTAGCCCTCCATTTTTACGCTGTCCTGGAACGACGCGCCCAGTTCGGCCAGCGTCGCCGCGTGGGTTTCCATGATGATGTGGCTTTGGCCGATGCCGTCGCCTTCCTTGGCCACCACGCCGTCGGCGCCCTCCGCGGTGCGGTTCGCGACCGCGACGAATTCGCCCGCCCGCAGGCCGCCTGTGAGTGCGCGGCCGCCGAACGCGGCTTTCTTCGCGGGCGGCACCGGGCGCGTCGCCACGCGCACGTCGTCGAGCGTGCGCCAGTTGCGTTGGGCCACGGCCTGAAGCTGGATGCGCTGACCGGCAAAGGGCTGCAGCGGTTCGGGCACCGTGCTGATGACGGGCAGGGGATCGGTCGGAAACAGCTTGGCCAGCGCCGCGATCACGTGCCAGTCGTCCGCGTCGGCGGTGAAGAACGCCTTCAGCTTCACCACATCGTCCAGGCCGCAGCATTCGGCCGCTAGCGCCTGCGCCAGGTTGGCCACCGCGCCTTCGATCTGGCGGTCGAGATTGTCGGGGTTGCGGATGCGTCCGGCGGCGTCGAAGTCACCCGCGCCGCCGACGAAGGTCAGTGCGCCCGCTGTTGCCGCCAAATGGTGCGTGTGCGCTACTGGCAGCGCCCAAATCCTGGATGCGTTCATTGGTCTCCCCCATTCTCTAGGGCGAGACTAGCATCTTCGGATCGCGGCTTTGAACCCGTGCGCGGGCGTCTCAGAAGCGGACGGATAGGGTGACCGAGCCGTAAGAGTCGCCGTAGTCCTGTCCATAGAACTGTTTGGTCTCGAATACCTGGGTATAGGCGATGCGGGCGTTTCCGATGACGACGGCGAAGCCGGCCTGCCAGTCGCCGACCAGTGTTTTCTTGTCCACGCTGGGGCCACTTCGGAAACTATTGCCGTCGAGAAAGATGTTGTGGCCGACCGCGCGCCCGTCGGTGCCGGCGAAGACATACCAGCCCCATTCGCCCTTCGGCTTGAAATAGCCCGAGCCGGCCAGACCGGTGTCCAAGCGCGGTGGCCCGTAATCGTCGGGCATGTCCTGGCCGAAGCGTGCCATCACACCGGTGTTGGCGTAGATCAGGGCATTGCCCAATGCCGCGCCCAGATGCGGTGTGGCGTCCATCTCGAAGCCCGCGAGCTTCGCTTCCAGCGCGCGCCAGCTTCGCTGATAGGTGAACTGCAAGGTGGGTTCGGTCTTGAGCTGATTGTTCCATCCCTCGGGATCGGTTCCGCCGATGACGTTGTGAACGAATTTTTGCGTGTCCTTGGCCAGCGAGCCGGGGCCAACGATGCCCAACCCTGCCTGGAATTGGTCCAGCCGCTTGCCTTCGGTCTCCGCCACGAAGCCCAGATTCACGTAAAGCCAGCCGGCCCAAGGGCGATCGTTGGGTTGGGGATAAGGGATATCGATTTCCCGTGGCGTATAGATTTGCTGGCCGAGTGAGTATTCGAAACGCAGCTTGCTGTCGGCATCGAAGATCGGCATGGCCATCGCCGCGTCGCGCAGCCAGGACTCATCCTTCTGCATGCCAGTCAGCCACGAAAATTGGATGCCGTTCGTGTAGTGCCCATCCGAATCCGCGAAAAGATCGTTCTCGAATGTGAAGTTGAAGATGGGCTGGCTGTCGTCGTCTTCCGCCGACTGCGCCGATGCTGGCAAATCGGCCGTGGCCGCGATTAAGAAGCCCACCGCGGCCCAGAGCGGTGAAATCCGGTTTGGGAACGCGCAATTCCGCATCGTTTTTCGAGAAGGAAACTCTTGGCGTTGACGGCACAACAACCATCCAGGTGGCCTTGGGTTCCCTGGGCTTCGCATTACGGGAGTCCGACCATTCTGTTAGGTACCGGCCCGCCAAGATAAGATCGGCGCCAAGGGGGCTGACGTACGTCATATGGGCGCCGGCAAAGCCAAAGTCCTGGTGATCGAAAGTGATCGCGCGTTTGGCGATAGGCTCGCCGTCGCGTTGTCCGCCGCGTCGAATCCGTCCATCGAAATTTCGCGCGCCATGGACCTCCGCTCGGGCCTGGATTTACTCGACCGCGAGCGGCCCGATGCGCTGTTCCTGAGCCTGACGCTTTCCGACGTGTCGGGGCTGGATGCTTATCGCGCCGTCGCGGCGCGCATGCCGCATTTACCGACGGTCGGGATCCTGCCGACGGGCGAACGCGCGCTGGCCACGTCAGCCATCGTGGCCGGCCTGCACGAGGTGCTGGAGCGTGACGAATGCACGCCTCTAGCGGTTGCGCGGGCGATCGACCACGCGTTGGCACGGCAGCGACGCCGGACGACCATCACCGGCTTCCGTCCCGACAATCTGGACGGCGACGATGCCTTGCGGGCGATCCACGAGAATCTGCCTGGTTCGATCTTCAGGCGCGTACTGGATGCGGAGGGAAGGGTGACCTATCCCTATATCAGCCCGTCGCGTGCATTGGCCAGCGTCGGCATTACGCTTCGGCCGGACTTCGGCGCTGCGATGTCGCGCACCAATCCAGAAGACCGGCAACCCTTCACCGAAGCGCTGAAAGTATCCGCGCGCGATCTCACGCCGTTCGATGAGGTCCGGCGCGTGACATCCGATTTCGGCGACGAGCGGTGGATTCGTTCCATCGCGCAGCCACGGCGAATGGCGAATGGCGATATCATTTGGGATGGCCTGACACTCGACATCACCGAACAAAAGCGGGCAGAAGAGGTGCTGCGCGAAACCGAACAGCGCCTTCAAAGTATCGTCAACAATTTGCCGGGCGGGCTGTTCAGGCGCGTTCTGCATCCCGATGGCCGGATCACGTTTCCCTTCTCGACCGACTATCTGTCTCGTCGTTTTGGTCTAATTCGCACCGGCGGCGATGGCCCCGCGAGTACTTTGACCGACGCGATCCATCCCGAGGATGTCGCGTCGTGGCGCGAGGCAGTCGAGACCTCGGCCAGGGAACTGGAGCCGTTCGATGCGGAGTACCGGATTCAAACCGAACGTGGTGGAACCCGTTGGGTTCGTTCGATCGCCACCGTGCAGGCGGGGCCTGCGGGCGGGGTGATTTGGGATGGTATCACGCTCGACGTCACCGAGACGAAGCGAATGCGCGAAGAGCTACAGGAAACGCAAGAGCGTTTCGCCAGCGTGGCCACGAACCTGCCCGCGGATGTGTTTCGCCGGATTCGCCATCCGGACGGCCGGATATCGTTTCCATACTCGAGCGCCTACATGGAGCGCGCGTATGGCGTTAAACGAAAGGAAACGCAGAACGATCCCTATCACTTCATCAACGCCATACACCCGGACGATCGAGAACGCTGGTTTAAGGCGGTCGAGGATTCCGCAGCGTCCTTGAATCCTTTCGGTCTCGAATACCGGATCGTTCACGATACGGGCGAGATCAGCTGGGTACGCGGTCTGGCCGGCGTCCGTCGCCTGCCGAACGGCGACACGGTATGGGACGGGATCACGTTGGACCTGACCGAGCAGCGGCTCGCGGAACAGGCTCTACGCGAGACAGAGGAAAGGTTGGCCAGCATCGCGACTAATCTGCCAGGTGGAGTTTTCCGCCGTGTCCTGCATTCCGATGGGCAGATGAGCTTCCCTTACTCTAGCGAGTATATGGAGAGGGAGTATGGAATCGGACGCGCGGCGGTTCAGGGAAATGCCCGCTCGTTTGTCGATTCGATTCATGAAGACGATCGGCAGGGATGGCTCGAAGCCGTGACGGCCTCGGCCCGCGACGTTACGCCGTTCGACCTGGCCTACCGTATCATCACCGCGTCAGGCGAGACGCGCTGGGTGCATACGAACGCCAGCGTGCGTCGCTCCGACAATGGCGACGTGATCTGGGACGGCATCACGCTCGACGTCACGGAACAGAAGCGGGCCGAGGAAGCTTTGCGTCAGACGCAGCGGCTGCTTCATGACATTGCCGCCAACGTGCCAGGCGTGATCTTTCGGCGGGTCATGCATGCCAACGGCGAGATCAGCTACCCCTTTGTCGCGGGCCGGGAACGACCGCCAAGAGCCGAGAAGGGTGGAAACCTGGTAACGGCCGACAAGATCAGCAACGTGCATCCGGACGATATCAAAAAGTGGCGCGCGGACATTCTCGATTCGGCGCACACCTTACGCTCGCTCGATACGGAATTTCGCGTGATCTCTTCGCGCGGAGAAACTCTGTGGGTGCGTTCGGCATCGAAGCCGCGCCGAATGGAAAACGGCGATATCGCCTGGGATGGCATTCAGCTCGATATCACGGCTGGCAAGGAAGCGCAGATTCGGCTGGAGAGCGTCGTTGCCAATCTGCCGGGCGCGGTCTACCAGCGGGTCCTGCATAGCGACGGCACGTTGACGCTGACTTATATCAGTAAGCGCGCGAAGGAAATCTTTGGCTTCGATGTCGAGCGGATGATAGCGGAGGACGACGCCTATCCCGGAGTCGTGCATCCAGACGACTTGGAGGCTTGGCGCGCGGCGGTGCGGCGCTCGGCCGAGAGGATGGAGCGCTTCGATGCCGTCGTACGCGTCGGTAGTTCCGCCTCGGGTTATCGGTGGGCGCGCACCATGTCCCAGCCACGGCGCGACGGCGAGGATATCGTCTGGGATGGCATCATCATCGATATCGATGACGCCAAGCGCGCGGAGCTGGCGTTGGAGGAGCGCGAGACGCTTCTGGGCTCCATAAATGCCAATCTGGCTGGCGTGATTTTCCAACGTGTTCTGCATCAGGACGGCAGCACCAGCTATCGCTATATCAGCGAGCGCGCGAAGGAATTTTATGGACGCGAGCCGGCGGAACTGATGGCGGACCCGACCTATATCGGCCTGACCGCAGACGAGGGCGACCGCGCCATCTATCGCCAGAAACTGTACGAATCGGCTCGCACGTTGACGCCGCTGCGTTGGCAGGGGCGAGAGACGACCCCCGGGGGCGCCATGCGCTGGGTCGAGGTGTTTTCCATGCCGCGCCGGATGGAGAATGGCGACACGCTTTGGGATGGCATGACACTCGATATTACCGACCGCAAGCGCGCCGAAGAGGCGTTGGCGGCGGCAACCGAGGCCGCGCGCGCGGCCAGCACGGCCAAGAGTCAATTCTTGGCCAACATCAGCCACGAGTTGCGTACGCCCTTGAACGCGATCCTCGGCTTTTCCGAGATGCTGAAAGATGGGTTGCACGGTCCGCTGGGCGCACCGGAGTACGTCGAGTATTCGCGGCTAACTTACGAAAGCGGTGTGCATCTTCTCGATCTGGTGAACAGCATTCTCGACATGGCCCGCATCGAAGCCGGCCGCTACGAGCTTCAGTTTGGCGAGGTGGATTTCTCGAAACTCGCGAACACCTGTTTGGCGATGGTCAAGCCGGCTGCCTCTAACAAAAGCGTGCGGCTGGAAAATCAAATCTCGAAACCGCTGATTGCGCCGCACGTCGATGAAAGCGCCGCGAAGCAAATTCTTCTTAACCTTCTGTCGAATGCGGTGAAGTTCACCACCCCGGATGGGACCGTCAGCATCCGCGGCTCGAACGGCGATGGCGGGGTCGACATCGCGATCTCGGACACCGGCATCGGAATTCGGCCGGAAGACCTGGCGCGCATCGGACAGCCATTCCAGCAGGTAGACGCTTCGTTCACGCGCCAACACGGCGGCGCGGGCCTCGGTCTATCGATCAGCCGCAAGCTGATCGAGCTTCACGGCGGCACGCTGACCATCGAAAGCGAACTGGGCGTCGGTACCACCGTAACGGTGCATTTTCCGTCGCCAGAATAAGGAACGGGCGGAACTTGCGCTCCGCCCGTTGTCATTCACGTCCAGCGAGGCTGTCAGTCGCCCTGAGCGACTTCCTTATAAATTTCGCTGCCTTGTTCGCGGAACGCCTTGGATCGTTCCTCCATGCCGGCCTCGGCCATTTGGCGAATCTCCTGCGTGATTTTCATCGAACAGAATTTTGGTCCGCACATCGAGCAGAAGTGCGCGATCTTCGCGCCCTCGGCAGGCAGAGTCTGGTCGTGGAACTGCTCGGCCGTGGTCGGGTCCAGTGACAGGTTGAACTGGTCCCGCCAGCGGAACTCGAACCGCGCGCGCGACAGTGCGTCGTCGCGGATCTGGGCGCCCGGGTGACCCTTGGCCAGGTCCGCCGCATGGGCCGCGATCTTGTAGGTGATCACGCCGACGCGGACGTCCTCCTTGTTGGGCAGGCCCAGATGTTCCTTGGGCGTCACGTAGCAGAGCATCGCGGTTCCGAACCAGCCGATCATCGCGGCGCCGATGGCGCTTGTGATGTGGTCGTAGCCGGGCGCGATGTCGGTCGTGAGCGGCCCCAACGTATAGAACGGCGCCTCGCCGCAAACCGCGAGCTGCTTGTCCATGTTGGCTTTGATCTTGTGCATCGGCACGTGGCCGGGGCCTTCGATCATCACCTGGACGTCGTGCTTCCATGCGATCTGGGTCAGTTCGCCCAGTGTT
Organism: Alphaproteobacteria bacterium; assembly: GCA_050180485.1. Taxonomy (GTDB): domain Bacteria; phylum Pseudomonadota; class Alphaproteobacteria; order CADEGL01; family CADEGL01; genus CADEGL01. The sequence goes on along the minus strand of JBFXED010000022.1, from coordinate 53,774 downwards.
TCCAGTTCGGCGAACTGTGCTTCGTCGTTGGCGTCCGCGATCGAGCCCGGCCGCAGGCCATCGCCGAGCGAGAAGCTGACGTCATAGGCCTTCATGATCTCGCAGATTTCTTCGAAGCGCGTATAGAGGAAGCTCTCCTTGTGGTGGGCCAGGCACCACTTGGCCATGATCGAGCCGCCGCGAGAGACGATTCCAGTGACGCGCTTCGCTGTCATCGGGATGTAGGGCAGGCGCAAGCCGGCATGGATGGTGAAATAGTCCACGCCCTGCTCGCACTGTTCGATCAGCGTGTCGCGATAGACCTCCCAGGTCAGGTCTTCGGCGATGCCGCCGACCTTCTCCAAGGCTTGGTAGATTGGCACGGTGCCGATCGGCACGGGCGAGTTACGGATGATCCATTCGCGCGTTGTGTGGATGTTGCGGCCGGTGGACAGATCCATGACCGTGTCGCCGCCCCAGCGAATCGACCACACCATCTTCTCGACCTCCTCGGCGATCGAGGACGAGACGGCCGAGTTGCCGATATTGGCGTTGATCTTCACAAGGAAGTTGCGGCCGATGATCATCGGCTCGCTTTCCGGGTGATTGACGTTGGCGGGAATGATCGCCCGTCCGCGCGCCACCTCGTCGCGCACGAATTCCGGCGTCACGAAATCGGGAATCGCGGCACCGAAGGAATCGCCGTCGCGCTTCTCGTCGAGCGCCTTCTGGCGGCCGAGATTCTCTCGGATGGCGATGTATTCCATCTCGGGCGTGACAATTCCCTTGCGGGCATAGTGAAGCTGGGTGACGGCCTTGCCTGGCTTGGCGCGCAGGGGACGGCGCGGCGTATTGGGAAAGGCGTCGAGGTTGGCCTGCTCACCACGCTTGAGGCCGTCATCCTCGGGACGGATCACCCGGCCGGGATAGGACTCGACATCGCCCCGCGCGACGATCCAGCTTTCGCGCAGGCGTGCCAAGCCTTCGCGGATGTCGATGCGGCAGGCAGGGTCGGTGTAAGGGCCCGAGGGGTCGTAGACGCGGACCGGCGGTTCCTTGGCGCTGGCCTCAAGGTCGATCTCGCGCATCGCGACCTTGACATCGGGGTGCAGTGTGCCTTGAACGTGAATCTTGCGCGAGGCCGGCAGAGGGCCGGTGGAGACGCTCAACGTCTGAAGTGGAGCTTGATCTGGCATGTCGAATCTCCCGTACTGAAGTTGCCGGAGATCCGAGGCCGATAGGCGAGGTAAGGGTGAACGGCGAGGACCGTAGTCGTCCGAAACAGCCGCTGAGTTCCTATTCCTTCGCCGGAATGACCCGGATCAGGTTCGAAGGGTATCCGCGTTGCCCGGTTTTCCAGTCCCCGGCCGGCGGTGTCTCAGCCCCCTAACGGGGCCCCCCTCGGAACATGGCGAAAGGGTCGCGCGTTCGCGCTACCCTGTCAAGGAAGGCTTCCGAAGGATTGCTTGGGAGAAGCGGTATGAACCCGCGAATGCTTCTGTTCGTTGCCGCGTTTACGACGGCGTCGCCCGCGGCTTGGCCATGCGAACAACTCGACCTCAGCCTCACCGTTTGGCCCGTCGCCACGACCTATGACGCGTCTGGAGCGCCGGTAAGCCGCTTCATCCCGCCGGAGTTGTATTCCGGCGCCCCTTGGAACGGCAGCCGCGGGCTGGAGATCCGCCCCATGCACGTGACGCGTAAACCGGTTTCGCCGCCCGACCATCCGCCGATCATGATCGACGGCCCCATGCCTTGGCCCGACGACCCTTCTATCACGGTGCTGCGACGCTACCGGGAGAGCAACCAGCGGGGGGAAACCGAGCAGTATTTCCGTATCAACGAGCGCGGCGACGGACTGGGTCGAGTTTCCGATACCAGGGCCGCGCGCAAGCGGCCCCAGATGGACGAGTGTTTCAAGTTTCCGCTGGGTGAATGGCGGCAGGGCGAGGAGCGGCACTGCCGCGGCTCTGTTATCAAGATTCTGGAGATCGACTTCATCGACCATTGTGTGCCACACGCGCTCAAGTTCCGCTGGAACGACGAAGGAACTTACGTTTTTGCGCCGGATCGTGGCATGGTGTCCGTGACCCGCTAAGAAGGCTGGTCTCGGCGCGGCTTTCGTTGACCAGAGCAGATCGACCGGCGCCGTTCACGCGGCATTTGCCGGCCCATGAACCGCGGATAATATGGGGTTGCCGTTTACGGGGTCGGCTGCGTCCATGCGTTCTCCAACGCCATTCACGCTGGTGATTTCCGCGGATGCCGATCTTTTGGGTCGGTTGGGCGTGGGGAAACATGCGCGGGCAAAGGCACCGGCCAATCTTCGGCACGTCGAGGATTTGCCCAAAGCCCTCGAAGCAATCCGAGAAAAGGTACCGGATCTTGTCCTGCTCGATCTGGCGGCACCGGGTGGAAACGGGTTGGCTGGCATCATCGATTTGCGTCAAGAAGGCATCGTTTGCCCCATCGTCGCTATCGCGAGCGGCGAAAATCTGGACCTGATCGCGGCATCGATCGAAGCTGGCGCGGACGATTGCGTCCCCCCTGACATTGAAGCCAGCCACCTGGCGCGTCTCGCGCGGATGGCTGCGGCACGGCGCGTTCAGCAACTCGCGGTGGTGGATGGCGAGGTCGAGCGACGGCTGGGCATCGTTGCCCGCAGCATGCCGGGCGTGATCTATCGCCGGGTCATGGACCGGGAAGGGCGCATTTCCTTTCCCTTGCTCCTAGGACAAGGCGTGGAGCGTTACGGTCGCGAGACGGCGGAAGGATTGGCGATTCCTCGACCCAGCCCGCGTTCGCGCATCCACGCCGACGATTATCCGGGCTGGCTCGATGCCGTGCACCGCTCTGCGCAAACCTTGGAGCAGTTCGACTACGAAATGCGCATGATGCGCGCCGATGGCAGTTTTTGGTGGGTGCGCTCCATCGCGCAACCCCACCGGGAGACCGACGGGTCCGTCGTTTGGGACGGCGTCGAGTTTGACATCACGACCAGCAAGGAGGCGCTGGCCAGGGCGCAGCAGAGCGAAGCCCGTTTGGCGCGTATCGCCGACAATCTGCCGGGAGAAATCTACCGCCGCGTACTGCGCCGGGACGGTACGATGGCTTACGAGTATGTCAGCCCCAACGTCCGCGGCCTATATGGCGTCGAGCCGGAGAAGTTCGAGGACGATGCCGAGGTCTTCGCGAATCTGATCCATCCGGAGGATCGTGCCCTCTGGCGCGACGCCGTGAAGGTGTCGGCACGAGATCTATCCCGGTTCGACCTGGAGTTCCGTACGGACGACGGAAAGGGCGCCTATCGGTGGGTCCGCTCCGTGGGCCAGCCCCATCGCGAGCTGAACGGCAATGTCGTGTGGGATGGTATCCTGATCGATATCGACGCCACCAAGCGAGCCGAGGCGCGCGCGGAGGAAAGCGCGCAGCATCTAGCGCGGGTCGCCGAGAACATTCCTGGCGTGGTGCACCGTCGCATCCTCAAGCCGGACGGCGAGCTGTTGTTCGAATACGTCAATCCCAACAGGGTACGCGACTTCTATGGGCTGGGCGCAGATTCATTCGTCCGCGACGGGCAGACGTTCTTGCGGCTGATGCACCCGGACGACCACGAAGCCTATCACCGCAATATCGCCGCATCGGCCAAGGATCTGTCGCGTTTCGATATGGAAATGCGAGTCCGCTTCGCTTCGGGCGACTATCATTGGGTGCGCTCGATTTCCCATCCGCGGCGCTTGGACAATGGTGACATCGTTTGGGATGGTGTCACCATCGACATCGACGAGGCGCGCCGCGCACAGGAAGCCTTGCGCGAGCAGGAAACGCGGCTGCGCAGCTTGGCCGCGAACATGCCTGGCATGGTTTACCAGCGCGTGCTTCACACGGATGGGCGGGTGACCTATCCGTATGTCAGCCCCGGCGTAAAGAAGATTTACGGTTACGAGGTGGACGAGGTCATGGGGGAAAGCAAGGTCTTTCCCAGTGGCGTCGTCGAGGAGGACCGGGCGTCTTACCGCAAGGCGCTGGAGGATTCCGCCCGCAATCTGACCCCGCGCTTCTGGGAAGGGCGCGAGCGGACAAAGACCGGCGAAATCCGTTGGACCCAGACCTATGGCCAGCCGCGCCGGCTGGAGAATGGCGACATTCTTTGGGATGGCCTGATCGTCGACGTGACGGAGGGCAAGCTGGCTCAGCAGGCGCTGCGAGATCGCGAGGAGCTTCTGCGTTCGATCACGTCCAGCATCCCGGGCAATGTCTATCGGCGCATCGTCCATGCCGACGGCCGGATTTCGTATCCGTTCGTCAGTTGGGGGTTGTTGCCGATCTACGGTCTCGATCCGAAGGGCGAAATGGCGGATGTTGGGCGGTTCATAGAGATGACTCATCCGGACGACCGTGCCGCCTATGAAGAGGCCTTCGCACGTTCGGAGCGGGACCTGACGGCGTTCGATCTTGTCCGGCGGCTCGTCCTGCCGTCCGGCGAGACGAAATGGATTCACGGTGTGGCCATTCCCAAGCGGCACGCGAACGGCGACGTTGTTTGGGATGGCGTGACCTTCGACGTGACGGAACAGAAAAGGGCACAAGAGGCGATCGCGAAAGCCGCCGACGAGGCACAGGCGGCCAGCCGGGCGAAGAGCGAGTTTCTGGCCAACATGAGTCACGAATTGCGGACACCGTTGAACGCCATCCTTGGCTTTTCAGAGGTCATCCTGGATGAGGTCTATGGGCCGCTGCAGCCGCCGAACTATCTCGAGTACATCAGGCTTGTGCGTGACAGCGGGCATCATCTTCTGAACGTCATCAATGACATCCTCGATATGTCCAAGATCGAGGCCGGGCGCTATGACTTGGAGTTCGAACGCGTCGACCTGTCCCAGGTGATAGCCGAATGCGTCAGCATGGTGGCCGCGGCGGCGCGGGAGAAATCCATCACTGTCAAGAACGGTATGTCCGGGCCGCTGCCGCTGGCACGAATCGACCGGCGTGCGGCCAAGCAGGTGTTCTTGAATCTCCTATCCAACAGCGTGAAATTCACCGGGCCGAACGGCAAGGTCGCGATCATAAGCGGACCGGCCGATAAAGATTGGGCCGAGGTCGCCGTCAAGGACACGGGCGTGGGCATTCCGGCCGAAGCCCTGGAACGCATCTTCGAGCCATTCCAGCAGGCCGATGCATCCTTGTCCCGTCGTCACGAGGGTGCGGGCCTGGGACTGTCGATCAGCCGGAAGCTCATGGAACTGCATGGCGGCACCCTCACGGTGCGTAGCCAGCCGGGCATCGGCACCGAGGTGACAGCGCGCTTTCCCATTGGCCCGGTCGTCTGAGCGTGTATTGGACGAGACTTTCCGGCCGGTCTATGTAAGGCGCGAATAGCCACGGAGCCCGTTATGCCTGCCGCATCCGAAACCGGCGATCCGCTTCTCCTCACGCCCGGTCCGCTGACTACCTCGAAGACAGTCAAGACGGCGATGCTTCACGATTGGGGTTCGCGCGACGCGACGTTCATCCGGATGAACGGCGAGGTGCTAGAACGTATTGCCGCGCTTGCCGGTGGCGCGGGCACGCATGTCACCGTGCCTATCCAAGGCAGCGGCACCTTCGCCGTCGAGGCCATGCTGACCAATTTCGTGCCCCCCGGCGGCAGAGTGCTGATCCTGGTCAACGGTTCCTACGGTAAGCGTGCGGTCAGAATCTGTCAGTACGCGAGGCGCGCGCATTCGGTGCTGGAGACCCCGGAGGACACGCCGCCGGATGTCGGACGCGTCGCGGCCGTATTGGCCGCCGATTCCTCCATCAGCCATGTCTTCGCCGTCCAGTGCGAGACGACCAGCGGCATCCTTAACCCCGTCGCCGAGATCGGCGCGGTTGCCGCCAAAGCCGACCGCCGCTTCCTACTGGACGCCATGAGCGCATTCGGCGCCCTGCCGCTTGATGCGCGCGAAACACGCTTCGACGCGATGGCGGCGTCCAGCAACAAGTGCCTCGAAGGCGTGCCGGGCATCGGCTACGTCGTCTGCCGCACGGAAGCGCTGAAGGAAACGACGGGCAACGCCACTTCCTTGTCGCTGGACCTGCACGATCAGTGGACGGCGATGACGGCAACCAAACAATGGCGCTTCACACCGCCGCTCCAGGTGATCGCGGCCCTTCACCGGGCGATCGAAGAACATGCTGCCGAAGGCGGTGTCGCGGCGCGCGGCGCGCGCTATACATCGAACTGCAAGATCCTGGTCGAAGGTATGCGTGCGCTCGGTTTCGAGACGTTGCTGCCGGATCGGTTGCAGGCGCCCATCATCGTGACATTCCATATGCCGCGCGATCCGCGCTTCGATTTCCAGCATTTCTACGATGCGCTGAAAGAACGCGGATACGTCATCTATCCGGGCAAGCTGACCGTGGCCGAAAGCTTCCGGATCGGATGCATCGGCCGGCTTTCGGCCGATCACATGCGTGGTGCGCTGGACGCCGTGCGCGCCGTCTTGGCGGAGATGGGCGTGAAGGATTGCGGTGCGCGGCGGGTCGCATAAACGGAAGGTAATCCCACGCTCCGCCCGCGCGGCCGTTGTCTTTTTTCTGTAATATGGCCTTGACAAGCTGCCTATGCGGCATCGCGCCGCTGCCGTTGTTCGACAATTCATCGAAAATGGGGATCAGGGATGCGGGTATTCAGGGGCGGCAAGCTTCTTGCCGCTGTCATCGCGGCAGGGCTTTTGGTGGTCGGTGCGGGGCCGGTCTGGTCGCAGTCGAAAACCAAACTCAGCGTCTATACCGCTCTCGAGGCCGATCAGATCAAGGCTTACAAAGAAGCCTTCGAGAAGACCTATCCCGATATCGAGATGTCCATCACGCGCGATTCGACGGGAATCATCACCGCGAAGCTTCTGGCCGAGAAAAACAATCCGCAAGCCGACGTCGTCTGGGGCGTGGCCGCCACCAGCCTGCTCGTCCTCGACTCTGAAGGCATGCTCGAACCCTATGCACCGAAGGGCCTCGATGCCGTGAAGCCCTTCTTCCGCGACCCGCGCAATCCGCCGCGCTGGGTCGGCATGGATGTCTGGGCCGCGACGTTGTGCTTCAACACGGTCGAGGCGGCGAAGAAGAACATACCCAAGCCCGAATCTTGGGCCGATCTCACCAAGCCGATCTACAAGGGTCAGATCGTGATGCCAAACCCGGCTTCGTCCGGCACGGGGTTCCTGGATGTCTCGTCCTGGTTGCAGATGATGGGTGACGAGAAGGGCTGGTCCTTCATGGATGGACTCCACCAAAATATCGGCGTCTATACCCACTCAGGCTCCAAGCCCTGCAACCTCGCGGCTTCGGGCGAGTATGTGATCGGCATCTCCTTCGAATACCGGGCGTCTATCAACAAGCAAAAGGGCGCGCCGATCGACCTGATATTCCCGAAAGAGGGGCTGGGTTACGACATGGAGGCCACGGCCGTCATCAAGGGCGCCAAGAACATGGACGCGGCCAAGAAGCTGGCTGACTGGAGTGTGACCAAGGAAGCCAACGAGCTCTATGCCAAGAACTTCGCGGTCGTGGCGCTGCCCGGTGTCGCCAAGCCGTTGGATTTCGTTCCCGCGGACTTCGAGAAGCGTCTGGTCAAGAACGACTTCGCATGGGCGGCCGCCAACCGGGAGAAGATTCTCGCGGAGTGGAACAAGCGCTACAATGCAAAGTCGGAGCCTAAGAGCTGAGGCGTCCCGCGCGGGGACACGCCTTATGGCTTAGGTTTCCTCCGCGCCGCGCGGGGAACCTCGGCGTTTTGTTGCGGGTTCGGTGATGAACGGGCCGTCCAGCAAGCCGCCCTATCTGCGCGTCGCCGGCGTGACAAAGCGCTTCGGCGATTTTGTCGCGTTGAAGGACGTCTCCCTGTCGGTGGCGGAAGGCGAGTTCGTCTGCATCCTGGGACCATCTGGGTGCGGCAAGACGACTCTGTTCCGTATCATCGCGGGCCTTGAGCGGCAGACGGACGGAAGGATCGAGCAGGGCGGGCGCGACATCTCCGCCTTGCCCGTGGCCCAGCGCGACTTCGGCATCGTCTTCCAATCTTATGCCCTGTTCCCCAACCTGACGGTCGCCGAGAACGTGGCCTATGGCCTGTCCCGTCGCAAACTGGGGCGCGAAGGCGTCCAGCGCCGGGTGGCCGAACTTCTGGCGATGGTCGGGCTTCCGGACATCGGCGGTCGTTACCCCGCGCAACTGTCCGGCGGCCAGCAGCAGCGTGTGGCGCTGGCGCGGGCCTTGGCGCCGTCGCCGGGTCTTCTTCTGCTCGACGAGCCGCTGTCGGCATTGGATGCGCGGGTACGCGTCCGCCTGCGAGAGCAGATTAAGACGCTTCAGCGGCGTCTGGGCGTCACCGCCATCATGGTCACTCATGACCAGGAGGAGGCCCTGACGCTCGCGGACCGGGTCGCCGTCATGGATCATGGCGTGATCGAGCAGGTCGGCACGCCCATCGAAGTCTATCGACAGCCCGCTTCGCGTTTCGTGGCGGACTTCGTCGGATCGATGAATGTGCTCAAGGCTGAAATCGTCGCGGGATCGACGGTTCGCCTCGGTGCGCGGGAACTGCGCTTGATGAATGGTACGCACCAGACTGGGGCCGCCCTTCTGTGCATCCGTCCCGAGGACATCGTCGTTCGCGGGGTGGGGGAGGCGACCGTGAACGCCATCCCTGCCCGCGTGGAGACGCTGGAATTCACCGGCCCGTCCTTCCGCGCGGTGCTCCGGCCCGAGGGAAGCGACGCGGTGTTGGTTGCCAATCTTTCGGCCAACGATGTTAGCGACCTGGGTCTGGAAGCCGGCCAGACCATACGCGCCGCGTTGCCGCTCGACCGGATTCGTCTCTACCCGCGTGGGGAGTGAATCCATGTCGGTATCCGCGGCATCCGCGCACAGAGGGCTGGACACGCAAGCCTGGGTTGCCCGCGCAGCGATCGGAGTCATTGCCGTAGCCTTATTTGTCGCGGTCGCCGCGCCACTCTATGTGCTGCTATCCCGTGGCCTGGAGAATAAGGCGGGTGAATTCGTCGGATTTGCCAACTACGCGTCCTACCTGGCCACGCCCGGCGTCGGCCGCTCCATCGTCAACAGTCTGGTCATCGCGTTGGCCAGCACGGTCGTGACCGTATCGGCGGCGTTTCTGTTTGCCTACGGTCTGACGCGATCGCACATGCCGTTCAAGGGGCTGCTGAAGGCTATCGCTCTGGCGCCCCTTTTGGCGCCCTCGCTGCTGCCGGCTATCGCTCTGGTTTACCTGTTCGGCAAGCAGGGGCTTCTGAAGTCGCTGATGTTCGGCCAGGACATCTACGGCCCGATCGGGATTCTGCTGGGCGAGACGTTCTATTGTTTCCCGGCCGCCTTGCTCATCCTGGTCACGGCGCTGTCGCTTTCCGATCAACGTCTTTATGACGCGGCCGTCTCGCTGGGCGCCTCGCGTTGGCGAGTCCTCGTGACCGTGACGTTGCCGGGTGCCCGCTACGGCCTGATCAGTGCGGTCTTCGTGGTCTTCACCTTGGCCATCACCGATTTCGGCGTGCCCAAGGTCATCGGCGGCTGGTATGCGGTCATGGCCACCGACGTCTACAAGCAAGTGGTTGGACAGCAGGACTTCCAGAAAGGAGCGGTGGTCAGCACGCTCCTGCTGCTTCCGGCTATCCTGGCCTTCGCGGCGGATTCGTTCGTGCGGCGGAAGCAAGTTTCGCCTCTGTCCGCGCGCTCGGTTGCTTTCAATCCCCGGCCCGAACCGGTGCGTGACTGGCTGCTCTTCGGTTTTTGCGTTCTGGTCGCAGTGGCCATTCTTGGCCTACTTCTGACTGCGGCCGGCGCGTCGTTCGTGAAACTCTGGCCGTACAATCTGGAACCCTGGCTGCGCCATTACGACTTCGACAACACGGACGGTGGCGGCTGGCAGGCCTACCGGAACAGCATCGTGATGGCATTGCTGACCGCAATCTGCGGTACGGCGACGATTTTCCTGGGCGCGTACCTCAGCGAGAAGTTCAAGGACTTCCCGTCCGGGCGTGCGATGATTCGGTTGCTGGCCATGATCCCCATGGCCGTGCCTGGCCTCGTGCTCGGGTTGGCCTATATCTTCTTCTTCAACGACCCTTCGAATCCATTGAACTTCCTCTACCGGACCATGGCGATCCTGGTCATCGCCACGATCGTCCATTTCTACACCGTGGCGCATCTCATGGCCGTAACGGCGTTGAAGCAAATGGATTCGGAATTCGAATCGGTCGGCGCTTCGCTAAAAGTTTCCTGGTACACGACTTTCCGGCGCGTGACGGTGCCAGTCGCCATGCCGGCCATCCTAGACATTTCGATCTATCTGTTCGTCAGCGCTATGACGACGGTCAGCGCCGTGGTGTTCCTCTATTCACCGACAACCGCGCTGGCCTCGATCGCGGTGCTGAACATGGACGATGCGGGCGATGTCGCACCCGCCGCCGCGATGGCTATGATGATCGTCTACACCGCAGCTGGTGTGCGTCTTCTCCACTGGCTGGCCACCCGTGGCCTCGCGCGACGCAGCCAGGCATGGCGCGGGCGCTAGTTCCGCTTCTTGAGCTTCAGCTTCGCGCGCGCCTCGGCCGGGGAAAGTGTCCGCGCACCCATCTTGGTGATGATCTCAGCCGCGCGCTCGACAAGCTGGCCATTGGAGGCGAAGACGCCTTTGTCGAGGTAGAGATTGTCCTCGAGCCCGACTCGGACGTTGCCGCCCAGAAGAACGGCCTGCGCCACCATGGGCATCTCCATGCGCGAGATGCCGAAGCCCGCCCACATCGCGCCGGGCGGCAGAAGGTCGCGCATGGCCTTCATGGCATTGGTGTCGGCGGGCGCGCCCCAGGGAATGCCCAGGCAAAGCTGGTAGAGCGGCGGGTCGGCGATCAGCCCTTCCTCGACCAGGAGGTTGGCGATGCGCACATGGCCGAAATCGAACACCTCCAGCTCCGGCTTGATGCCGCGCTCCTTCACCCGCTTGGCCATCGTGCGCAGGAAGCCCGGGGTGTTGACGTAGACGCCTTCGCCGAAATTCATGGCGCCGCAATCCAGGCTGCAGATCTCGGGCTGCAGTTCCTCGATGTAGTTTATGCGCTCCAACGGGCCTGCCACGTCGGCGTTGGGATCGCCGCCCAGCGGATTGTCGGGGTGGGGCGTCACCATGCCGCCGTTGCCGCCGGTCAGGTTCAGGACGACGTCGGTGTCGGATTCGCGGATGCGGTCCACGATCTCGCGGAACAGTTTGGGATCGCGGCTATTCTTGCCTGTCTTGGGATCGCGGGCGTGGATGTGGGCGACCGCGGCGCCGGCCTTGGCGGCTTCGATCGCGGCCGCGGCAATCTGCTTAGGTGTGATCGGGTAATTGGGATGGGCCTGAAAATTATTGTGCCCGCCCGTGACGGCGCAGGTGATGATGACGTCGTTGTTCATCGCGTTCTTCCCTCGGTGAAGCGTTATTCGGCAACGGCGTAACAGGCGCGGCGTGGATCGCCCGCACCCAGCCGCAGCCCGTTCGGCAGGCATTGGATCGCATTGACGCCGCCCATCAGACGCGACCACGGACCGACATCCTCCAGCGCGTAGCCGGCTGCGCGCAACGGTGCCAGTGTTTCAACCGGAATGCGGCTCTCGTGCATCACCCTCTTTCCCTCGTCATGGCGGATGCGCGGCGCCTCGACGGCTTCCTGCAGGTCCATGCCTTCGACCATGGCGTTGTGAAGCACCTGGGCCAGGGTTTGGGGCTGGCCATGGTCGCCCGGCGTGGAGAGCACGAATTTCACCTGTCCGTCCTTTGCGACGATGCAGGGACACAGCGTGTGGAAGGGCCGCCGGCCCGGCGCCAGGCTGTTGGGGCCACCCGGCTTGAGGCTGGCCAGGCTCAGCCGGTTCTGCAGCACGATGCCCGTCGATTCGGACGCCACGCCGCTGCCGAAACCCACGAACAGGCTTTGCACCCAGCTGACCGCATTGCCCTCGGCATCGATCGCGACGACGGTGGTGGTGTCGCCGCCGGCAGGGGCGGAATGGGGCGGGTCAATAATATCCGGCCCGTGTTCGGCGATATCATCCAGGCTGTAGGGCTTCAGGAGATCGTGGGGGAGCTTGGCCACGCTTGGGTCGCCTAGATGGGAATCCCGGATCGCAAACGCCGTCAGCTTATGGCGCATGAAGCGCGCGACATAGGGATCGGCGCCGCCGTCGCGTTCTAGCAGCCCGAGCAATACGGCCAGCGCCACGCCCTGGGTGTTCGGCGGGGAGGCGAACGCCACGGCGCCGGCGAAAGGAACGGTCAGCGGCGTTTGAAATAGGGAGGAATGGCGCTTGAGGTCGTCGGCATCGAGGAGTGCGCCCTGCTCTTGCAGATCGCGCGCCAAGGCTTGTCCAACCGGTCCGTCATAGAACGCCGCCGCGCCGCCTTCGGCGATTTTCTTCAGCGATGCGGCCAGGGCGGGTTGCTTGACGATATCGCCCAGCTTGCGCCCGCCCGGCGCGCCGAACAGCGTCCCCAGCGACGGGCAATCCTTGACCAGCCGTGCGTAAAGCTCACCGTTGAAAGTGTCACGCTGATGACGATCCAGCGGCAGCCCATCCTCGGCCAGCGCGATGGCGGGTTCCAACAGGCGGCTGAGCGGCATGGAGCCATAGCGTTGCAGACAGGCCTGCCATGCGTGCGGCACGCCCGGCACCGAGATTGAGAGCGGCCCCCGCTCGGGAATCGCTGCGTGCCCGAGGCCGCGGTAATGCTCGATGGTCGCCCGGGCCGGCGCGCCGCCGCTGCCGTTGATGGCCGCGACGTAGCCGCGGCGCGCGTCGAACCAAAGCGCGAAACAGTCGCCGCCCACGCTGTTCATGTGGGGGATCGCGACCGTCAGCGTGGCCGCCGCGGCCACCGCGGCATCCATCGCGTTGCCGCCTTCGCGCAGCACGGCCGCGCCGACCTCCGCGGCCTTGTGATGGCCGGCGACCACAAGGCCTCGCTTGGTCATGACGATGGGGCGATGGACGAACATGGAAGCCTCTCGAATGACATCATTTGGATATAGCGGAATGCGGTTCCCCGGCCTACCCTGCAGCCTTGGGCGGGGACACCCATGCAGGATCTTGCGTATGCGTATCATTCATCGTCTGGAAGACCAGGGCTCGTTCCTGTTCCGGTGGCGGAGCTTTTTGCCCCTTCTGCTCATCCCTATCGCCGTGCCTGCGATCTTCGAGGCGGCGCGGATCGAATCGATGATCGGCGAGGAACTGGACGACAAACTCAACTTCGCCTGTTTCGCGATCTCCATGATTGGTCTCCTTTTGCGCGCGATCACCGTAGGATTTGTGCCCTCCGGTACATCGGGCCGTAACACCAGCGAGCAACGGGCCAATAGCCTGAACGTCACCGGGCTCTATTCCATAGTCCGCAATCCGCTCTATCTCGGCAATTTCATCGTCGCCTTCGGCATCGTGCTGTCGTTGAAGACCTGGTGGTTCGTCGCCCTCTTCGGCATGGCGTATTGGCTTTATATTGAGCGGATCATTGCTGTCGAGGAAGCCTACCTCAGTGCGAAGTTCGGCAAGGAATACGACGACTGGGCGGCTGTTACGCCCTGCTTCTTCCCGCGTTTCTCCCTGTGGCGCGCGCCGGCAGAGAGTTTTTCGCTGCGCACGGTGCTGCGCCGGGAATATAACGGCGTTCTGGTCGTGGTGCTGACGTACCTGTTCCTCGATGGCATCACCGACACTATCGCGGCGAACGAAACCGTGGCCCAATGGGCCAGCCGTGACTATCTGTGGCTCGGCATCGCGGCGGTAGGCATTTCGACCTTCTTCCTGCTGCGTACGCTGAAGAAGAAAACCCGCGTCCTTCACGCACCCGGCCGCTAGCGTCATCGGCGCTCTTTGGAGTCGGGCGCAGTCAGGAAGCTGGCCGCCGACGCCGTCACGGCGCGCAGCATCCCCTCAACGTCCGTGTCGGGGTACAGGTAGTTCTTTCGCGCCGCCAGTGCGATCAAGGACAGATAGACCAGGTTGCATGTATCCAGGATCGCCCGGCGCGAGGCGCGTGAATCGGCGAAGATTTTGAGCCACAGCTTCTCGATCCGCACCTGCACGCGGGCCTGGTCGGCCACGATCTTGGGATGCAAGTCCGGCTCCACGCGCGTGCCGCGAATCACGTCCATCATGGCCAGGAATCCGGCGCTGCCGCAGATGGCCCACATGGCCCTGATCACCGCGCGGACTCGCGCCTCCAGCGCTGCGGGCCAGCGGCCGACGGCATCCAGTTCGGCGATCAGGTCGTTGGATACCTCCTCAACCACCTGGCGCAGCAACTCGTCCTTGCTGCCGAATAGATGTTGGGCCGCGCCCCAGGTGACGCCGGCGCGGCCCGTGATGTCCGACGTCGCCGTGTGGGCGATGCCGCGCTCAGCGATCACCGCGATGGTGGCGTCGATGAGGCGCCGCCGCGTTTCGCGGCGGCGCTCCTCTTGTGTGCGCCGTGGGGCGGACGCTTTCGGTTTCGGCGCAGGCATCCCGACAGGCCCTATTTGCGGACGACCTCCTGGGAATAGGGGGTCAGAAGCTCGTGGCCGGTTTCGGTCACGACCACCGAGTCGCTGCACACGACGGCTCCGTCCATGGCGATCTTCAGGTCCGGGATCATGTGGAACACCATGCCCGCTTTGAGGACCGTCTGGTCGTTCTCGTTGATGCTCATGAAGCGGCCTTCGCCCCAATCGGGTGGGAAGCCGAGGCCGATGGAATAGCCCGTGCGGTGCATGAAGGCGTCGGCATAGCCGGCCTTGCGGATCAGATCGCGTGCCGCCTTGTCGACTTCGTGGGAGGTGACGCCGGCCTTGATCTTGGCGCGCGCAGCGTTGACCGCGTCGCGTGAGGCCTCGGCCATCTTGAGCCACTTCGGATCCGGGTTCCCGACCAGAACCGTGCGCGACAGCATGCAGTGGTAGCGGTGATGGGTGCCGCCGGCTTCCATATAGACGACATCGTCTTTCTTGATCGGACGGCGCCCGGCGCACTCGAACGCCAGCCCAGCATGAGGGCCTGAGACGAGCTGGTGCGCGTGGCCGAGATACTCGCTGCCCGCCTTGTAGAGGGCATAGCTGGCTTCCGCGTCCATCACGTTTTCCATCAGACCCGGCTTTACCGACTTGATGGCCGCGTCGATGGACGCCATGGCATAACCCGCCGCCTCCTTGATGTACTCGATTTCCTTCGGCGACTTGATCTTGCGCACTTCCTCGACGATGCCGGAACAGTCGATCAGGTCCTTCACGCCCAGCCGCTCAATCAACTTCTTGTAGCGAGTGACCGAGAAGAACCAGGCGTCGTCTTGGTTGCCGATGCGCTTGCCCAGTAGCTTATGCTTCTTGAGCAGGTTGTAGGTCGCGTCGTTCGGATCCTCGGTATCCTTGTAACCCTCGACGATCTCCAAGCAGCTATCGACTTCAGCCTTTTCCACATTAATCGCACGGGTCAGAAGGATCGGCGGGTTGTCGAGGGTGACGACCAGGATCTGGTACGTGAAATAACCCAGGCTGTGATAGCCGGTCAGGTACACGATGTTTTCCGGGACGGTGGTCAGCATCACGTCCACGCCCTTGGCCTGCATACCTTTGCGCACCTTGTCCAGGCGGCTCTTGAACTCCTCGTTCGAGAAGGGTAGGGGATTTTTGGGCAGCATCGGATTCTCCTTCTTTCAGACGACGAGAAGCTCGAGCGGCGCATGGGACAGCCGCTCGCTTCCGGTTTTTGTCACGACCGAGGTATCGGCCAGCGCCAGCGCGTGGCCGTTTTCCCGGTCCATCAGGATCATGTGGACGTAGAAGACCATATTGGGTTCGGCGACCACGTCGCTGCCCGGGAAAATCCAAGGCCAATCCATCCAGGTCGGATGGTAAGCCGCGCCCAGGCTGTAACCGCAGGCACTCAGACGATGGGCGGCGTTGAAGCCCTGCCGCTCGCTGGCGCGCGCGTAGATTCCATAGATGTCCTCGATGCGCAGTCCTGGCTTCAGCGTGCCGTGAATTTCGATCAGGGCTTCGTGGCAGGCCTTGAACATCCGCTGGTGAATCGCATCCGCCTCGCCAGTCAGGATCGTGGCCATTAGCGAGGCATGATAGCGCCGATAGGCGCCGCCGAGCTGGAGGATGAGCTGGTCCTTCTCGGAGAGGTGACGCCTGCCGCTGAAATAGCGTGGCAGTAGGGCGCCCTCGGCCGAAGCGATGGTGAATTCATTGCCCGGATAGTCGCCGCCGCCCTTGAACACCGCCCCTTGCGCCGCGGCCAGAATGTCGCCCTCAAAGGCGCCGGCACGCGCGAGTTTGCGCGCCTCGGCCAGCGCGGCGTCGGCCAGTTCGCCCGCGCGCCGCGAATAGACCAATTCCGCGTCGCTCTTCACCAGGCGCAGGCGGGCGATGAGTTCGGATTCATCGGTCAGCGTTGCGAAGCCGTCGAAGGCCGCGTTCACCTTCATGGCGTTACGGCCGGTCAGGCCCCAGGTTTGGTACTCAACACCCAGCTTGCGCCCTTGGGCGCCGAACTCCGCGACGATGTCGCGTAACTGGCGTGCGGGATCGGCATCGGCCTTGTCATGCCAGACGCGCACATCGGTGATGATCGAGGTATGGAAGGCGGCGGGTACGTCGGTGGGGCGCGTCAGCAACATCAGGCGGCCGTCAGCGCCCAGGTAAAGACACTCGAACAGCACGAAGCCGAAACTGTCGTAACCCGTGAGGTAATAGCGGCTGGATTGGTTGAACAAAAGCATGCCGTCCAGCCCACGCGCCTGCATGGCGGCCACCGCGCGGCCGATGCGCGCGTCGTATTCCGCTCGTTCGAAATGAAGGGGCATGAAAGGGGCTCCTGGGCGGCCTTGACAGCCGGGGGAATTATTGAGGAAATTACATTGCGCTTTCAATGTAAATTTAAATGACAAACGCGCGATCAACGCGCGAGGATGCAATGGGGAGTGTTTTCCGGTTCGCCGCTGGGCTGGACCGGGTGGGGAGGCATCAATGCGGTCCTGGATTTATCCGGTCGGCACCGTGGTGATCCTGGTCGTCCTGTGGGATGTCCTGGTCAACGTCTTTGAGATTCCCCAGTACCTGATCCCCGCCCCCGAATCGGTGGTGCGCCACCTGATCGCCAATTGGAATTTCCTGCTCGGCCATACCTGGGTCACGGCGTATGAGACCGCGGGCGGATTCGTGCTGAGCATCGTGATCGGAGTGTTGTTAGCCATGCTCATCGTCTCGTCGCGGGCGGTGGACCAGGCGATCATGCCGCTTCTGATCCTCTCGCAAACCTTTCCTAAGGTCGCGGTGGCGCCCCTGTTGATTATCTGGTTCGGGCTCGGGGTGCAGACCAAGATCTTCGTTGCGTTTCTCGTCGCCTTCTTCCCCGTGGTGATCGCCACCGTGGCGGGCATGCGGGCGGTCGAGACCGAGACCATGGAGTTGATCCGTTCCATGCGCGCGACGCGCATGCAAATTTTCTGGAAGATCCGTCTGCCCGCGGCGCTGCCGCACTTCTTCTCTGGTTTGAAGGTCGCGGTGGCCTTCGCCGTGGTCGGCGCGGTGGTGGGCGAATGGGTAGCGTCCGAAAAAGGGCTGGGTTACCTGTTGCTTTGGGCCAATGCCAATTTGGACACGCCCATGATGTTCGCTGTTCTGATCTTGCTGATGGTGATCGGAGTCATTTTTTACTACGCCGTGGTTTTCTGCGAACGGATTGCCATCCCGTGGCACATCAGCATCCGTGGCGAAGGGCCACAGGCGACGATCTGACGCTTTCGAAATCAACGAGAAGGGGAGAGTGATCGTGACGCTACGAAAGAAGTTGGGAGGTCTTGCGCTTGGCGCGCTCGCCGCCCTGTTCCTGTCTTCGGCCGCTTCGGCCCAGGACAAGGTAAATTTCCGCCTCGATTGGCAAATCTACGGCACGCATGCGCCGTTCTTCCTGGCCAAGGAAAAAGGCTTTTACAGCGCCGAGAAGCTGGATGTGACCTTCAGCGAAGGCCAGGGCGCCGGCATGGTGGCCAAGCTACTGTCCGAAGGCACCGACCCGATCGGCTTCCTCGATTACGGCACCATGATGAAGGGCATCGGCCAGGGCCTGCCGCTCAAGGCCGTGTTCGGCATCAATCAAAGCAGTCCGATGATCATCATCTCGCACGCGGATGCACCGATCAAAAATCCGAAGGAGATGGAAGGTAAGATTCTCGCCATGGCGCCGGCGGAATCGACGGCACAGATTTTCCCCGCGCTTCTGGCCGCGGCGGGCATCGAGGCCAACAAGGTCAGCGTGATCAATCCCGCGGCCGGCGCCAAGAACGCGTTGTTCTTGCAGAAGCGGGCCGATGCCATTCCCGCCTACGTCAACGTCCAGGTTGCCCAGCTAGAAAACCAGGGCGCCAAGCTCAGCTACTTCTTCTATTCGGAGTACGGTGTCGACACGATGGCCAACGGCATAGCGGCCAATTCCGATTGGCTGGCCAAAAACCCGGACATCGTGAAGCGTTTCCTGCGCGCGACGGCCAAGGGCTGGAGCGAAGCCAAGAAAAATCCGGATGCCGCCATCGCCGCGGTGCTGAAGTCTTATCCGCAGCTTGAAGGTCAGAAGGCCGTGTTGCGCCGCCAGCTAGACCTTAGCTTCCCGCTGCTTGAAACACCGGCCACCAAAGGCAAGCCGATCGGTTGGATGGCCAAGAGCGACTGGGAAAAAATGCAGGAGATCATGGTCAAATACGCCGGCCTCAAGGACGCCAAGCCGGTCGAGCAATATTACACGAACGACTTCATTCCGCAGTAACCAGCGGATGGTCGCCGACATCCACTTGGGGAACGTGTCCAAGACCTTCCCGGCGCAAGCCGGGAAGGTCGAGGCGCTGGGCGGCATCGAGCTCGACGTCGCGCAGCACGAGTTTGTTTCCGTTCTCGGCCCCTCGGGATGCGGCAAGAGCACCTTGCTGCGCATCGTCGCGGGCTTGATCCCACCCAGCGGCGGCGAGGTTCTGGTTCACGGCCAGCCCATCGATGGGCCCAGCTCCAAGGTCGGTATCGTGTTTCAGAGCCCCGTCCTTCTGCCTTGGCGTACCGTGTTGCAGAACATCGAGCTTCAGGTCGAGGTGCGGAAACTCGACCGTGCGGCGTTCCGCGACAAGGCGCGCAAGCTGATCTCGCTGGTCGGACTCGAGGGTTTTGCCGACAGTTATCCCTACCAGCTTTCCGGCGGCATGCAGCAGCGCGTATCGCTGTGCCGCGCGTTGATCCACGATCCGTCGCTCCTGCTCATGGACGAACCGTTCGGCGCCTTGGACGCGCTCACGCGCGAACAGATGGGGTTGGAGCTTCAGCGCGTTTGGCTGGAGACGAAGAAGACGGTCCTGTTCATCACGCACAGTATCGCCGAGGCTGTGTTCCTGTCCGATCGCATCGTGGTGATGAGCGCGCGCCCGGGGCGTATCCAGGAGATCGTGGCGGTGGACATTCCCCGGCCGCGCAGTCTCGACGCCATGAAGGACCCACGCTTCCATCAGGCCGTCGACCGCGCGCGCAAGCTGATGAACGCTGCCGGCCTACCGGAGTAGGCATCAGCGCCGCAAGCGCACGATCAGACTCCTTAAGTCCGCGACATAGGTTCCGATCACGCGTGTGTCCGACAAGGGGCCGGCGTAAACGATCACGGCCGGCGGATCGGCGGTGAGATTGAAGCGCCGATGTCCGAGCGCACGCAGCTCCGCTGCCAGTTTGTCCAAGGGAACGCCATCGAGCGAGAAATGGACCGCGCCGGCCTCGGGCCGGTTCAACATCGCCACGCCGGCAGCTTGGCGATTTCGGCGAACAGATGCTCGGTGTTGGATTGGACCAGGCGCGCACGCTCCAGATAGCCGTCGTCGCCGATTTGGCGCATGGTCGCCCAGGCCGCGACAGTGGCTTCGATCGGGCGCGTGCCCGCGAAATAGTCGTAGCTCTTGGCTGGTCCATCCCAGTCGCTGAATGCAAAGCGCTGATGCGCGAGGTCAGTGGAATCACGCAGCACCAGGGTCGAGATGCCGGTTGGCGCGTAGGCATACTTATGCTGGTCCAGCGAGATGGAGCGTACACCCGGCACACGGAAATCGAAGTCGGGCAAGGCGTGGCCCAGCCGCTTCAGATACGGTACGAGGAAACCGCCCAGGCAGGCGTCCACATGGCACCAGAGACCGTGGTCGCGGGCGACGGCGGCGATGGCTGGCACGTCGTCGCACATGCCGCGTGAATCCGACGGCAAGGACGCGACCACCATGATCGCGTCCGGTGTCACGGCTTGGCGAAGCGCGGCAGGGTCGGTGCGATGGTCAGAAGTTAATGGCACCCGCACCTCGCGAACGCCCAAATTCTGCGCGGCCTTGCTCAAACACGGGTGAGCGGATCGCCCCATGAGCAACACTGGCGCCGTGATCCGAGGCCGCGCTTCGCGCGCCCAGTCCCGTGCGGCTTTCACGGCCAGGAAGACGCTTTCGGTTCCGCCGGTTGTCAGCGTTGCCGGAGCATCTTCCGGTGCGTGAAGCAGAGTACGCGCGAAGGCGGCCAGCTCGTCGCGCGCCTTGCGCGCGATAGGGGCCGACCAGTCATAGTCGCCGGCGACCCAGGCGGCGGCGGTGCAGGCGTTACGCCAGACTTGGTCCTTGAGGCGAATGGCCACGGTTTCCGTGCGAAGCGGGCGATCGGCCTCCAACGCTTCGTCTAGTTCGCGCGCGATATCGTCCCAGTCATCGCCGCGCTCGAAGACGGCGGCGTTCCGGCGGTCGTTCCGCATGACACATTCTTCCTTTCCGGTGCGTTTGCAGCATGGCGGCGCGCGGAAGGGAAAGGAAGCGCGCTTGATCGACAAACCGAGTGCCCCCAGCCTATTGTCTGCCGGCGGAAGGGCAGAGGGGTTGGCCTTGCGGATCACGATCGGGATGAAGGTTTTCGGCGCCGCGCTGGCCTTGTTGGGCCTGATGGCGGTCGTGGCCTACATCAATATGTCGATGTCCCGGCGCGTGGAGCGGTTGCTCACGATCGTCGACGAGCACTATATCGCCGCGTTCGCCAACCTCGCAGACGCGGAAGCGTCCATGACGGACGAAGGCCTCTATCTCCGCGATCTGGTCGTGCATCATCTCGATGGCGAGGGCGATCGCAAAGATGATGAGCGGCTCCTGGCACTGACGGCGGATGCCACCAAAGAGACTGATCGTCTCATCGCCGAGGCGCGCAAGCACATCATCGATCAGATCGAGGAACCCGAGGATTTTCACGACAACGTTGATTTGGGCCGGGTCGACGCGCGGCTGCAGCTTCTTCAGGAAGAACGGGTGCGGCAGCATAAAATTCGCGAGGAGATGCTGACCGCGTTCGGAGTGGGCGACGATAAGACGTTCCGCATTCGATTGAACGACGCCGACAAGATCCGCGAAGTCATCGACAAGAAGCTGGACGAGGCCCAGGACCATATGCGGGATCTGGTGCACCATGCGACGGTCGAGACGATCGGCGAGCAGCGGGAAGTTGTGCGGATCAGCGTAATCGCCTTGGGCATCGCGGTGGTGGTGGGACTTCTGTTCGCAGGCGTGGTGACCGTCAATCTCGTGCGCCCCGTGCGACGCTTGGTAAGCGCGACCGAGGATGTCGAGCATGGCAAGCTGGATACCGAGGTTCCCGTCACCACCCGCGACGAGATCGGCAAGCTGACCAAGTCTTTCAACCACATGGTCAAGGAACTGCGCGTCAAGGCGCAGATCCGCGAGACGTTCGGCAAATACGTCGATCCCCGCATCGTGCAGGGCTTGATCGAGCGGCCCGATTTGGCGGGCATCCAGGGCGAGCGGCGCGTAATGACCGTGTTGTTCTGCGATATGAAGGGATTCACGTCCGCGTCCGAAGGCATGACGCCACCCACGCTGGTTAAGGTGATCAACCAATACCTGACCACCGTGTCCCAGCCGGTGCGTACCCATGACGGCATCGTCGACAAGTATATCGGCGATGCGCTGATGGCCTATTGGGGGCCGCCGTTCATTGATGCAGCGCAGCAGGCGCGCTTGGCTTGCGAGGCCGCACTGGACCAAATCGCGGGTATGGAGGAGTTCCGCCGCGGCCTGGTCGAGCTGATCGGCGTCAAGCGCGGCCTGCCGGACGTGGACGTGCGCATCGGCATCGCGACCGGCGATGTGGTCGTGGGCAACATCGGCTCGGACGTGGCCATGAGCTATACGCTGATCGGCGACACGGTGAACCTGGCCTCGCGGCTCGAGGGCACCAGCAAGGTCTATGGCACGCGCGTGCTGCTGAACGCCAACACGGCGGAGCGGGTGCGGGACAGCATGGCCTTGCGCGAGATCGATTCGATCCTGGTGGTGGGCAAGTCGGAACCGGAACGCATCTTCGAACTGCTGGGCCGCTTGGGGCAGATTCCCGCCGCGGTGGAAGAGGGCGCCGCGCGCTTCGCCGAGGGGCTGGAAGCCTATCGCGCGGGTACCTGGGATGAGGCGCGAAACCGCTTTGAGGCGTGCCGGATGGCAATTCCTGGCGACAAGCCCAGCGCGGTCTTCCTGGCCCGGATCGAAAAACTCAAGGCCAACCCGCCTGCCGATTGGAACGGCATCTGGGCCCTATCCGAGAAATAGGCGCAGCGCTTTATTTGAGCGCCTGATCCAGGTCGGCGATTAGATCGTCCGTGTCCTCGATGCCCACCGAGAAGCGCACCAGCGTGTCGCCGATGCCGAGTGCCGCGCGGGTTTCCGGTGCGACCGAGGCATGGGTCATCAACGCCGGGTGCTCAACCAAGCTTTCGACGCCGCCGAGGCTGACGGCCAGCGCGAAGATCTGGCAGTGTTCGAGGAACCGCCGCGTCTCGGCCAGATCGCCCTTCAGGATCACGGTCACCATGCCGCCGAAGCCACGCATCTGGCGCTTGGCCAGCGCATGCTGCGGATGGCTCGGCAGACCCGGGTAATAGATCTTCTCAACCCTCTTGTGTTTGGACAGCCATTCGGCGATGGCCAGCGCACTTTCGCAATGGCGCTGCATGCGTAGCGGCAACGTTTTGAGGCCGCGCAGCGCCAGGAAACTGTCGAAGGGCGAGAGGATCGCTCCGACCGCGAGCTGCAGGAACTTCACCTTCTCGACTAATTCGGGGTTGTCGCCGATCACGACCAGACCGCCCAACATGTCGGAATGCCCATTGAGGTATTTGGTCACCGAATGCAGCACGAGGTCGAAGCCCATGGTCAGTGGACGTTGAACCCAGGGGGAGGCGAAGGTGTTGTCGCACACGGTCAAGACGCCGCGCTTCTTACCCAGCGCCGCGATGGCTTCGAGATCCGCCAGCTTGAGCAGCGGGTTGGTCGGCGTCTCGACGTAGATCATGCGCGTGTCGGGCCGGATCGCCGCCGCGATGGCGGCTGTGTCGCGCGGGTCGACATAGGTGACCTGCAACCCTTGCGAGCGGCTGCGCACCTTGTTGAGCATACGGTGCGTGCCGCCATAGAGATCGTCCACCGCCACCACGTGACTGCCGGCGTCCAACAGTTCGAACACGGTCGCAATGGCGGCTAGGCCCGAGGCGAAGGCATAGCCGGCCGTACCGTCCTCCAAGTCCGCGGCGCAGCGCTCGAAGGCGAAACGAGTCGGGTTGTGCGCGCGGCCGTAAAGGAAGCCCTTGTTCACGCCGGGCGACTCTTGCGCGTAGGTCGAGTTGGCGTAGATCGGCGTCATCAAGGCACCGGTTGTTGGGTCGGGGCTCTGGCCGGCGTGGATCGAGCGCGTGGCGAAACCGGGACGGTTGGACAATTTCGACATGGGAAGCCTCTACGGGGCGGAGGGAAGAGAGCAATACAACGGCGGAACGGCCACGCCAACGAGGCTCAGCCGCGTAGACGCAGGAAGTCGATCCAAAGATCCATCTGACTATCCGTCATGGCCGCACCGTATTGCACTGCGCAACCGAGCGCGCGCGCGTGAGCCAGGAGCGGCGTCTCGCGCGGCTTCATGACGATGTCCATGACTGTCATGGCAGGCGTCAAATTCTGGATGGCGAGCGGAAGCGGGTCGTCCGGCTTCATGCCCATGGGGGTGGCGTTCACGATCAAATCGTGGCCTGCGGGATCGGCCGCTCCCGTTGCCGCTTGAACCTTCGGAAAGGCGCGCGCGACGGCCGCGGTCAGGGCGGCGGCCCGCTCGGAGGCGGCATCCGCGATGGTGATGGCGGCAGCACCTTCACTAGCCAGGGCGAAAGCGATGGCCGAGCCGGCGCCGCCCGCGCCGGTTAGGAGAACGCGGCGGCCCGCGATGGCGTGCCCGCCCTTCTTAAGCGCGGCGGCGAAGCCCAGCCCGTCGAAGTTCTCGCAGGTGAAGCTGCCATCCGCTTCGCGCCGCACGGCATTCGCGGTGCCGATCAGGGCTGCGTGCGGCCCGGCGCGATCGGACAGGCGGCGCGCGGCGGCCTTGAAGGGCACGCTGACGATCAAGCCGCGTACGTTCTTGAGCCGCTTCAGGACCGCCCAGAATTCATCGATACCGTCCGCCGCGACGTTGAGCGGCACCATGATGGCGTCGATCCCTTCGCGGGCGAACATCTCGTTGATGAGGACGGGCGAGCGGACCTGTCCGATCGGGTCCGCGAGCATGAGGTAGATTGCCGATGTGCCGCTGATCGCCATGGCCGCTCCCCGATGGTTGGGCGGCCACCGTGTCCGGGGCGGCCTGGGCCTGTCAACCGGCGACGCGTTCCAAGGGGACCAGGGGCGTATGCCGCAATTCGCCCTTGCGGATGGTGGATAGCACGACGCTGCGGCCGATCCGCTCGGCGTTCAGCGCGCGGATCAAATCGTCCGAGCCTTCCACCATGGCGCCGTCCAGCGCGACGACAATATCGCCGGCCTGGATGCCGGCGCTGCCGGCGGGGCCACTCGCGTCCACGTTCAGAACAACGGCGCCCTTCACGTTGCGCAGGCCCGACGCCAGCGCTACGCGGCGCGGCAGGACGGTGGTTTGGGCGCCGACGCCAATATAGGCACGCCGAACGCGGCCGTGGCGGATCAGTTCGGACACCACATAGCTGGCCGTGTTACTGGCGACGGAGAAGCAGATGCCCTGGGCGCCCAGGATGACGGCCGTGTTGATGCCGACCACTTCACCGCGGGCGGAGACAAGGGGGCCGCCCGAATTGCCGGGGTTGAGGGCGGCATCGGTCTGGATCACGTCCTCGATCAGGCGTCCGCCACGGCCGCGCAGGGAGCGTCCAAGCGCCGAGACGACGCCGGCCGTGACCGTCGATTCGAAGCCCAGCGGGTTGCCGATCGCGACCACCAGGTGGCCGGGCTTGAGGCGTTTGGAATCGCCGAGCCGCGCCGAGGGTAAGGTGCGTCCATCTTCCGCGCGCAGCAGCGCCAGATCCGTGTCCGGATCGTCGCCCACCAGGCGCGCGCCCAGGACGCGTCCGTCTGGCATGGCCAGTTCGGCCCGCCGCGCGCCTTGAATGACATGGCTGTTGGTGAGCACGAGCCCATCGGGTGAGATGACGACACCCGATCCCGTGCCGCCGGCGCCGGATGCCGCGCGGGCGGCCACCCGCACGACGGCGGGGCCGACTCGCTCGGCCACGCCCGCCACGGTGCGCGAGTAGGCATCGAGCACGACGTCGTCATCGTCTGCGCGCGCACGGACACTGCCCGTCGCGTCGACGGCACCGATCGTCTCGTCGAGAACGAAGGAAAGAGGGTGTTCGAGCATGGCTTCGATCCAGAAATGGGATTGCGCCCACCCATTGGCAAGGCCCGCCGGTTGCCGCGCAAATGTCACGGCGAGGTTACGGCCAGGCTGGCGGACGGAGCGTTTTACTCGGGAGTTCGAGAGACACGTCCTCAAAGGAGGTGCGGAATGAGGCGGTTGAATGCGATGGCCCTGGCGATCCCCGTCGTCCTGCCGTTGGTTCTCGTGGCCTGCGGTGGCGGTGACGAGCACAAGACGGTCGTGGTCAATCCGGCCCCTGGTCAGACGGTGGTGGTGCCGTCGTCCGGGGAAGCCAAGGTTTGCCCCAGCGGACAAAGCTGCTGATGTTGTATCGATCGCAAGGAAAGGGCCGCCTAAAAGGCGGCCCTTTCCCGTTCGCCTGAAGAAAGCTCAGGTTTCAAGAACGGGCGAGCCGTAATCGGCGCCATTCCAGGTGTAATCGTAGGCCTGGTTGGTACCCCAGATGACAATGTCGTGGATCTCGCTGGAACTGAACGTGACCTTATCGTTGGTCGCCGTGATCGTGATGGTCCAGGAGCCGCCGCCGTTGTCCGTGAAGCTGATGTCCGCAGGCGTGATGTTCGCCGGAGGTCCGTTGAAGCCGTAGAACACCTCCAGCATATTGGTGCCGGAAGTGCCGCCGTCCTGGATGGTGTCGTTACCGTCACCGCGGCCGAAGAAATAGATGTCGTAACCCTCGCCGCCGATCAGGATGTCGTTGCCCGCGCCGCCATAAAGCTCGTCGTCGCCGGCCCCGCCCATGATGGTGTCGGCACCGCCTTGGCCCCACAGCGTGTCGGTGTCGTCACCGCCGGAAAGCTGGTCGGTGGTAGCCCCACCCACCAAAAGGTCGTTGCCCGAACCGCCCCATACCGTGTTGAAGCCGGTGCCGCCGAAGATTAGATCGTCGCCCAGACCGCCGATCAGGCTGGCGTTGCCGGTCGAGCCCGTCAATGTGTCGTTGTAATCCGAGCCGATGATGTTGGTGAAATCGGCGAGGGAATCGCTGCCCGCGCCGCCCGTGGCCGTACCCGTGGAAAGATTGACGATCACGCCCGCGATCGCGTCGGCATAGCTTGCAGTATCGATGCCGCCGCCGCCGGCGAGGATGTCGTTACCTAGCCCGCCCCTGATGACGTCATTACCGGACGAACCGGTGATCGTATCCGCGCCCAAGCCACCGTCGATGAGCGCAATATTGCTGAGCGCCGTCGCGCTGAAGTCGAGGATATTGGCGTTACTGTCGCCCGCGATCGTATTGGAGCCACTTCCACCGTCGATCGACGCGACCGAATCGTCCATGGAGAAATGGATCAAGCCGATGATGTCGTCGACGCCCGTGCCGATGATGGTGTCGGTGCCTGCTCCGCCGATGACGGAATCGAACCCATTGTCCGTGCCGTTGTAGAGGAAGATGTCCGCGCCGCCGTCGCCGTCGAGCGTATCGTTGCCTTGGCCTCCCATGATGGTGTTGGCGGTACTGTTGCCGGTGATCGTGTCGTCGCCGGCGCCGCCATCGATCAGTTCGATACTGCTCAAGGTCGCGGCCGCGAAATTGAGCACGTTGTTGGTGGCAGAGCCCAGGATCGTATCGTTCCCGCTTCCGCCGTTGATCACTTCCGCGTCGTTGTCGAAGTTGACCAGGCCGATGACGTCGTCGTTGCCGCTGCCCAGAATCGTGTCGCTGGCCGCCCCGCCGATAATCGTGTCGAAGCCGTTGTCGGTTCCGGCATACAGGAATGTGTCGGTGCCGGCCGCGCCATCCATCGAGTCATCGCCCGCGCCGCCGGTGATAACATTGGCGATCGCGGAACCGGTCAGCGTGTCGTTGTAGTCGGAGCCGATGATGTTTTCGAAACTCGAGAGCGTGTCGGTCCCGGCGCTGGTGCCGTAGCCGATTTGGGTCGTCAGGTTGACAACGACGAAGGCGCTTTCGTTTTGATAGCTGACGGTGTCCGTGCCGCTATTGCCGTTCAAAAGGTCGTCGCCGGCCGCACCGATGATGGTGTCGTTGCCGCTCGAGCCTGTGATGGTGTCCGCGCCCGCGCCGCCGTCGATATAGCCGATGGCGGATAGGGCTGTGGAGCTGAAGTTCAGAACGTTCGCGTCGCCGTTGCCCAGGATGATGTCGCTGCCGCCGTTGCCGACGATGGATTCCACGTCGCTGACGAAGTGGGAGAAGCCGAACACATCGTCGCCAGATGTACCCAATGCCCGGTCGGTCGAAGCGCCACCGGAAATGGTGTCGAAGCCCGTGTTCGTGCCGGCATAGAGGAAGGTGTCCGAGCCACCTTCGCCAGTGAGCGTATCATCGCCTTCGCTGCCGGCGATGCGATCGACCACCGACGACCCGGTGATCGTATCGTTACCCGCGCCGCCGTCGATGGTCTCGATGGACGACATCAGCGTGGAGCTGAAGTTGAAAATGTTGGCGTTGCCGTCGCCGAGAATCGTATCGGTGCCGTTGCCGCCGTTGATTGATTCGACGTCGTTTGAATAGTGGGAAAAGCCGATGATGTCGTTGCCTGAAGTCGCAACCACGCGATCCGTGCCGCCGCCGCCGGATATGGTGTCGAACCCGTTGTCGGTACCGGAATAGAGGAACGTGTCGTTGTTGCCCCCTCCGCTGAGGGTATCGTCCCCCACATTGCCCATGATGCGGTCGACAGCGGATGACCCGACAATGGTGTCGTTGCCGCCCGCGCCGTCGATCGTCTCGATGCTCGCAATGGGGCTGGAGGTGAAGTCAAGCAGATTGCCGGTTTCGGTGCCGAGGATGGTGTCCGTGCCCGAGCCGCCACTGATCGTCTCGACATCGCTGTCGAAATGGGACAGTCCGATGACGTCGGCGCTACCCGACCCCAGTATCCTGTCCGTGCCGCCGTCCCCGGAGATCGTGTCGAAGCCGTTATCGGTTCCGCTGTAGAGGAACGTGTCATTTCCGTTCCCACCGCTGAGGGTATCGTCGCCCGCGCCGCCGATGATGCGATCGACGGTCGATGAGCCGGTGATCGTGTCGCTGTCGCCTCCGCCGTCGATCGTCTCGACGCTTGTCAGCACCGTCGAACCGAAGTCGAGGATGTTGGCGCTGTCGTTGCCGAGGATGGTATCGGTGCCGCTGCCGCCGTTGATTGTCTCGACGATGAACGTGCCGGTGTAAGTTCCGAATCCGATAACATCAGCGCCGCCGGAGCCGAGGACGGTATCGGTGCCGCCTCCGCCGCTGACACTGTCGAAGCCGTTGTCGCTGCTGGAATACGCGAAGGTATCGGCGCCGTTTAGGCCGAAAAGAGTATCGTCTCCGGCGAACCCCGTGATGAGGTCGGCCGCCGATGTGCCGCTGATCGAATCGTTGCCGGGTGTCCCATCAAAGGTGGCCATGGCGTTCGGATCGAAGCAAGATCCAAACCAAGGCATTGATTTTCAAAGAAGTTTTTCCGAGCCCCGGTCGAGAAAAAGGAGAAATAATCTATATGAATCAGATATTTAACAGGTAGGTAATCGTACTTTGTATAGGAAGTGATTTTACTTAGAGTAAAAATGCGCGCGAAAAGTCATGTTTCCGGCCCCTAAAATTGGCGGTCAGCCGCGATTTGATAGCAAGTTTAGAAAAAATCGGAAGCTGTCGCTTAAACGAGATACTGCGCGTCCCCATCCACCGCCAGCGCTTGGCCCGACACATTGCGCCCGGCGTCGGAGCAGATAAACAGGATCGTGTTGGCGATATCCTCCGCCGTGACCATGCGGCCGAGGGATGCCTTACTCACGATCCGCTGTTCCATCTCCGCATGGGAGATGCCGAGCGACGTGGCCTTGTCGGCGATGACGCGTTGGATGCGCGGCCCTTCCACCGCGCCGGGCAGAACCGCGTTCACCCGGATGTTGTCCGCTCCTAACTCGATCGAAAGGCTTTTCGAGAAGCCCACCACGGCCCACTTGGACGCGGAGTAGGGGGTGCGGCGAGGAAAGCCGAAGCGCCCGGCCGCGGAGGAGAGATTCACGATCGAGCCGCCGCCCGCCGCGCGCAGCATCGGCACCGCGCGGCGGGCGCACAGAAATTGGCCGGTGATGTTGACGGTGAGCGTGCGGTTCCAATCGTCCAAGGCCAGCGTTTCGACCGGCCCTGTCGGTCCCGCGATTCCGGCATTGTTCACCAGCACGTCGAGGCCGCCGAGTGAAGTTTCGGCTTCGGCGAACAAGGCGTCCACCGAAGCCTCATCCGAAACATCGGCGATCATGGTGCGGACGGATTGGTTCTCGCGCGCGAAGTCGGCCAGGGACTTGGCATCGACGTCGCAGACCAGCACCTTCGCGCCTTCCGCCGCGAAGCCGCGCGCGATCACACGGCCAATGCCCGCAGCGCCCGCCGTGACGAGAACGCGCTTTTCTTCGAGCCCCAGATTCATGCGCCGGCCCGTGGCGTCATTTGTGAAGGATCTTCCATTCGCCGCTGGCCACCTTGCAGCGCGTGGTCTTCAGTTCTTTCCTGCTCTTGTCCTGGGAGTCTTTCAGCTCGAAGGAGGAGGTCAGGTCGACGCACGGCATGTCCTTGTACTGATAGACCTTCGTGACGACGTTGGAGCCGCCGTTGCCGCTCGCGGGATTCTGCCACGTCGCCTTGTCGCCTTTTTTCACATCCGGCTTTTCATAAAGGCTGGCCATCGAAGCCTGATTCAGTTCGGAATCTTCTTTGGTGTAGCCGACCTGCGCCCATTTGCCGAACGGGTTGATCTGGGCATGGGCGGTTTGGATTCCGGCTGCCGCGATGAAGGCAAGCGCCAACGCGGCGATTAGGGTCTTCATTTATTCTTGCTCCCGGTTTTGATGTTGCTGGCTTCGACTTTGCTCGCGCGGATGACTTTGAATAACGTCTCGTGGTCCCTGAACCGCGCACCGGCATTGGAGATATGCACGGGTTCCGGCGGGCCGATCTTGGTTTGGATGGATTTTTCCTTCGCTGCCACTGCTCCCTTCCAGTCGTCGCGGCGCGGCTCCTGGAATGGAATTATGCGCCGAAACATCCTCATCCGGCCATAGTTCGGTGGGGTTTGACGGGTGGCTGAATTCCGGCCACAACAATCCCAAAGCCTACGCGTGGGGGCAGGCATGGATTGGGATTCGCAAGACCGCGGACGAGCGCGGTGGGGCGCGGTGCTTCGTGTCGCTGTGCTCACGCCGATTCTCTTGCTGGCGGCCTGCGCCGACATCCTGCGCCATCCCGCGCCGCCCAACGCCACACCACCGGCCTTCGAGGGCTTCGACAAGGTCCGTTACTACCCGCTCGATAGCGAGGAGGGGCATCAAGAGTGGCGAGATTGGACGGTCATGATCGCCAAAACCTATAAGAACGAGTCGCCTGAAAATTATGTCATCGGCCCGGACGGCGTCGCGACCTATAGCTATCTAGCCATTTCCGGCGGCGGGTCCGACGGGGCGTTCGGCGCGGGTTTATTGAACGGCTGGACCAAGTCCGGCACGCGCCCAGCCTTCAAGATCGTGACGGGCGTTTCGACCGGATCGCTGCTCGCACCCTTTGCGTTCCTGGGGCCGGACTATGACGACGAGATGAAGCGGGCCTATACGACGATCAACGCCGACAACGTCATGGTGATGCACGATCTGTTCAGTATCCTGTGGTCGGAATCGCTCAGCGATAACGCGCCGTTCCGGGAGATGGTGGCGCATTATGTGACGCCGCAGCTTCTCGATGCCATTGCCAAGGAGCACGTCAAGGGACGCTCGCTTTTCGTTCTGACCACGGACCTCGACCGCGAGCAGCCGGTGGTCTGGGACATGGGCGAGATCGCGGCCAGCAAGAGCCCGCAGCGTGTTCATCTGTTCCGCGAGGTTCTAATCGCCTCGGCCTCGGTACCCACCATATTCCCGCCGGTGATGCTGAAAGTGAAGGTCGACGGCGAGACGCGCGACGAAATGCATGTCGACGGCGGTGTCTTCATGCAGTCCTTCTTCGTCGGCGCGAACGCGGACATGAAGGACATGGTGCGAAAGGCCCATCCGGAATGGACCAAGGAATCGGTCCATAGCCTTTACATCGTTCGCAACAGCTTCGTGACACCGAGCGCAAGGCCGGTGAAGCGTTCGCTTGGCGATATTTCGTCGCGCTCGATCAGCGGTTTGCTCAAGGTATCGGGCATCAACGACCTCTATCGCATGTATGTCGGCGTGATCGGCAAAGAGTTCGAGATGCGCTATGTCGCTATCCCGGCCGATTATGTGCCCACCACCACCGAGCAATTCGATCGCGCGGAAATGATCCGCCTGTACGGCGTGGGCGAGAAGATGGGCGAGACGGGGATTCCCTGGCGCACGCTTCCCCCCGGTTACCGCCCACCGCGTGATGCGCCGCCCGCGGTGAAGTAAAAACTCGCGCGGCCGGCCGGACGATCAGCTAAAATAAAAATGCGTTGCGCGAGTTCGCGCGGATCATGGAGACCACGATGCTTCGTAAGTTTGCCGTTCTGACCCTCATGGGCACTGCGCTTGCGCTCGCCGGTTGCGGCGGCGGCGGGGCCTCTTCGGACACGAAGGTGCAGAACACGACGGTCAGCAAGGGGCAGGCCTTGATCGATCTGAAGAAGGCGCTCGACGCAGGCGCCATCAGCCAGTCGGAATACGACAAGCAGCGCCAGAAGATCCTGAACGAGTAGGGCGGCCGCGTTCCACCCCGTCCATCCTCGCGCCAGGAGCGACCTTCATGGTTCGTTTTTCATCATTTATCGCCGCGGGCGTGCTGGTCTTGTTGGTCGCCGCTTGCGGTGGGTCCGACAAGACGGTCGTCGTCAATCGGCTGGTCTCCCAACAGCAGTCGCTGACCGACCTGAAGCGCGCTCTCGATGCCGGAGCCATCAATCAGACCGAGTACGACCAGCAGGTCCAGAAGGCTCTGGCCGGCAAATAGAATTGCCTGGCCGTCCGTCGGAGTGAGCATGGCTATCTCGGTTTTACGCTTTATCGTCGTTGCTATGGTGCTGGCGTCGCCCCTTTGGCTTGGCGGTGCCTTGGCCGCGGCCGGTTCGTCGCATTTGGTTGGAGAGTTCGAAGGCGTGCTGCCCTGTGCCGATTGCTCGGGATTGGACACGCGTTTGCAGCTCAAGGAAGACAAAGCCGGGGCGGGGAAAGGCACTTACGTCCTATCCGAGAACTATATCGGCAAGTCCAAGACGCCGCTCAAATCGTCCGGGCGGTGGGCGGCGCTCAAGGGCACGCCCAAGGATCCCTCCGCCACGGTCTATGCGCTTGATCCCGGCAATGCGAAGAAGGCGCGCTACTTCCTGTTGCGCGCGGACGGGTCGCTTCTGTCGCTCGACCGCGAGCGGAACGAGATCGACGCGCCCTTCGATCTGTCGTTGAAGCCTGTTGCGGTCGGGTTGGCGAACCCGGCTGCCGTCAATTGCACGAAGCAGGGCGGCCGTTCGGAAATCCGCAAGGATGCGTCGGGCGGCCAGTACGGCGTCTGCCTGTTCGTGGACGGCCGCGTCTGCGAGGAATGGGCCTTGCTGCGCGATGGCGCTTGCAACGCGCCAAAGTCGTGACCGCGCTTACTTGACCTTGCAGTCGTTGCCTTCGAAGGCGAAGCGCGTGACCACGCCTTGTTCAAGGAAGAACTTGGTCGTGCAACGCAGGGGGCCGTCGAGATGCGCGCCCGGCTTGGCGGTCACCCGCGCAAACTCTTCCGAGGTGCGCGAGGTTTCGTAGATGATCGTGCGCGTTCCGTCCGAATCCTCGATCCGTGTCGGCTCGCCCCAGACGTAGATCAGATTGCCCTGGGACTTCCCGACCCAGGAACGGACATTCTGTGTATATGCCGCCTCGGTCGCGCAGGCGGCGAGAAGCAACAAGATCGCAAGGGCGGCGGTATGCTTCAGCATGGATATCTAGCTTCCAACATTTCGATCGCGATGTCCTCGGAGCCCGGCGGGCGCTTTCTCTGTCAGGTGCGGGCGCGCCCGTTCGCGCAATGCAATGAAGATGCCGCTCAGGCAAACGATCGCGGCCCCCAGAATCGTCCAGCGGTCGGGGAAGTCGCCGAACAAGACTAGGCCGATAACTGTCGCGCTGACGATCTGAACATACGCGAAGGGTGCCAAGATCGAGGCCGGTGCGAACTTGAGCGCATAGACCAAGGCGATGCGCATACCGGTGACGATGAGGCCCATCAGGATCATGAGGCCCCAGCCCTCGAGGTCCGGCGTCTTCCAGACGAAGGGCAGGGCGACTAGGCTAAAGATCAGGCCGGCGTAGCTGTCCAGCAGCAGCAGGCTGTCGGTGCTTTCCGTTCCGCTGAGCCGCCGCGTGAAGATCTGGTAAAGGCCGAAGGTGAAGGCAGAGACCAAGGGCAGGATGATCGCCCAATGCATCACACCCAGGCCGGGGCGGACGATGATCACAGCCCCAGCCATGCCGATCACGACCGCACTCCAACGCCAAACGCCGACCCGTTCGCCGAGCAGCGGCACCGACAGCGCCGTGACGAGCAGCGGCCCCACCAACACGACGGAGATAGCGTCCGCAAGAGGGATGAAGATCAGCGCGGTGATGAACGGCAGGTTGGAACTCCAGCCGAAGAACGCGCGCACGGTCTGTAGCCCCGGCCGGCGTGTCCAAAGAACGGCAAAGGATTTGCGGCCGATGCCGAAGATTAAAATCGACATGAAGAGAGATTGGAAAAGATAGCGGCCCCACATGATTTGCAGCGGGTCATAGTCCCGCGTCAGCATCTTCGCCGTGCCGTCCATCAGCGGCACGATGCCGAATGCAGTCGCCATCAGCAGGATGCCGTCCAGGGTGCGGGAGCGCGAAGCGGTCAAAGGATCGCCTGAGGGGTTGGTGAAGGGCGGTTCTTGTAGTTCTATTTGGCTCCTGCCCGTGGCGCAAACCGGTGTGTTCGAGGAGCCTTGCCGTGTGCGGCCGTTTTACCGTCAAAGGCGATCCCGCCAAGGTGCGGAAGAACTTTCGCCTACTGTCGATCCCCAACTTGATACCGCGCTACAACGTGGCACCCACGCAGGACATCGCCGTGGTGGGCTTGGGCAAGGACGGCCCCAATTTGATTCAGATGCGCTGGGGCCTGGTGCCGTCGTGGAGCAAGGATCCCAAGGCCGGCCCGCCGCTGATCAACGCGCGCGCCGACACGGTCGCGGTCAAGCCGGCCTTCCGCGAGGCGTTCCGCAAGCGCCGCTGCCTGATCGTGGCCGACGGGTTTTACGAGTGGACCGGCGAGAAGGAGCAGAAGCAGGCCTGGTACATCACGCTTGAGCGCGGCGAGCCGTTCGGTTTCGCCGCGTTGTGGGAGCGCTGGCGTCCGCCCATCGGCGCGTCCGGCGAGCCCATCCTGTCCGCCGCCATCGTCACCACTGACGCGAACGACGCGATCGCCCACATCCATCACCGCATGCCGGTGATCCTCGACCCCGCCGATCATGCCGCGTGGCTCGACCCGGACGCGCCGCCCGAGCGCCTGCATGCGTTGCTGAAGCCGCTGGCCTCCGCGTCGGTGCGGGCTTACCGCGTGGGCAAGGCGGTCAACGCCGTGCGGAACGATGGGCCGGAATGCGTCGCGCCGCTCGAGGCGGCGGCCTGAAAAGGATGCGGTCTTTCGTTTTCTCCCGCTGATCCCGGAATAGAAGTCGGCTGGACGCGTCCGCTTCAGCAAGCACTTGACGGCAGTCGCATCGGCCTGTATTTAACCGAATAGTTATTTAACTAGATGGTGAATTACATATGCCGACCGACCATCTGAGCGCGACTTTCGCCGCCCTGGCCGACCCCACGCGCCGCGCCATCCTGGCGCGGCTGTCGCTCGGCGAGACCTCGGTGTCCGAGTTGGCGGAACCCTTCGAGATCAGCCTTCCGGCGGTCTCGAAGCATCTCAAGGTGCTGGAACGCGCGGGCCTGGTCGCACGCGGACGCGAGGCGCAATGGCGCCCATGCCGGATCGACGCCGGGCCGCTGCGCGAGGTGGCCGATTGGCTGGAGCATTACCGGCGGTTCTGGGAGCAGAGTTTCGACCGGCTGGACGAATATCTGAAAGAGCTTCAGTTCAAGGAGAAGAAGAATGCCCGAAAAAAATAGTGCCGCTGGGAAGGGGCCCTTTGTCATCAGCCGCACCTACGATGCGCCGCGCGACGTCATGTGGAAGCTGTGGACCGATTGCGCACACTTGAAGCACTGGTGGGGCCCGAAGGGCTTCACCATCGGCACCTGCAAGATGGATCTGCGCGTGGGCGGCACCTTCCTCTATTCGATGGTGGCGGCGGACGGTTCCGAGATGTGGGGCAAGTGGGTGTTCCGCGCGATCGACGCGCCCCATAGCATGACGGTCCTGGTCTCGTTCTCGGACAAGAACGCTGGCATCACGCGCCATCCAATGGCGCCGACCTGGCCGCTGCAGAATCTGTCCACCATGACGATGGAAGAAAAGGACGGGAAGACCACGGTCACCGTCCGGTGGACCGCCCATGACGCGACGAAGGAAGAGCAGGACACCTTCGATGCCGGCCACGACAGCATGCGGATGGGTTTTACGGGCACCTTCGATCAGCTCGCGGCGTATATCGAATCGATCTAAGAGTAATCTTCTAATAATAACCTTCTA
The DNA here is from genome assembly GCA_050180485.1 of Alphaproteobacteria bacterium. Lineage (GTDB taxonomy): Bacteria > Pseudomonadota > Alphaproteobacteria > CADEGL01 > CADEGL01 > CADEGL01. Next base: position 17,402 of record JBFXED010000022.1, on the reverse strand, counting down.
AAATCCTTTAGACAGGTATAATTTGCTGTCGTCAAAAGCGGGGGGAAGGGCGCCATGAAGAAGACGCTTCTGATTCTTACCGGTGTGATTGTCGCGGCCATCGTCGCGATCCTTGCCGTCGCCTCGACGCGGCCGGACACGTTCCAAGTCCAGCGCTCGGCCGTGATCCAGGCGCCGCCGGAAAAGATCTTTCCGCTGATCGAGGATTTCCGTGCGTGGGGCGGCTGGTCGCCATGGGAGAAGAAGGACCCGGCGATGAAGCGCAGCTTCAGCGGACCCGCCACGGGCAAGGGCGCTATTTACGCTTGGGAGGGCAACAGCGAAGTCGGCCAAGGCAGCATGGAAATCGTCGAGGACACGCCGCCCTCCAGGCTCGTGCTGAAGCTCGATTTCGTCAAACCGTTCGAAGGGCACAACGTCGTCACTTTTACGCTGACGCCTCAGGGCGAGACGACGAACGTGACCTGGACCATGGAGGGCGCGAGCCCGTTCATCACCAAGGTGATCGGACTCTTCTGCGACATGGATGCCATGATCGGAAAGGAATTCGAGACGGGCTTGGCTAACCTGAAGGCGCTCGCTGAGAAGCCGTGACAACAGAATCGAACACCGGGGGCTGACGACCGCGATCGATTCGTTTTTGTAGAGGAGAGAAAACCATGTACGTGCAGCCCTATCTGTTCTTCGACGGCCGTTGCGAGGAGGCGATCGAGTTCTACCGCAAGGCGATCGGCGCCAAGGTCGAGATGATGATGCGGTTCAAGGACAGCCCGGAACCGCCGCAAGAGAATTGCGGTGGCGGCGATCCCAACAAGATCATGCATTCGGCCTTCAAGGTGGGCGATTCCCTGATCATGGCTTCCGACGGAATGGCGGCGGGCAAGCCGGAGTTCAAGGGATTCACCCTGTCGATCAGCGCGAAGGCCGAGGCCGAGGCTGACAAATTGTTCAATGCCCTGGCCGAGGGCGGCCAAGTTCAAATGCCGCTGATGAAGACATTCTTTTCGCCCCGCTTTGGCATGGTGGCCGACCGCTTCGGCGTCGGCTGGATGGTCATCGTCGCCCAGTGATGCAGACGAAGACGCACCTGTTCGAGTGGCCGCTTCCAGGCGCCGGCGCGCTATGCGTCGGTGCCCTTACGGCCAAGGACGCGTCGCGCGCGAGCGGCTTCGTGGGCGAGGGCTATTACCTGTTCGTGGCGCCGCGTGGCGGCGACCCGCTTGAGGTGATGGCGAAGTTCGTTTCCGAAGACGCCGCGCGCGCCATGCACGATTCGCTGCGCGCGGCGCTCACGCGCGTCCAATACGTCGCCTGAAGATCAGGACGCTGGGCGTCCGGCGGCCACGGCAATGGCCTTGGCCATCTCTCGGCTCAGCGTGCCCAGCGTGCGGCTCAGCGCGGCCACGCCGCCTTCCGTGCCGGCGCCCGTGCCGGCGGCCTCCCGAATGACCGAGTTCTGGGTGGCGATAATGGTGTTTTTCTTGGCGTCGAGTACCTGCCACTGCGCTTCGGTCACCGCGTTGCCGGCGCTGTCGATGTCGAAGCGGCTGAAGTTGATGCGCAGCTGATAGTCGAGCGGCGTCACGAAAGGCTGCGGCACCATGACCACATCATCCTGGGGCAGCAGAGCCGCCAGATTGGCGACAAGCACGGTCGGAAGCCCCGTGTCCAACGGGCCCGCCCAATTGTCGAAGGTCGACAGGGTTACCTTGTAGGCGCTGTCGCGCACGATGATTTGTGGCCGGTCCAGATAGTCGGCCATGGTCACCGGTCCGACGCCGACGAACAGCTTTTTTGAGACCGGCGCTTTGGAAGCGCTCGCCTCGACGGTGGGAGCCAGGGTGTAGAATTGCGTCGGTGCGCTGGTACCGGCGCAGGACGCCAGCACCAGCGCGGGCAGGAGGGCCGCGAGCGCGCGAATCTGTGTCATGCGGATCATGGCTTGCCCGGGCTCCCTTTACCCTTGATGAGCGCTTCTGGATGCTGTTCCAGATAGTTCGAGAGCACCCGGATGGAGCGGGAAATCTCCGTTAGCTGCCGCAGCAGGCGCACCATCTCGAAGCGCATGCTGGGGTCCATCATCTGGTCGGCCGACTTCAGCGTTGCCTGCGCCGCATTGGATGTCTGGGTCAGGCTTTCGATCAGAGGCGCCAAGTCGTTGGCCGCCTTCTGGACGGCCTCGGAGTTGAGCAGCTTGTCGGCGTCCTGCACGGTCTTGCGCAGGTCCGCGACCAATTGCGGCAGGGGCATCGCGGCCAGGTTGTCGAGAATCTTCGTGAACTTCTTCTCCATCTGCACGAAGTCCGACGGCACGGTCGGAATCTCGGGATACTTGCCGCCCATCTTCAGTTCCGCGGGCTTGGCATCCGGGAAGAAGTCGAGGCCAACGCCCAACTGTCCGGTCAACAGACTCTCGCTGATGAGCTGCGCACGCAGGTTGGAACGCACAAGCAGGGCCATTACCGCATAGGCCTGCTGTTCATCCTTGGCCGGCATCAAGCCGGCCCGTTCTGGCTGTACGTCGATAGTGACGACGATCGGCTGTGGCGTATCCTCGCTTCCCGTTTTCCCACTCTTCTTTTTGCCGCTCTTTTGCTGCTCAAGCTTTTCGAAGACGTATGCCTCGAGTGCTTTCTGATCGATTCGCACACTGTGCACCAAGCCGATCTGGATGCCGCGGAAGCTAACCGGAGAGCCTCGCTCCAGGCCTGACACCGAACTGTCGAAATGAAGCATGTAGCGGAACCGGCGCGTGAACAGCGCTTCCGTCACATTTTCGCGTGACTTGTAAAGCGGGAAGGTCGTGCCGGCCTTCGCGGGTTCTGTGGCCGTCGATTCAATCGGCGTTTCGAAGGCGATGCCGCCCGCCAGCAGCGCCGCCAGCGATTCCGTCCGAATGTTCACGCCCTTGGTGCCTACGGAGACATCGATGCCGCTGGCGTTCCAGAAATTACTGTCGGCGCGCACCAATTCGTCGTACGGCGCGCGAATGAAGATTTCGATGTTCACGCCGCGCTCTTCCTCGACCAGTTTGTAGCCCAGCGCTTCGCCCACCGCGATGCCGCGATAGTAGATCGGCGACCCAGGTCCTATCGAACCCAATGTCCGCGCATGCAGCGTAAATTGCGTGCCCTTGGATGAGTCGGTCAGGACGGGCGGTTGTCCAAGTCCCTTGAACTCGTTGGTTTTGTCACCTTCGCCGGGCCGCATGCCGATATAGGGGCCGGACAGAAGTGTGCCAAGGCCGGAAATGCCCTGAGCCGACACGCGCGGCGTCTCGACCCAGAACTGAGTGTGTTGTCGAAGACTGTCGGCAATATCCTTGCTCATGCGGGCGGTTACCACGACATGGGTATGGTCGCGGCTTAAATGCACTTCCTGCACGGTGCCGATGTCGACATTCAAGTATTTGACCGTGGTTTTTCCGGCCTCGATGCCGGAAGCGTCCTTGAACGTGATCTTTACTATCGGGCCACGTGAGGAGAGTGTGACGTAGGCCAGCCATCCGGCGATGGCCAGCGCCACGATCGGGATGACCCAGATGACGGAAAAACGCCGCTTTCGCGCGATCTTCGCGGCGGGAATGGGGCGGGGTGTCTGTCCCGTCGGCGTACTATCGCTCATCGTTGGCTCCGGCGGCGTCCCATATCTCACGTGGATCGAAGGATTCGGCGGCGATCATTGTCGTTACGACGACCGCGGCGAACGAAATCGCGCCGGTCCCAGGCGTGATGGTGGCCAACGAACCAAAGCGCACCAATGCGACCAGGATCGCCAGCACGAAGATGTCGAGCATGGACCAGCGGCCGATCGCATCGACGATACGGTAAATCTTGGTGCGGTCGCGCGGATGCCACTTGGATCGACGTTGAACGGACACCAAGAGAAATCCCAGGCCGCCGAGTTTAAGCATCGGCACCGTGACGCTCGCGAAGAAGACGAGAAGGGCGAGCGGCCACATGCCGCCGTACAATAATTCGATAACGCCTTCCAGAATCGTCGCGCCTTGTTTGCTACCCGCGAAGTTCATTTTCATCACGGGGTAAAGATTCGCGGGGAAATACAGAATCAGGGCGGTGAAAATCAGCGCCCACGCGCGCATCACGCCGTTGGGCTTGCGGTGGTGTAGTGGAGCCTCGCAACGCCCGCAGTATGCGTGCGGTTCCGTCGCGTGGTTGAGCAGGCCGCAGCTATGGCACGAAATTAATTCTCGGGGAGGGATGGAGGCCAAGAGGTTCGCGGGCGGCGAAGGGCGCAGCCGCTCCCATACCGTGAGGGGCTCGAAGACCGACTCGGCAGCCACCACCAGGATGATGAGCGCGACGAAGGAAAAGGCCGCGATGCCGAAGATCACTGTTGCCAGCGAGACGAGCTTCACATAGCCGACGATGACGCCGAGAAGGAACACTTCCATCATCGCCCAGCGATGGACGACTTCCATCCACCGGAACACCTCCCGTGCGGCGGGCGGGCGTTTGCCCAAGTGCAGGGGGATCATGACGTAAAGATTGCCGAGAATCTTGAGAAGCGGCAGCAGGATGGCGAACAGCAGGACCAGGACGCCCAATTCCCACATTCCGTCTTGATAGAGCGCATAAGCCGCGGAAATCAATTCTGCGTCCTGCGTCCGTCCCTGGAGGTTGAGCGTGATGAACGGAAAGACATTGGCCAGGACGTAGACGACCAGCGCTGTGAGGTTCAGGACGATGGCCTGTTCGATGCCGCCCGTGGTTCGCTTGGACAGAAGCGCGCCGCAGCGAACACAATCCACGTGTCCTTCCTCGATGCGCGACGGAATCGTCTGCCGCAAGCCGCAATCCGCGCATTCGACCAGCAAGATTCGGCCGGGGGTGGTGATTGCCACCGCCGCTTCTTGTATGGAATTGCGCGCGTGCGCGACGTCGCTCACCGCACGCCGTCCATACCCAAGACAGTATGCGAAAGTGAGCGTTCGTCCCCGATCCGCTTCCGTGAAGTCACGAAAACCAGTGAAGCCCCCATCGGTCCGGCAACCATGCCCGACGCCAATCCACAGGCCGTCTTAAATTGGGCCGTGGCCGCCGCCGCCCCGAGGGCAAGGCCGATCGCACTAGGCTCTACACGAAAAAGTTGGTTTTCGGTATCAAAATGATGGACTTAGACGTGGGGTGTGCAAGGCTGCCGCGTGCGAAGTTGTGGTTGCCGCGTCCGGTTGCGCGTACACTGCGCGCGCCGAAGGCGGCACGAAAGACCGGGATAACCAATTGGCTATGATACGTTTCTTCCTGACGCTGTTGGCGTTAGGGCTTTTGGGCTTGGGAACGGCCTCGGCGGCGCCGTTGCGTCCCGATCAGGTGTCGGCCATCCGAGCCGCTTTGGCGGCGGCGGACAAGAGCGACTGGGCTCAGGCGCAGCAGCGTGCCGCGCAAAGCGGCGTTCCCTTGGCCGTCAAGCTGGTCGACTGGATGGAGATGCGCCGCATGGGCGCCCGCCAGCCCTTCGACCAAATCGCGGCGTTCATTGCGGCGAATCCCAACTGGCCGTCCCAAGAGGCGCTCAAGCGTCGCGCGGAAGAGGCCATGGACGGCGCCACGCCCGACCCCGTCGCGCGCGCGTGGTTCCAGGGCGATGGGCCGCGCACGCCGGATGGCGCCGCGCACTATGCGCTCGTCCTGTTGGCGGCCGGCAACAAGGCCGAGGCCGAGAAGATCGCGCGCCAAGCCTGGGTGAACTTCACGTTTCAGCCCGGCGCCGAGCAGGATTTCTACAACAAGTTCTCGACGCTGCTGCGGCCGGAGGACAACGCGGCACGACTCGACCGGCTGGTGTGGGACGGCCAGGATCAGGCCGCGCGCGCCATGTTCCCCTACGTGGATTCCGACCAGCGTGCCGCGGCCGATTTGCGCTTGCGCATGCGTCGTGGCGATAAGAGCGCGGAACAGGCCGTCCTTAACCTGCCGCCCGCCGCGCAGAACAGCCCGGGGGTGCTGTTCGAGCGCATGCGGCTTGCCCGTCAGGCGAATGCCGACGACGTGGCGCGGGCGATCCTGTTCGCCGTTCCCGCCGCCGCGCCGCGCCCGGACGTCTGGTGGCCGGAGCGGTCGATCCTGGCGCGGCGCTCGCTGACTCAGGGGAATGTGACCGACGCCTACCGGATCGCGGCCGGCCATGGGCTCAGCGGAGGTGCTGCCTACGCCGAGGCCGAGTGGCTCGCGGGTTGGATCGCGCTGCGCTACCTCAATGACGCGGAAGCCGCGAAGCGTCATTTCGATGCCATGGGTGCGCGCGTGGCGACCAAGGTCAGCCGCGCCCGCGCGGGTTACTGGTCGGGACGCGCCAGCGAGGCCGCCGGACGTTCCGATGAAGCGGCCACCATCTATGCCGCCGCCGCGCGGCATTCCGTGACGTTCTACGGCCAGCTTGCGGCGGCCCGCATTGGCCAGGTCGAGCCGAACCTGACCGAGCCCGTGGCGACGCCCCAGGAGCGTCAGGCCTTCGACCGCAACGAACTGGTCCGCGTCGTCCGCCTTTTGATGGAGGTGGGCCGCCCGGATTTGAGCGACCCGTTCCTCGACCGGCTTGACGATGCCGCGGACACGGCGGGCGAGCAGGGGCTGGCCGTGGCACTGGCGCACGAGGTGGTGCGCCCGGACATGGCCGTGCGCCTGTCGCGGCGCGCCAAGCGCGACGACGCGATCTTTCTGACCTTTGGCTATCCTACCGCCGCCATGCCGAGCGGAATGGGGCCGGAGCTGGCGCTGGTCAACGCCATGATCCGACAGGAAAGCGCCTTCAACCCCCAGGCCGTCAGCAGCGCGGGCGCACGGGGCCTGCTGCAGCTCATGCCCGGTACGGCCAAGCAGGTCGCGAAGTCGCTCAAACTCAACTACGCGCCGCAGAAGCTGACGATCGACACCGACTACAACCTCAAGCTCGGCCGCGCCTATATGGGGCAGCAGGTCGACGACTTTGCCGGTTCCTACATCCTCGCGGTCGCGGCCTATAACGCGGGGCCGGGGCGCGTGCGCGTCTGGCTGCGCACCTATGGCGACCCGCGCGATCCGGAGGTGGACGCCGTCGACTGGATCGAATCGATTCCATTCACCGAGACGCGCGACTATGTCCAACGCGTGCTCGAGGGCGTGCAGGTCTATCGCTGGCGTCTGGGCCAGGCGCGTACGGTGGCATCGCTGGAGAAAGACCTGTCCCGCGCGCGGGGCGCGGCGGTTATCAAGGTGCCTGTATCGGCGTCCGCAACCGCGGCCGCGACGATCACGGACCAGCCCCCACCCGTGGCCAGCGACGCGGCTTGTGGCGCCACGGGCGAGACGACCACCGTGGCGTCCAACGCCTCGCCCTGTTGAGGTCATGGCGCGCGCGACGCTCTCAGGCATTGGCGCCTGCGTTTTCGATGCCTACGGCACCTTGTTCGACGTCAACGCCGCCGCCGCGCGCTGCCGCGATGCGCTGGGCGACAAGGCGGAACCGCTGGCTGTCCTGTGGCGGCAGAAGCAGATTCAATACACGTGGCTTCGCAGCCTCATGGCTCGTCATGCCGATTTCTGGCAGGTCACAGGCGAGGCGCTCGACTTCGCCATGGAGACGTATGGGTTTTCCAACGCGGCCTTGCGCGCGCGGTTGATGGATTGCTATCGCCGGCTCGACGCCTATCCCGATGCGGCAGACGTATTGAAACGGCTTAAGGCGGCGGGCATGGCCACCGCCATCCTGTCCAACGGCTCGCCTGGCATGCTGGCCGACGCCGTCGCCTCGGCCAGGCTCGACGGCGTGCTGGACGCGATCCTGTCGATCGAGGATGCCGGCATCTACAAGCCCCACCCCTCGGTCTACCAACTCGCAGTCGACCGGCTCTGCGTGACACCCGAATGCATCTGCTTCCTGTCGTCTAACGGGTGGGACGCGCATGGCGCGGCGTCGTTCGGCTTTCGGGTCGTGTGGATTAACCGCGCGCACCAAACGCCTGAACGCCTGCCGGGGACTCTGGCTGACGAAATCGGTGCGCTGAGCGAGTTGCCTGCGCTGCTGGGGCTTGCGGCATGAGCGAGTTCCGCGAGCGCCATTATACCGCTCAGGATGGCGTCTCGCTCTATTACCGCGACTATGGCGATCCCGCCGCGCGGGCGCTGCCGGTCATCTGCCTGACCGGACTCACGCGCAACTCGAAGGACTATGCCGACCTGGCGCCGCGCTTGGCCGCGCGCAGGCGCGTGGTCTGCCCCGATTATCGCGGGCGCGGCCGTTCCGGCTACGATCCCGATTGGCGCAACTACGAGCCGCCGACTTATCTCAACGACCTGCGTCATCTCTTGGCCGTGACGGGCATCCACCGCGCGGTCTTCATCGGCACTTCGCTTGGCGGGCTGTTCGCCTGCGCGATGAGCCTGGCGGCGCCGTCCTCGGTCGCGGGGGTCGTGATGAACGACAGCGGCCCGGTGCTGGAGCGGACCGGCGTCGACCATATCTTGGAGTACATCTCCAAGAATCGCCCGCAACCGGACTGGGACACGGCGGCGAAACACCTGAAGACGATGTTCCCCGGCCTGGCCCTACAGGACCATGGCGAGTGGATCCGCATGGCGCACAACACCTATCGTCTGGGCGACGACGGGATGCTGCACTTCGATTGGGACGTCGATCTGGTGAAGCCGTTGCGGCGGATGAAGGAGATGCCGGACCTGTGGCCGCTGTTCCGCGGCATCGGCCGGATTCCGGCGGTGGCCATCCGGGGCGCCTTGTCGGACGTGCTGTCGGAGGAGACCTTCGCGCGCATGCAAGTGGAAAAGCCGGACTTGGTGCGTGTCACGATCCAGGGCGTCGGTCACGCCCCTACGCTCAACGAGGCGGAAGCCGTGGCGGCGATCGACGGGCTTCTGACGCGGCTCGACGCGGCCTAGGCGCTTTTCGCCGCCACCGCCGGCAGGTCGGGCACGCCGCGGTCCATGCGCGGCGGGGGCAGGGAGAGGGCGCCGTCCGTTCCCAACGCCTTCTCATCCATCCGTGTCACCTGACCCTCGAAGGAGGCACCCGCCTCGATCGACAGACTCTCGTGGGCGATATCGCCCTTCACCCGCGCCGTCTTGGACAGCGATACGCTGCGCGCGCGGATGCGGCCGGTGACCGCGCCGCTGACCGAGACGCGCTCGGCCGCGATCTCGCCGACGATCTGGCCGGACGGACCGATCGTCAGGCTGCCGGCGCGCACGTCGCCTTCCAGCACGCCGTCGACCTGAACGTCGCCCGCGCTGGCCACCTCGCCGGTCACGCGCATGCCGTCGGCGATGATCGATGGCATCGCGTCGTTGCGGTCGGCACGGATGCCGCCGCGGCTAGCTTTTATCGAGAACATGGGAGCCTGCCCTGATGAAGCGCATGGGATCGCGCTGTTCGTCATTGAACAGAACTTCGTAATGCAGATGGGCGCCGGTGCTGCGCCCGGTGCTGCCCATCTCGCCGACGATGTCGCCGGTCTTGATCTCTTGGCCGCGCCGGACGGCGATCTTGCTGAGATGCGCGTAGCGGGTGCGGAAGCCCATGCCGTGGTCGATCTCCACGGTTTTCCCATAGGCCGCCTTCCAGCCGATATAGCTGACCTCGCCCGGCGCCGTCGCGCGGATGGCCGAGCCCGACGAGCCGATGAAGTCCAGCCCGTAATGCATGGCCGGGCGGCCCGTGAAGGGGTCGTTGCGGATGCCGTAGCCGCTGACGATGTCGTATTTCTTCATGGGGGTCGCCAGCGGCATGGCCTTGAGGATGCGCTGCAGCGTCTCCAGCCGGTCGATCTTGCCGGCATCCGTGCCGGACGAGTCACCCGGCAGGCTGGCCGCCGTATAGGCCTCGGGCGCCAGCGGCACGAACGGGCCGCCGCGGCCGCCCTTGCGGTTGGTCATGTCGCCCAGCAGCTTGTCCAGGTCGATGCCGCTGACGCGGATCGCGCGCTCGGCGCGCCCGATATTGACCGAGGCGCTGTCGGCCAGGCGCGCCAGCAACTCTTTCTGGGTCGATTGCAGCGTGGCCATCCGCCGCTCCAGCTCGTCCACGTAGACCACTCTCTCCGTCTGGCTCTTGGCGGGTGCCGCGGGCTGGATCTGAGGCCCGGCCTCGATGCCGGCCAGGCTCGATTTCAGGCGTGAGCCACGCCCTTCCATCGTGCGCAGCGCGGTCTCCAGCGCCTGAAGCTGGCGGTTGGCGGCATCCTGCATGGCGGCCAGCTTGGCGCGGTCTTCCGCGCCGGCATCGCGCGAGCGCGATTGGACGGCGGCCACGTCGTCCTGGAAGGCGCGGGTCTCGTCGGCCAGCTTGGTCACGGCCGTGATGTCGTTCTCCAGATCCTGCGACGGCGAATCGGCCTTGCCCTCGCGCGTGCCCATGGAGTTGAGGAGGAACCGGTTCGACGCCTGCGATTCGGCCAATGCCACGCTCAGCTCGTCGACCCGGCTGCTCTGCATCAGATAGGCGAACACGACCACCAGGAGGCAGGCGAAGCCGAAGAAGCCGGCGGCGGCGAAGGCCAGTTGGCGGCGTGGGGAGAGGGGGACATAGCGGATGCGGTCGCCCTCGCGCACGAAGACCTGCCGCTCTCGCGGAGCGAGCCGGCGCAGCAGGCGATGACGCGCATTCCAGACTTTGGCCAGGCGACTCACGCGCACCAGGTACCCCACCTGTGTGGCAGTTTCGGGACAGCGTCCCGCCGCGCCGCATTGGTCCGGGACCCTACCGGTGCCCGGGTCGGTTTTCAATCGAACGTGTGGGCGCCCGGCTTTGCGCGGATTGCTGGGTTCGGTCGGCATGGGCGGGCCGATGCAAAACCACGGCCAGCGGGCGGGATTAGGGCCGCCGGGCGCCCGCGAGCAACAGGACGAGGCCGGCGACGATGAGCGCCAGGCTGACGCCGATGGCGATGAAGCTGGCCGCGCCCAGATGGATCGCGCCGTCGGGGAAGCGCCCCGTCACCAGATCGTGCAGATAGGCATAGTTGTTGCCCACGAGGCCGCCGATCACGAGGCAAAGGGCAAGCGCCTGATTCCTAAGCATCGGTCCTTCCCGGGCGGAGGCAGAACGGCGACGAGGCGCGGATCATACCAGATGCCGGCGGGAACGGAAAAACCCGCCGTGCCGGGCGCCGCAGCCTGCCAGTCTTGCGTGACGGTGCCGTGTCGGTTCGGGATTCGTTTTCGGATGCAATTTGGTCCCGGATCGGCAATAACGCGCCCGACGGGACACCCAAGCTCAAGACAAGGACGCTGCAATGGCCAAGACGCTCGCCGAGGCTCTCTATAAAGGCTACGCCCAGACCTTCGAAGTGAAGGGCGACTATCTGGTCGACGAGCAGACGCCGTTCCAGCACATCAAGATCTTCGACACGCCCATGAACGGCCGCGTGCTGGCGTTGGACAACCTGATCCAGCTCTCCGACCGCGACGAGTGCGGCTATTCCGAGATGCTGTCGCACCTGCCCATCTTCGAGCTGGGCGGCGCACGCCGCGTGTTCGTGGCCGGCGGCGGCGACGGCGCGATCGCCGAGGAGGTGCTGAAGCACAAGGGCGTCGAGAGCGTCGACATGGTCGAGATCGACGGCCGCGTGGTCGAAACCTCGAAGCAGTTCTTCGCCCACGTCTCGGGCGCGGCCTTCGCCGACAAGCGCCTGCATGTCCATATCGAGGACGCATTCGTGTTCCTGAAGAAGCCGGAATCGGCGGGCCGCTACGATGTCATCATCACCGACCGCCCGGACCCCGTGGGCCCGGCGCAGGTCCTGTTCGAGACCGAGTTCTACGAACTGATCAAGCGGGCGCTGACGCCGAACGGCATCGCCGTGTTCCAGAACGGCGTGCCGCACTATCAGCCGGACGAGCTGTCCACCACGCACAAGCAGCTCGCGGGCGTCTTCAAGCATCACGGCGTGTTCCTGACCGTGGTGCCGACCTATACCGGCGGCTTCATGGCCATCACCTGGGCCAGCCAGGGCACCGACATCGCCAAGGGCGCCGATCTGGCGACGTTGCAGCAGCGCTTCAAGGCCTCGGGCATCAAGACCGACTATTACACGCCCGAGATGCACCGCGCGTCCTTCGCCCTGCCGCCCTGGATCCAGCGCCAATTGGGGTAGGAAAGCGAAAAATCCTCACCCTTCGACGGGCTCAGGATGAGGATTTATCTATAATGATAAGCGCATGCCGAGCCTGCGTTCCCGCCGATCCAAAAACGGAGTCCTCACCCTGAGCTTGTCGAAGGGTGAGGCCTTCCTGCGCGCGCTGTTCGTAAGCGCCCTGGCCTGGGCCTTGTCGGCCTGCAGCCTGTTCTCGCCCTTGCCCGCGCCGACGACGGTCGATCAGCGGCTCGCGCAGTTCCCGACCGACAATCTGCCGATCCGGCACGCGGTGACCATCCGCTGGGACGAGCACCAGATCCCCTACATCATTGCCGAGAGCGACGCGGACGCGGCCTTCGCGCTCGGTCTCGTGCACGCCCATCTGCGCCTCGGCCAGATGGAGGTCGCGCGCCGCGTGGCCGCCGGGCGCATCAGCGAGATGGCCGGGCCCGGCTTCACCGACATCGACAAGAGCTTGCGCATCCTGGGCTTTGCCCGCGCGGCGCCCGAGGTGGTCAAGCGCATGCCGCCGCCCACGCGCGCCTGGGTCGCGCGCTATGTCGAGGGCATCAACCATTATCTCGCGACGATGCGGGAGGAACCGCAGGAATTCCGCGTGCTGGGCCTGGAGCGCGAGGAATGGACGGCGGAGGATGTGGTCGCCATCGGCCGCCTGGCCGGCACGGACGTGAACTGGCTGTCCTGGTTCTCGCTTCTGCCGCTGCACGGGCGCAAGGACTGGCCGCAGATTTGGCAGGGCGCGTTGGCGCTGGGCGCCGACAGCCCGCCGAGTTTCGTCCCCGCGCCGCGCCCCATGACGGCCGATGCCGGAGAACGCGGCGCGCCGCGCGAGACAGACGAGGAGCCCGACGACCGCGCGCAACTCCTTGCCTCGCTGATCCAGGGCTATGGCTGGCACGGTTCGAACAGCGTGGCGGTGGGGCCGACGCGCACGGAATCGGGTCACGCGCTGATGGCCAACGATCCCCATCTCGGCCTCAATCTGCCGAACTTCTGGCTGCTGGCGGGTCTGCGCTCGCCCTCCTTCAACGTGGTCGGCGCCATGGCGCCCGGCATTCCGGTCTTCACCTTCGGCCGCAACGCCAACATCGCCTGGGGCGGCACCAACCTGCGCGCGGCGGCCAGCGACCTGGTGGACGTGACGGATTTCCCGTCCGACCTGATCGCGTCCGAGACCGAGACCATCCAGCGCCGCTTCTGGTTCGACACCGAGGTCACGGTACGCACCACGCCCTATGGCCCCATCATCTCCGACGCGCCTGCCGTGCCCGCCGTGCCGGGCAAGACGCTCGCGCTGCGCTGGGTCGGGCACGAAGCCAGCGACGAGATCACCGCCATGCTGCGGGTGAACCGCGCGCCCGACTGGGAGGCGTTCTTGAACGCGCTCGACAGCTTCGGCCTGCCGGGCGAGAACTTCGTCTATGCCGACGTGAACGGGAATATCGGCCAGGCCACGGCCGCGCGCATCCCGCGCCGCCCGGCGAAGAACCCCGCCGATGTGATCGTCTCGATGGAAGCGTCCGATGCCGCCTGGGGCCGCATGGCCCGCAGCGGCGATCTGCCCGCCATCCGCAACCCGGACACGGGCTATCTGGCCTCGGCCAACAACCGGCCCGCGCCCTATGACCATCCGATCAGCTATTTCTTCGCGCCGCCCGACCGGCTGGAGCGGCTGTCGGATCTGATCGAATCCGACCGCAAGCTGGACGTCGCGAAGATGAAGGCCCTCCAGCGCGACACCTATTCGCCCACCGGCGCTGCCATCCGCGATCTGGCGCTGGCGAAGATGGGGCCGGACGCGTCGCCCAAGACGGCCGAGATCGTTTCGTTGCTCAAGGGCTGGGACGGCCGCTTCGATGCGGACTCGCGCGGCGCCTTGGCCTTCGAGGCGTTCTTCGCCGCGCTCGCGCCAAAGCTGTTCCAGGCCGAAGGGCGCGCGGATTTCTGGGACTGGGTGGGCGACACCTCCTATGCCCGCCGCGCCGTGCTGCAGGCGCTGACACGCGCGGACGACGACGCCCTGCGCCCGATGCTGGCGCGCGCGGCCGAGGCGGCGGCGGAGCCCGTGGCCCGCTACGGCACCTGGGGCGCCATCCACCACATCGAGCTGCGCAACGTCATGGCCGGCATCCCCGTCGCCGGATCGAACTATGTCTTCGGCGAATTCGCCGTGGGCGGCAGCAACGAGACGGTGATGAAGGCCGCCCATTCGCCCAAGGCCGCGCCCCAGCGCGCGCGTTACGGCAGCCAATCGCGCCACGTCTCCGACCTCGGCGATCCCGACGCCAACTGGTTCGTCCTCTTGGGCGGCCAGGACGGCTGGTTCAACTCCTCGACCTTCCTCGACCAGGTCGATCTGTGGAAGACGGGCGGCTACGTGCAGATGCCGCTCACGCCCGAAGCCGTGCGCAAGGCCTTTCCGAAGGCGATGGAGTTGAAAGGCGGCGGGGGCTCTGAACGCCGCAGCGTTCAATAGCCTTCGATTTTGACGGAAATCTTGGGCGGCCCAACGACGACAGTTCCGACCTGTCGCACAACCCCATTCTCGATGAGTACGATTAGAATTTTGGTTTTCAGGCGCGTTTCGAAGAACAGTAAATAATTTTTTCCGGCGACACGGATAAAATTCATTTCTCGCCAAAAAAAAGGTTCCTTGGGTCTGTCCGGTTCAAAGCGCCACCGTTCTTCCGGATTGAATTCGAACTCGATGGGGAGACCCTTGCCACAATCTGACCAAGCGGGCGCGCGAGCATCGAGGAAAATCTCAAGGGCTTCTAAACGAACGAAATATTCGTCGATACCATCATTGTCGATATCGATTTTCCAGGCACCTTCATACCAAGCTGGTTCATTGATAGTCGAGCACTCGACACGCGGCATCAATGTTCCAGTCAACATCGTGCCCGGATTTCCGGCGACCCGGCCCGCCTGAGATTTTACAGCCGCGCAAACTTCCGGATCTTCGCAATGTCCAGTTACCGACGCGTTTTTCCAGTCCCAATGCTCGCTGATTTTGCAGAGCTCAATCCGATGACCGTACTCGAAAACCCGATAACCGTCGTCGGGAGCATCGGGATAGGAAGGCGCCGCGATGAGGTGATATACGCGTTTCCCAATTCGGACGAATTCGTTCTGCTGTTTGCAAAATGAATCGCTCGTCGTCCAGTCATCGTATGGGGGGATTCCATAGGAGACGCGCTTCGAGTTCGGAACCCCCTTGTATATTTGCCAATATTCGCACTCCGCGGTGCCGCCGTCGCCTAACCTAATGACGAGATCGTTAACCCTGTCTCCATCGTAGTCGAAACGCGCAATCGCTGTATAAGGAAAGCTCTGTATTTCTTCGAAATCCTTCTCCGGCAGAATCGATTTTAAATCCGATGCCGGAACCTCTTTCATCTTAATGGTCTTGATCAATGGTTCGGCGTTGGTGAGCGGGTCGAGGCCATTCTTCAGTGCGGACGCGACAGCCCTGCACGCGTCGGGGATTTTTCGCGCATCTGCCTGCGCGCTGGTGAACGAGAGAACCAGGGCGGCGGCCATAACGGTCGACGATAAACCGGATTTGAAGCGCATCTTGTTGCCCGTCCATTTGCTCACACCACGTGCAGATCGCGCGGCATAATTGTTAGGGGCTCGCAGCCGCTGTCGGTGATGCGCAGCGTCTCGCTGATGCCCACACCAAACTGGCCCGGTACGCGGAAGGCGAGGGGCGTGTGGAACGTCATGTTCGGTTCCAGCAAATCCTCGTTGCCCTCGGCCAGGAAGCCGATGCCGTCGGCCCAGGTGGGCGGAAAGCCGACGCCGACGTGATAGCCATAGGCGCCGGGCAGGAACGCTTCGCGCGCGATGGAGGCGCTGGCCTTCTTTCCCGACATGGCGACATCGTGGCCCGTGCGGCCGGGCTTGGCCGCCGCGATCACGGCCTCCAGCGTCGCCAGCACGGCGTCGGCCACGCGGCGCACCGCATCCGACGGTTGGCCGATTACGGCGGTGCGCATCAGCGGCGCGGTATAGCGCAAATGGCAGCCGCCATATTCCAGGAACACCGGGTCGCCTGGCTTCAGCGGGTTGCGCCGGTAGGTCTGGTGCGAAAAGCCGGTGCGCACGCCCGTGGTGGCGATGGGCTGGACCGACATGAACTCGCTGCCCGCCGCGATCATGGCGTCGTAGCCCGCGCGCGCCACGTCGTTCTCGGTCTTGCCCGCGGCGATGACGGCATAGGAGGCGCGGATGCCGGCCTCGGTATAGGCGGCGGACTTGCGCATGCATTCCATCTCGCGCGGCGACTTCACCAGGCGCAGGCGCGTGACCAGGTGCGAGGCGTCGACCAGCGTCGCGTTGGGCAGGCCGGCCTCGATCTGGCCCAGGATCGCGGGCAACAAACCGGACAGCTGCGGCTGGATGCCGATGCGCTTTCCGCCCAATCCCTTGTCGGCCACGATCTTCGCCAATTGCCCGCCGGCGCCCATCTGTCCGACCCAGGGCGCGCAATGCACGTCCTTGATCCAGCCCGCCGCCGTGGCGGAGGGAATCTCCATCGCCGTCGTCTGCACCGAAGGCGCGCCCTCGCGCGGCAGCACGAGGCAGGCATGGTTGCCGACGCCGAAGGTGTGATAGCCGGCCAGGTAATGCAGATCGGGCCGATGCGTCACCAGCAGCACATCCAAATCCGCCGCCGCCATCGCACGCCGCGCGACCGCCACGCGCGCCTCGAACTCGGCCACGGGAAACGTCAGCTCCGTGCCGCCGACTTTCGTCTGCAGGGTTTCGATGTACTCGGCGATTTCCATGGCGTTCCCCTCAAGACTTCCGTGGATGGTGCCTGTGCAAACGATAGAGGAAAGAATAGGGACGTGGGAACGGTGGTCATGGCGAAGACGTCTGGCTACGGTGGAGGCGTTTTAGGGCGACGGATGACGCAGGATTCCGAACGAATTATCTCCCTCTACGAACGTCACGCACGCGCCTTCGACAAGGACCGCAACCGCGGCCTGTTCGAGAAGGGATGGCTCGACCGTTTCCGCGCGTTGATCCCGTCCGGCGGATCGGTGCTCGATCTCGGCTGCGGCATGGGCGAGCCGATCGCGCGCTATCTGATCGAGGCGGGATACGCGCTGACGGGTGTGGATTCGTCAGCGTCGATGATCGCGCTGTGTAAAGAGCGATTCCCAACGCAGACCTGGCATGTGGCGGACATGCGGAGCCTCGCGCTTGGACGGAGGTTCGAGGGCATCCTGGCCTGGGACAGTTTCTTTCATCTGAATCACGACGACCAACGGCGGATGTTTCC
>JBFXED010000021.1:0-66400 GCA_050180485.1 Alphaproteobacteria bacterium | reverse complement strand
GGGCCGCGCGCCAGCGCCGCTCGCCGGCCTGGATCTCGTTGGATTCGACCGCGTTGGGGCGTTGGCGCACCTGGATGGGTTGCTGGATGCCGCGCGCGCGGATCGACTGTGCAAGCTCCTCGATCTCTTCGGCCGTGATGCGGTCGCGCGTCTGAAAACGCCCGGGCGACAAGGCGCCGATCGGCACGCGGCGGGCCAGATCGGCGACGTTGGGCAGGGCGGCAGCGGACGAAGCGGCGGGTGCGGACGACCCCGGCACGGCGGCCTTGCGGATGGCTTGCGCGATCCACGCGTTCATCGGCACGTTGGCCGCGCGCGCGGCTTCGGAAGCGGCCCGTTCGGCCTCGCTGGTTAGGCGGCCGCCATCGGACCCGGCGCCGGCCGGCTTGTCGGGATCATCCGCGGGAGTCATGCGCTTATGGGCTTTCCGAAGCGTGGGACGCGGCCATACTATACACAGCCTCCGGGCCTGTTAAGGCTAGGTTCTCCCTCACGGCTGAAGGATTCGACCCGCATGAAGCGGAACGTTGCGCTTATCACCGGAGTGACCGGCCAGGACGGCGCCTATCTGGCCGAGCTTCTCTTGGCCAAGGGCTATGTCGTCCATGGCGTGAAGCGGCGCTCGTCGTCGTTCAACACGGGCCGGGTGGACCATCTCTATGCCGACCCGCACGAGCGGGGCGTGAAATTTTTCCTGCACTATGGCGACCTGACCGACGCCACCAACCTGATCCGCCTGGTGCAGGAAGTCCGCCCCACCGAGATCTACAACCTGGCCGCGCAAAGCCATGTGCAGGTCAGCTTCGAGACGCCGGAATACACGGCCAACGCCGACGCACTCGGCACGCTGCGCCTGCTCGAAGCGATCCGCATCCTGAAGCTCGAGGACGAGGTGCGCTTTTACCAGGCGTCCACCTCCGAGCTTTACGGCAACGCGCCCGCGCCGCAGAACGAGAAGACCCCCTTCATGCCGCGTAGCCCGTACGCGGCGGCGAAGCTCTACGGCTATTGGATCACGGTGAATTACCGCCAGGCCTACGGCATGCACGCGTCGAACGGCATCCTGTTCAACCACGAGGGACCGACGCGCGGCGAGACGTTCGTGACGCGCAAGATCACCCGCGCGGTGGCCGCCATCGAGCTCGGCCTGCAGAAGAAGCTCTTCCTCGGCAACCTCGACGCCAAGCGCGACTGGGGCCATGCGAAGGATTTCGTCGCCGGGATGTGGCTGATCCTCCAGCAGAAGAAGCCCGACGACTATGTGCTGGCCACGGGCGAGAGCCACACGGTGCGCGCGTTCGTCGAGAAATCCTTCGCCCATGTCGGCCGCAAGATCGTATGGCAAGGCAAGGGCGTGAAGGAGAAGGGCACGGACGCCAAGACCGGCGAGACGCTGGTCCAGATCGACCCGCGCTATTTCCGCCCGACCGAGGTCGACCATCTGCAGGGCGATGCGCGCAAGGCGCGCAAGGTGCTGGGCTGGAAGCCCAAGATGAGCTTCAAGGATCTGGTCGACGACATGATGACGTCCGATCTGGAACTGATGCGGCGCGAGGGGGTGCGCAATGAGCGCGCCTGAGCGTCCGTTTACCCTCGCGGGCAAGCGCGTCTGGGTCGCGGGCCACCGCGGCATGGTGGGCTCGGCGGTCGTGCGCCGCCTGGCGCGCGAAAAATGCGAGATCCTGACGGTCGGGCGGAAAGAGGTCGATCTGCGCCGCCAGGATCAGGTCGAGGCTTGGCTCGCCAAGGCCAAGCCGGATGCGGTCTTCCTCGGCGCCGCCACCGTCGGCGGCATCCTGGCCAATGATTCGCGTCCGGCCGAGTTCATCTATGACAACCTGGCCATCGAGACGAACGTGGTGCATGCGGCTTATCGCGTTGGCGTGAAGAAGCTCCTGTTCCTCGGTTCGTCCTGCATCTATCCGCGCCTGGCGCCCCAGCCGATGAAGGAAGAGCATCTTCTGACCGGCCCGCTGGAGCCGACCAACCAGTGGTACGCCATCGCCAAGATCGCGGGTCTGATGATGTGCCAGGCCTACCGGCGGCAGTACGGCGCCGATTTCATCTCGGCCATGCCGACCAATCTCTACGGTCCCGGCGACACCTACGACCTGCGCGGCAGCCATGTGGTGCCCGCGCTCATCCTCAAGGCGCATGCGGCGAAGCAGTCGGGCGCCAAATCGATCGAGGTCTGGGGCTCAGGCGCGCCGAAGCGCGAGTTCTTGCATGTCGACGATCTGGCCGACGCGCTGGTTCACCTGATGGTGAACTACTCGGACGAGCGGACGATCAACGTCGGCACGGGCGAGGACGTCACCATCCGCGAGTTGGCCGAGAAGGTCTGCCGCGCGGTCGGCTTCAAGGGCGGGCTCGATTTCGACGCGTCCAAGCCCGACGGCACGCCGCGCAAGCTGCTCGACGTCTCGCGCATCAACGCCCTCGGTTGGAAGGCCAAGACCGGCCTGGACCAGGGCCTGGCCGATGCCTATGCCTGGTATCTGACCAACGTCGCGAAAGCCGCGTGAGACCTTTCGCTTGCTCGTCCTTCGACGGGCTCAGGACGAGGTCCATATAGAAGTCCTCACCCTGAGCTCGTCGAAGGGTGAGCTACCGTAAAATGGCTGCCTAGGGCGGTTGCGGGGGCGGGCGCTTCCACCTAATTTGCGCCGCGACGGACGGCCGGTATTGGGGCGTGGCCAAGTGGTAAGGCAGCGGGTTTTGGTCCCGCGATCCCAGGTTCGAATCCTGGCGCCCCAGCCACCGTCGTGATCGCTGTCTACTTCTTTACCGGTTCCTGATGCCGCTTTCCGGGCGGTCGGCCATCCCGCGCATTCCCGCGCGAGGAACTTGCGTCATTCCAGGCGCGTGGAGCCGGACGTGACAAGCGGCTGCGCCTTGGACGCAGACGCGATTTTACCTTCCAGCCGCTCGATCTGACGGCTCAGCCGGTCCAGACGTTCCGACACCGGATCGGCGCGTTGCCGCTCGCGGTCCATCGCGCCCACGATGATGGCGATGAAGAGGTTCAACATGGTGAAGGTGGTGACCAGGATGAAGGGCACGAAGAACAGCCAGGCCGCCGGGTAATCGTCCATGAGCCGGCGCGCGACGTCCGCCCAGCCTTCCAGCGTCATGACCTGGAACAGGGTAAACAGCGTCTGTCCCAATGTGCCGAACAGGTCGGGCGCCGATGCCGCGAACAGCTTGGTCGCGATCACGGCCGATACGTAGAGCAAAAGCGAGAGGATGCCGGCGATGGCGGCGATACCGGGCACGGCGCCGAGCAGAGCCGAGACCACCATGCGGAAT
Source organism: Alphaproteobacteria bacterium (assembly GCA_050180485.1). Taxonomy (GTDB): domain Bacteria; phylum Pseudomonadota; class Alphaproteobacteria; order CADEGL01; family CADEGL01; genus CADEGL01. Next base: position 63,091 of record JBFXED010000021.1, on the reverse strand, counting down.
TGGGGCACCAGGCTGATGAGGCGCAGCACGCGCAAGACCCGCAGCGCGCGCAAGGCGCTGAGGCTGCCTGTCGCGGGCAGTAGGGCCAACGCCACGACGGCGAAGTCGAAGACGCTCCACGGGTCGCGGAAAAAGCGCGGACCATAAGCGAACAACCGCAGGCCGATCTCGATCACGAACACCGCGAGGATCAAACGGTCCGCCAGACGCAATGCCGGACCGATCTCGGCCATCGCGCTGGGCGAAGTCTCGATGCCGAATACGATCGCATTCAGAACGATCAGCGCAATCAGGGCGTTCTGCACCCGGCTTTGTTCGAGCTGCGCTCGCACGCGCCCGCGGATGAAGGTCACTGATGTCATTGCCGCGACTCCTCCGCTAACGGAAGCGCCTGCGGCGGTCGGACCGTAGCACGCCGCGCTTCATGCCGGCGGTCAGCGCGGCGAGCCCCAGGATCAGCACGACGCCGCCCACCCACAACGTGACCAGTAATACCGGACCCAGATCCTGGGTGACGCCAAAGGCCGCGGCGATCCAGGGATCGATCGCCGGATGCAAATGCAAGCCTTGGACATGCTCTTGCACGATGCCGCCGAACAGCGCGACCAGACCGTAGCCTGCGGCGCACACGAGGCTCCAGAACGCGGTCGCCGCCGCAGTCACCAACCAGATCGTCTTCTCCAGTGCGGCCACGGCTCAGACCTCCTTCGTCGCGGACGCCGGGGACGCGCGCGTCTTCCACAGCGAATACAGCACGCCGCCCGCGAGAAGCGCGAACGTCACGCCCAGCGAGATCGTGGGGTCGAGCTTCCCGAAAAGCTGATTCCAGAAGATCTTCAGTCCGATGAAGATCAGCACGATGGACAGCGCGTATTTGAGGTAGTGGAACCGGTGCACCATAGCCGCCAGCGCGAAGTACAGAGCGCGCAGGCCGAGGATGGCGAAGATGTTCGAGGTGTAGACGATGTACGCGTCGGTGGTGATCGCGAAGATGGCGGGCACCGAATCGACCGCGAAGACCAGGTCGGCCACCTCGATCAGCATCAGCGCGAGCAGAAGCGGCGTGGCGTAGGTGGCCTTCCGCGTAGTACCGGGAACCGGCAAGCGAACCAGAAAACGTTGGCCGTGAAGCTGGTCGGTCACCTTCATGCGGTGCTTGAGAAAGCGCAGAAGCGGGTTCTCGCCCACCTTCGGCATGGCGTCGGCCAGGACCAGCATCTTGACGCCGGTGAACAGCAGAAACGCGCCGAAGATGTAGAGCACCCAGGCGAATTCCGAAACGATCGCGGCGCCCAGGCCGATCATCACCGCGCGCAGCACGATGACGCCCAGGATGCCCCAGAACAGCACGCGGTGTTGATACTGCCGGGGGATCGCGAAATACGCGAAGATCAACGAGATGACGAAGACATTGTCGAGCGCCAGCGACTTCTCGATGAAGAAGCCGGTGAGATAGGCCATGCCGCTTTCGCTGCCCATCGACGACCAAATCCAGGCGCCGAATACCAGAGCGATGGCGATATATCCGGCGCTGAGCCACAGGCTTTCGCGGACTTCGATTTCGCGCTGCTTGCGGTGGAGCACGCCCAGGTCGAACGTCAAGAGCGCGCCGACGATGCCGGCGAAGACAAGCCAGAGCCAAGCGGGTTTACCCAGAAAATCGGCGCCGAGCGCCGTGGCGAGCCACTCCATGGTGCCTCCAGATGCTTCCGCGCCCGTCGGCGCTCGAGCAGGTGAAGGATCCGACATCGCAAGCAGCGACCTGCCTGCCAGAGGGGCCCGGATCCGGGTTGCGCAGGGAAATGGTGGCGCGCCCGTGGGCCGTCAAGGGGGCGGCTTGCGAAAAGTAAGCTCGGATAGGGCGGCTCCCGGCGCTTCCACCTACTTTGCGTGCCGCGACGGACGGCCGGTATTGGGGCGTGGCCAAGTGGTAAGGCAGCGGGTTTTAGTCCCGCGACCCCAGGTTCTAATCCTGGCGCACCAGCCACCGGCCAAAGCTATTCCAGGTACGCCGTCTCTGGGTCCTACTTTCCGTCCGAAGCAGCACAGAAATCGAGGATTGTGAGCCGGGGACGAGCGGTGGGCTTGTCCGATGGCGATAGAGTCGCCGCGACGCGGCACCCGTCTGGTGACGCCAGCGGCGCTTCGAGTCGAGTGGATGTGAGAACCTGGTCGAGCAAGCGCGTGCCTTTACTATCCGCAATTCTATAGACCGCACCATCAGCAGACATTTTGAAACCTCCCGGCCAGCGGACAAACCCGATGATGCCGGCGTTGGTTTGGGTAAAGACGTTGAGTGGGAGATCTGCCGGTAAGCAGTGCTCTGTTACTCGGCGTTCGGCATCAAGCGTCCAACCCGGCCGACACCCCGCCGCTTTCCATGCGACCTCTGGAGCCTCCTCACGGTCGTCTGGAGTCATGATCGCGCGACCCGGTGCTCGCGCGTCCCAAAGCAAGTAAGAGCGGTCGTGCGGAGAATAGTTAATACCGCCGGTTGAACCGACATGGGCTTCGATACCCACGTCGGGTATGGGCAGAATAGTCACGTTGTTGGAATTAGGATCGATGAGACGAAGATCAGAAACTCGGGGCGCTACCCATCCGGTGCCCTTATATTCGATCGACACGGCACGTCTCGGGGCCTCGAGGTACAAGTCGAAGAATGCTAGATAAAACCAAACGGGGTGGCCATTTTGGGTTGACGATTCGAGATGGGGTGCTCGTTTTTTCAGCCGCTCATAGTTCGTGCATGAAAAACGGTCAATCCAACCGTCTATATTGGATATTTGCCGAATACCATCAGACAGTTTGTTGGCGCTAATACTATAGGTATGTAGCTGGCCATCCATTTTCACGTTTACGTTTGCAACGGTCATATTTTTAGAAATGCCGTGACACAAAATGGATATTGCGGGAATCGATTTAACGAGCGAGTGCCCGATTTTCCAAACGTAAAGGTTGCTTTGGGAAGGACGCTGATCTTTGGTCGGCAATTCGAGCAGTCCACTTTGCTCGGGGAATTCGGCCGGACCGTAGCCTACGAAGAGAATGGTGTCGTTATTTACCCAGTACGCACGTCCCCGATCTGGGATCATTGGGCCAGCGAGCGATATCACCTTCAGGCGATTTCCAGCTCCCACCTGGATGGTTTCGGTTCCCTCTTTGAACGGCAGAGGAATATCCGGTTCCAACAGTTCTGTGGGGATAGGCTGCGGAAACGGAGGCAGGCGATATTGTGGCTTCGCTTCGCCGGCCCATACGGTAGCGATCAGGAGGCAAGCCAGAGTGTTCCTAATTCTGTGCGGCATGGATAGATTCGCAGCCCCGTCCCATCCATCCCAGGAATTTTGACGCGCATTGTGCTAGTTCACTATTGGTTTTTTAGGAGCGACTTCGATGCCCGATGGATCGCGGCCCGGTATGAGCGCGGACATTTTCGCGCCCGGTTTCAAGGACACGCCCTATTGGTGGGAGGCCGCGCCGCGCATGACGGCCGTGCCCGAGGCGCCGCCGAAAAGCGTCGACGTGGCCATCGTGGGCTCGGGCTTCACGGGACTGAATGCCGCCATCGACTTGGCGCGCGCGGGCCGCAAGGTCGTCGTGCTGGACGCCGAGGATCTGGGCCACGGCGCATCCACGCGCAACGCGGGCTATGTCGGCCAGACGCTCAAGCACAGTTTCCGCGACCTGCAATTGAGCCGGGGCGACGATTACGCCATAGCCGTCTATCGCGAGATGAAGGCGGCGTTCGATTCGGTCGCCGAGCGCGTGCAGAACGAACAGATCGATTGCGGCTTCAAGCTGTGCGGCCGCCTGATCCTGACCAAGGCAAAGCGCCAGTACGAAGACCTGGCCGACGAGTTCGAGCGGCGGCGCAAGCACCTGGGCACCGAATTCCACATGGTGCCCAAGTCCGAGATTCGGAACGAAATCTCCAGTGATCTTTATTGCGGTGGCGCCGTCATCCCCAGCCTGGCCGCGATCCATCCCGGCCTCTATCACAAAGGTCTTTTGGACCGCGCGCGCTCGGCGGGCGTCACGCTGATCGGCGGCACGCCGGTCACGGGCCTGCGCCGCGACGGCGACGGGTTCGACGTGGCGACGGCGCAGGGCCCCACGCGCGCGAAGGACGTGCTGGTCGCAACCAACGGCTATACCGGCAATCTGTGGCCGTGGCTGCAGCGGCGCCTGATTCCCTTCGACGCTTACATGATCGCGACCGAGCCGCTGGACCCGGCGCTGATGCAGAAGCTGCTGCCGACTGACCGCACCTATCTGGATCACGTCCACGACATTATCTCGCTGCGCCGCTCGCCCGACGGCACGCGCATCCTTTTCCTCTGGCGCACGGGCACTAAGCCCAGCACGCCACGCAAGAAGGGCGCGCAGCTTCACGCCGATGCGGCCGCCATCGTGTCAGAGATCGCGAAGTTGAAGATCACGCATTCCTGGACCGGGCGCTGCGCGGGCACCTTCAACCTGTGGCCACATCTTGTGACCCACGAGGGCATCCACTTCGCGGGCGGCTACTGCTTCGCAGGCCTGCCCATGGGCACCTATCTGGGGCGCAAGGCCGCCGCGCGCATTCTCAAGACATCCGAAGCGAAAACGATTTTCGCCGACCGCAACTTCCCGACCGTGCCGGGCCACACGGGCGGCAACTGGTTCATGCCCTATGTCATGAAGTGGTACGGCTTGGCCGACCGCTGGCAGAGCCGCTAGCCGTGGCGGTCCTCTATCTCGAGGACTTCACCCCCGGACAGGTCTATCGCTCGGGCAGCGTCACGGTCGATGCGGCCGCGATCAAGCGCTACGCCGCCGAATACGATCCGCAAGCATTCCACCTCGACGAGGCGGCGGCCGATGCATCGTTCTTCCAGGGCCTCGCGGCCAGCGGCTGGCACACGGCGTCGCTCACCATGCGGCTTCTGGTCGACAGCGAATTGACTCCGGCTGGCGGCATCATCGGCGCGGGCCTCGACGAGTTCCGCTGGCCGCGGCCGGTGCGTCCCGGAGACACGCTGCGCGTCGAGAGCGAGGTGTTGGAGGTGCGTCCCTCCAAGTCGCGGCCCGGGCAAGGCTTGGTGAAAATCCGCGTCACCACGCTCAACCAGAACGACGAGCCCGTGCTGGTCATGGTGCCCAACCTGGTCGTGCCGCGGCGGCCGTAAGCGTCGCCTAGAGGCCGAACGGGTAGGTATCCGGGAGGTCCTGCAGCTCCCTTGTGGTCAAGGGTGTGACGGCATGGGTGCGGTCGAACCAGATATACTCGTCGAACTGCTGCGGCAGGACCGCTTGGAAATAGTGACTGGCGAGTTCCGATTCGGGCCGATAGATCACCCCGATGGCGCGTTCGAGGCGCGGCGCCGAGAGGCCCTGGCGTAGATCGGCCGGTGCGGCGTCGCGCAGCGGCAGCAGGAAATTCTCCTCCTGCGATTCGTGGCAGAGATGCTCATAGCTACGCGCGAGCGAAGGCAGGACAGTCTTCACATGCATCGGCCCGTCCCAATCGGTGGCCGCCGCCACCGTGCCGGAATGGGTGCCGAAGCCGATGGTGTAAGCGTCCCTTCCGAATGCCTCGCGGCAGAGGTGCCCGACGTTGAACTCGCCGCGCGCCGCCATCTCGGTCGCCGCCGAATCGCCGACGTGGGAGTTATGGGCCCACACCACGGCCTTGGCGTCCTGACCGTGGAATTCGAGCAGCGCCTTCAAGGTCTCGAACATGTGCGTGTCGCGCAAATTCCACGATTCGCGCGAGCCGTAATACATGGTGCGGTAATAATGCTCGGCGTTGGCGATCAGCTTGGCGTTCTGGACCGCGTCCATGAAGCGCTCGCCGTCGCGCCGGACATAGGCTTGCCGCTTTTGCAGCAAATCCTCCAACGTCCGCACGACCTCGCGTTCGCAGGTCCGGTAGTGTCCCGCGATCGCGGCGTGGCCGTAACTCGCGGGATCGGACTGCCAGGGGGTGAGACAGCCGTAGCGCGTGCGCGCGATACGTGCTGAATCCGGATCGACGCGGTCGAGATATTCGAGCACCGCGCGGATCGATGTGAACAGGCTGTAGAGGTCGAGTCCGTAAATGCCCACCCGCCGTTCGGGCGGCCGGCCGGCGTTGAAGGCGCGCAACCAATCGACGAAGGCACGGGTCTCGGCGTTCCGCCACATCCAGGTGGGGAAGCGGGAAAAGGCCGTCCATTCGGACGGCGGGTATTCGAAGTGGCGCACATAATGGTCGATGCGCGCGACATCGGGCCAGTCGCCCTCGATCGCGACGAAGCGAAAGTTCCTTTCGGCGATGAGTTCCTGCGAGATGCGCGCGCGCATCCGGTAGAACTCCGACGTCCCGTGCGTCGCTTCGCCGAGCAGCGCCACCTTGGCTTGGCCGACGCGGCGCAAAAGCGGCGCGAGCTTGGCTTTCTCAAGCGATTCGAACGGCTCGCAGGCGCGCGCAATGGCGTCCGCCAGGGATGTCTCGGCCGGGCGCGCGCGGGGTGGCCGCGCCGGAGCGATTTCCTCGGGCGCCCAGCCTTCCTGGCCGATCAGAGGCACGAAGCGGACATCGGCCAGATCTTCGCGCCGGAACTCGTCCTCCGACAGGCGCGTGACGCGCACCAGCTCCTGCGCGCGGGGATCGGTGCCGATCGGGATGACCAGACGCCCGCCGATCTTCAACTGCCGCTGGAGCGGCTTGGGAACCTCGGGGCCGCCGGCCGCCACCACGATCGCGTCATAGGGCGCATGCTCCGGCCAACCCTTGGTTCCGTCCGCATGCCGGACATGGACGTTGTCGTAACCCTGGTCGGTCAGCGCGCTGGCTGCGCGCTCGGCGAGCTGGGCGATCCGTTCGACCGTGTAGACCTCGCCCGCGATTTCGGCCAGGACGGCCGCCGCGTAGCCCGATCCCGTGCCGATCTCGAGTACGGTCTCGCCGCCCTGGAGGTCCAACGCGTCGACCATGAGCGCGACGATGTAGGGTTGCGAGATCGTCTGTTCGGCGTCGATCGGAAGCGGCGAGTCCTCGTAGGCGAACTGGCGCAGGCGTTCCGGCAGAAACGCCTCGCGCCGAACGGTTCGCATCGCGTCGAGCACGAGAGGGGAACGCACGCCGCGGCTCGCGATCTGATGGCGAACCATTTCGTCCCGGTGGCGCGAAAGTTCCATGTGAACGTCCTTCTTAGCGGTGGCGCCGTCCGGCTCCTTTCAGGCCCATACGATCTCGGGCGCGCGGCGAGGCAGCGGCTGGGGCACGGCTTTCGGCGTCCCTACGATGATGGGCGCAACGGCCACGCGTGCTGGAGGAATTCCGAATTTTTCCTTGGATTCGGTTAAATTCAGCCAGGGCCTGGCTAGGCCGATCCAGCAGGTGCCAAGTTCCTTGCCCTGTGCGGCCAGCATCAGGTTCTCGGCCGCCAGGCAGCAATCCTCAATGGATTGCTCATCGCCGCTGGCCGCGAACACCGTCACCAGCGTAGGCGCGCCATAGAAGAGATTGAAATCGGGATCGGTCAGGTGGTCCCGGTATTTGTATAGTGGCGAGGACGAACTCAGCACCGCGAGCAGGTGCTTCTTGATCTCCACCGAGTGGCGCTCGAGCGCCCCGGCTCCCTCGATGACAAGGAATGACCAGGGCTGCAAATCCATGGCGCTCGGCGCCTGCGCGGCCGCTTTAACGAGATCGGAGATCACGGCCCGGCTGAGAGTGGCCGAGGTATACTCGCGCACCGCGCGCCGGGTGTTAATGGCATTCATAACATCCATAGCGGGCCTCCTAAGATCAGATGTGTAATCTGAGCTTTTGTACTCGGTCGAGCATTGACCTAAATCACAGTCCGGAACGCCGCGCGGTCAGATAAATCCGTCACGCGCCAGTACCTTGGGGGTTAACGATGAACGACCGGAGCGAGTTCCTTGCGCGCGCGGCCAAGCCGGCGGAAGAGGCGTTGCGTCTGCACCCGTTCTACCGGGGCAAGGTGCAGATGATGCCGAAATGCCCGGTCAGCGCGCCGGGCGATTTCGCCGTGTGGTACAGCCCAGGCGTGGCCGCGCCCTGCAAGGCGATCCACGCGGCGCCGGAGCTGGTCTATCAGCACACCAACAAGGCGAACACGGTGGCCATCGTCTCCGACGGTTCGCGCGTTCTCGGCTTGGGCGATATTGGCCCGGAAGCCGGCCTGCCGGTGATGGAGGGTAAGGCGCTGCTGTTCAAATATCTGGGCGGGGTCGACGCGGTGCCGCTCTGCATCGGCGCGACGCGGCCCGAAGACATCGTCCAGGCGGTACGCTGGCTCGAGCCCTCGTTCGGCGGGATCAATCTCGAGGATATCGCCCAACCCAAATGCTTCGATGTCCTCGCGCGGCTGCGCGAATCGGCGCGCGTCCCCGTCTGGCACGACGACCAGCAGGGCTCGGCGACCGTCGCGCTGGCCGCCGTCATCAATGCCTTGAAGGTCGTGGGGAAGGAGATTGTTGCGGCGCGATTCGCCCTGATCGGGACGGGTGCCGCGAACATCGCGACGTATCGGTTGCTGAAGGCGGCGGGCGTCGATCCCCGCGCGGTCATCGCCTGCGACAGCCGCGGCACGCTTCATGCCGGCCGGACGGATATCGAAGGGGCCCGCGCGCGGTTTGCCGATAAATGGACGCTCTGCCAGGAAACCAACCCCGGCCGCGTGGAGGGCGGCATCGAGGCCGCGTTGCGCGGCGCGGATGTGTGCATCGCGTTCTCCTGTCCGGGCCCGGACGTGATCCGGCCGGACTGGATACGCGCCATGGCGCGCGGCGCGATCGTGATGGCCTGCGCCAACCCGGTGCCGGAGATTTGGCCCTGGGACGCGCTGGAGGCCGGGGCGGCCGTGGTCGGCACGGGCCGCAGCGATTTCCCCAATCAGGTCAACAACGCGCTGGCCTTCCCCGGCATTTTCCGGGGCGTGCTCGACGTGCGCGCCCGCGCCGTGTCGGACGGCATGGCCTTGGCCGCGGCGCGCGAACTGGCCGCCTGCGTGGGTTCGGAGGGGCCGACGTCCCAACGCATCCTTCCCGCGATGGATGAGCCCTCCGTCGCGGCGCGCTTGGCCTCGGCGGTCGGCATGGCGGCCATGCAGGAGGGGTTGGCGTCGGTCGCGATGACCCGGGACCAGATTTTCCGGGGCGCCATGGAGCGGATCGCCGGCGCGCGGCAAGCGCTGGCGCTGCTGACCGCGGGCGGCGCGATCCCGCGGCCGCCCACGGCCTAAACGGTCCGGTTATTCGCGTTTGCGGCGGGCGTGGTTCTGCAGCAGCCGCTCCGCGGCGTCGAAGGAATCCCGAATCGCCACATAGACGTCCTCGTGCTCGTGCTTCTCATCTGGGGCGCGGCTGACGACCAATTCGGTGCCTGGCACGACCAGATCGATGCCGACGCGGTAGATGCGGCCCTTGTGGTGGCGGTGATTCGCGCATTCCACCACGACGTTGCAGGCCGTGATGCGGTCGAAAAACCGGTCGAGCTTCTCGGCGCGAGCGTGCAGCTTGGCGTCGATCGCGTCCGATTGGTCTAAACCGTGATACCGGATTTTGAGAGGTGGCATCGTTCGTCCTCCATTCATTGCGGTCTGCCTTCGCACCGGCCTCTGCCCATGGCGCATTAAACCGGGTGCGCCGCGCCTAGTTGAAGAGCAGCACCGTGCGCGTGTCGATGCCGCTTTCCAGTTCGCGGAAGGCGTCGTTCACGCCGGACAGCGGCACAGTCTTGCCCACCATGGCGTCGAGTTCCAGCTTGCCGATGCGGTAGAGGTCGAGGATGCGCAGGAAATCCTGCTCCGGGATGCCGCCGCCGTAATAGCTGCCCAAGATGCGCTTCTGTACGGCGGGGAAAGCACGCGCGGCGGGAATGGTGAAGACGTCGCCGCGCGGCGCCTGGCCGACGATGACCAGCTTTCCGCCCGGACGGATGGAGTTATAGCCCTGCTCGAAGGCGGCCTGGCGGCCGATGCAGTCGAAGGCGGCATCGACGCCGCGCCCTTGCGTCAACGCGCGGATCTTGGCGGGCACGTCCTCGGTCGTCTTGGGGTTGATGTAATGGGTCGCGCCGAACCGGCGGGCGACCTCTTCCTTCCGCGGGTTCGGGTCCACAACCACGATCACCTCGGCGTTGCACAGGCGCGCGGCCATGAGCGCCGAGATGCCCACGCCGCCCAGGCCCCAGATGGCCAGATATTCACCCGGCCGCGCCTGGGCGTCGTTGACCACGGCGCCATAACCCGTGGTGACGGCGCAGCCGACCAGGGCCGCGACGGTCGCCGGGATTTCCTTGTGGATCGGCAGCACGCCCGTCTCCGGCATCACCGCGTATTCCGCGAAGGAAGATTGGCACGTGAAGTGATAGATGCGCTCGCCCGACGCACTTTTAAGGCGGCCGGTGCCGTCGAAGAGCATGCCCTGGCCGGCCGCACGATTGTAGGCCTCGCACTGGGCGGGCAATCCCGCGCGGCAGTAGAAGCAATTGCCGCAATAGGGCGTCCAAGACAGGACGACGGTGTCGCCTTTCTTCACGCGGCTGACCCCGGGACCCGTCCGTTCGATCACGCCCGCGGCCTCATGCCCCAGGATGCAGGGCAGGGGCATGCTGCCTTTGCCACGCGCGACCGACAGATCGCTGTGGCAGACGCCCGCGGCGGTAACGCGGATCAAGACCTCGCGACCCTTGGGATCGTCGAGCTTCACATCCTCGATCGGCATGTCCTTGCCGAACTCGCGCAGAACCGCAGCCTTCATGGGAATGCTCCGCCGGTTAAGGGTAACGCCGCGATTGTCGTGCGCGCGTTGGGCCGGTGGCAAGCGGGCGGGCTTACCATGCGGTAGGGGCGGTGGCGGGGCGATTTTCTTTCACCCCTCCCCAACGCGGGAGGGGCAGGGGGAGGGGGATTCACAAATGAGTTGCTGCGGCGAGGCGAATGGAACGGCGTGTTTTTTACCCCCTCCCCCAACCCCCTCCCGCGTTGGGGAGGGGGAAAATCAAAGACGCCCGCCTTGGGCAGCTTCAGGAGCTTTTATTTCACCGGCGGGTTGGGCGGGTTCGTCGTGGCGGGCGGTTTCCGCGCCGGCGTGATCGTGCCGCCCGTGACGGTGCCGGGCTTCTTGGCCTCGGCGCTCTGGGCCTGTTTCATCAGCTTGTCGCAGGGCCGCTGCTCGCGCGCCGCCTCTTCCTCGGGCGGCGAGACGAAGGGCATGGCGGGGGCGACCAGGGCCTTAAGCAGCACCTTGGCGATGGCGTCTAGCGCGTTGACGTTGGCCTTGCGCGTCTTCAGGTCGCCCTCGACGACGATCGAGGTGCGGAAGTTGAAGAAGCTGTAATCCTTGGGCTGGGGCATCAGCTTGAATTCCAGCGTCTCGTTCTTCAGGTCGATATGGCCGCGAATCACCACGAAGGCGTCCGAGGTGTCGAACAGCCACGGGTCCGCCAGCACGCGCCCTTGCTCGACCTTGTAGGGCGCCAACAGGCACGAGATCTCGGCGACCTCCTTGTTGCCGCCGATCCACTGGCCCAGCGCCTCCTGCAGGTCGAGCGCCATCAGCTCCAGCAAGAGGTTGCTGATCTGCCCGGCTTCCATGATCAGGATGCCCGAGCCGTCGGCATTCGACGCCCACTGGTGCAACGAGCCGCCGCGGGTGGCGATCTTGCCCTTGCCGCGCAGAGTACCGACCGACTTGTCGTCGATGTCGAGCAACTTCAGCGCCGTGCCGAGCGAAAGCCCGCGCACCGTATAGTCGCCCGCGACCGTGGGCACGTCCTTGCTCGCGTCGAGATCGAGATTGAGCGCGACTTGGCCCTGGAAGACGCCTAGCTCCAGCGGATGCAGGTTCAGCTTGCCGTTGTCGAGCGTTAGCTTCGCTTTCATGTCGTCCAGCGCCACGCCCGACAGCTTGATCGACTTGGCGACGTAATCGACGTCGGCGTCCATCTCGCGCAGCTTGTCCAGACGGAACGGCCGGTCGGGGGTGACGCTGGCGCCATTGTCGTCCGCGGGTTTGGCCGCCTTCGTGTTGGCCAGCTGCTTTACCTGTTCGTTCGCCGTGCCCTTGGCGGTGGGGTCCTTGGCGCCCATGAAGCCCGCGATGTCGTCCATGGCCAACGCGTTGCTCACGACCTTGGCCGTGATCTTCGGTCGCGCGCCGCCGGTCGAGACGGATACGTCGCCCGCCATGTCGCTGGTGCCCAGCGTGCCCTTGAAGCCTTCCAGATGGTAAATGTTGCCGTCCTCGCGCAACTGGCCTGTCAACCGATAGGGCGGCGATTCCGGCAACGGCAAGCCCATCAGCTTATAGAGATCGGCCAGGTTCTGGCCCTTGGCGCTGATCTTTCCGTCCAGTCCCTTGAATCTCACGGGCTCCTTCATCGTGCCGTCGAAGGTGGCGTCGACCGAGCCCAACTTGATCTTGGCGTCGACGGGGTACGGCTCGGCGCCGGCGCGCAACGCACCGAACGAGCCCAGCTTGGTGTCGAGGGAAAAGGGCGCCTTCTGGTAGACGCCGTTCATCGCCAGCGAGACGGGGCTGTCCATGTCGCCGCCGCGCCCTTCCAATTTGGCCACCTGGACTTCGATGGGCTCCTTCTGGCCCGGCGAGCGGTAGACCAGCTTGGCGTCCTGGATGATCAGGTGGCGCAAGACGGGGAATTCCTCGCGGCGTTCCGGCGTCGCCGCCCTCACGGCCGCGGCCTCCGGCGAATCGGTCGGGAACTGCCAGTTGGCCGAACCGTCTTTATATTTCTCCAGCAGCACGTTCACCTTGGCCAAGCGCACGGCATCGATCTCAAGCCGCCCGATCAAGAGCGGCCAGATGCGGAATTGGAAATAGACGTCCTCGGCCCGGAACATCTCCGGCCCGCTGCCGCCCTTGGCGTTGGCGATGACGAATTCGGCCGCGCGCACCTCCGGGCGCCAGGCTGGGACGACTTGCAGATGGCCGCGCACTTCGACCGTGCGGCCCAGGCGGCTGGATGCTTGGCTGCCGATCTGGCCGCGGAACCGGTCCCAGTCCATCGTCAAAAGCACGACCGCGATCACGCCGACGAAAACGACGGCGAGTCCGATTGCGGCGCCGGCGCCGATGAAAATTTTCCGTCTCAGGGTCATGGGCCGTCACAGTGTCGCGGCTCAAGACAAAACGGCCCTGTGCGCCCAAGGTTCCCCGCTCTTCACGCTTGCCGACGGGGCGGCAATGCCGCGATCCTAGGGGGAACGCGCCTTCGGGGCGCGAACAGGGGGAACGCCATGGCCGGCTCGCGCTGCCACCCGATCGCCGCCCACAAGAAACTGCGCATCCCGGAATGGTACGTCTCGAGCCTGATGATGGACCGGGCCGTGGACGCCATCCTGCGCCGCGCCGTTCTCGACCGGGAGCACGACGTACCCTATCTCGCGGGCTACAGCGTGGACGGACGAACGATCTATATCGACCGGCACCTGCCGGAGACCTTCGTCTACCGCGCGCGCGTCGTCGAGGTGGACCGCTACCTGATCCTCCATGAGGAGGTGGAGAAGGCGCTGATCGACCATCTCGGGCTGCATTATCTCCACGCCCACCAGATCGCGACGCGGGCCGAGCAGGCGGCCGTGCGCGCCGACCGGATCGAGTGGCACGCCTACGATCGCTTCATGCAGGGCCACGTGAAGGAGATCGGCCACGAACAATTGCGGCGCGTGCCCGCGGACCTCGACCTTAAGCCTTACCGCGACGAGCATGATTACTATCTGCTCGCGCGGATGGAAAAGGCGATGGCGAAGGGCGAGGCCAAAGTCGATGGCAAGGCGGTGGCACGGAAGGGGTCAGCGGAGATGAAGAAGACGGTGCGAAACGGGAAATAAAAGCGCTGCTAGCCGCCGCCTTTCCGCGCGCGGAACGCGGCCACCTTCGTCCGGTTCTGACAGGTGAGGGAGCAGAAGCGCCGGCTGGCGTTCTTGCTCGTATCGACGAAAACCCGGTCGCAGTTCGTCGCGACGCAGACACCGAAACGGCCGGCGTTCTGTGCACCGATCATGCGCGCGATCGCCTCCGCGCAGATCGACGTCCACATGGGAAGGAGGGCCGCGTGGGCCGGGTGGCGATGCAAGCGCCAAACCCCGTCCTCTTTCGCCAGATGCGGATTCGCCGGGCTCTCGCCAAGAAGCATGTTGAGCCGCCGCGCGGCGGCATCGATCTCCGCGCGGTCGAGATGGCCGAAGACCGCGCGAAGCTCTCGCGCCAATTGAACGAAGCCGGCCTCGTCGCGCTTCCTGAGCGCCGTGAGCGACGGCGGATCGACGGCCAGCGTCGCGGCCAGAACGCCCGCCGGATCGATCGCCTCCATCGGCTTGCCCCGGTCAAACCCCGGCGTCAGGCCGTTCACCAATTGCTGGGCGACCAGGATGCCGGTGTCTACGTAACTGTCTAATTTCACTTGACTAGTCACCTATCGTGCGAGCTTATGTCACTAGTATCCTAAGTTACGGCAGTTACCGATCAAGTGATTTTCGCCATGGCGGACAGTTGGGCCTTACAGACGGGGAAACCCGTGCCGCTCACCGGCATCGCGCTGATGAGCGTCTCCTCCCTCACGTTGCCGTTGGTCGACGGTATCGCGAAGCTGTTGATCGAAACGCATTCGCCGTTCCTGGTGGCCTGGGCGCGATATACCGCCGCGGCCCTGCTCGTGCTTCCGCTGGCGGTGGCGCGCGGCGTGCGAATGCACGCGGTCAAGGACGCCATGGCGTCGAACTGGCTTCGCGCACTCCTCGTGGTCAGCGCGATGACATGCTTTTTCTGGGCGATCTCGGAAATCCCGCTGGCCACGGCGTTGGGCGGCTATTTCATCGGGCCCGTCATCGCCGCGGTTCTGGCCGCGCGGCTTTTGGGCGAGGCGATGACGGCGCGCCGGAGCGCGGCTGTCGCGGCTGGCCTGATCGGTGCGCTCCTCATCGTCCGTCCTGGCGGGGAGTTTCAGCTCGGGGCGCTGCTGGCTGTCGCCAGCGGCGTGCTGGTCGGCGGGTATTTGGTCGCGACCCGCGTTATGGCCGCAAAGACGCCGCCGCTGCCTGCGCTTCTGGCGCAGTGCATTCTTGGCGCACTCTTTTTGACGCCGCTGGCCGTCCTTCACTGGTCATGGCCGACGGGCGAGGCGCTGGCGCTTGTCTTCGCGATGGGCGCGCTGTCGACCTTCTGCCATTTCCTTGTGATCGTGGCGTTCCGTCACGCCGACACGGCGGCTCTTTCGCCGCTGGTCTATCTCGAGCTGGTGACGGCGACCCTGTTCGGCTGGCTGGCGTTCGCCGAGCTTCCGAGTCGCGCCGCCTTCGTGGGAATCGCCCTGATCGTCGCCGGCGGGATCGCGGTTCTGTCCGCGGAACACCGCCGGGGCGAGTGAGGGGCTACTTCTTCTCTTTGTCCTCGAAGTCGAGCGACGCCGAGTTCATGCAGTAGCGCAGGCCCGTCGGCTTCGGTCCGTCGGGGAAGACATGGCCGAGATGCGCGTCGCACTTGGCGCAATGAACCTCGGTGCGGACCATGCCGTGGCTTTTGTCCGTTGTGGTCTCGACCGCGCCCTCATTCAGCGGCGCCCAGAAGCTCGGCCAGCCGCTGCCGGACTCATATTTCGTGTCGGAAGCGAACAAGGGCTCGCCGCAGCAGACGCATTTGTAGGTGCCCTTGCCCTTGTGCTCGTTGTACTTGCCGCTCCAGGCGCGCTCCGTGCCGTGTTCGCGCGTGACATGGTACTGCTCGGGCGAGAGATCCTTGCGCCACTCGGTTTCGCTCTTGTTGATCTTGGTTTTCGTGTTCATGGCCGCCTCCTGGGTTCCGCCCGTCTAATCTAGTGCGTCCGCATCGGGGTTGCAGCCCTCGCTCCCGAGAATGTGATTTGGATTCCCCCTCCCCCCTTAATCCGCTTCGCGGCTTAAGCCTCCCTCGTAGGGGAGGGGACATGATGTTATTGAACCCTCTCCCCAACGCGGGAGAGGTGGCGAGCGAAGCGAGCGGGTGAGGGGGAGAAGGAGCGCCGACAGTCCATACGATCGGCCTAATTCCCTGCCGGGCGCGGCGTGCTAGCATTCGCGCGCTTGACCGGGGGAGGACCGCGATGGCCGACAAGACCGAAGCCTGCGATGTGCTGATCCGTAACGCCTATGTGCTGACATGCGATGCCAAACGCACGAAGCACGAAGACGGCGCAGTGGCCATTCGGGGCCGCGAGATCGTGGTGGTCGGCCCGTCGGCCGAGATCGAGGCGCGCTTCCGCGCCAGGCGCACGATCGATGCCCGTGGCGGGATGGTCCATCCGGGCATGATCGACGCGCACTACCACGTCACCCAGCACATGATCGGCAAGATGATCCAGGAAGTGTCCTTCGAGGGCGCCGATCCCACGGCCTGGATCGCCAAGCAGTACACCGGCATGAACAACGCGTTGGGGCCCGAGGAGGAATGGGCGAACGGCGCGCTGGCGTGCCTCGACATGCTCAAGAACGGAGTCACGGGTTTCGTCGACCCGGGCACCATCTATTCCCACGACGCCGTGGCCGACGCCGTGACGACCGTGGGCGGACGGGCGAGCTTTGCCGATCCGTGGATCGTCGATTCGGACGACCCTGCCTTCACCAATATCCGTGGCGTGGTTCCGACCTTCGAGCACGGCGCGAAACATCTTGGCGGCCAGCTTGGGCGCAACCGGGACAAGAACGCGAAAGTGCGCGGCCACATCGCCATCTACGGCTGCTCGGCGAATTCGCTGGCGATGATCCGCCATGCCAAGGCGCTGGCGGAAAAGAACGGCTGCGCCTTCAACATGCACCAATCGCAAAGCACGGACGATGCGGAAGCCGACGACCGCAAGCTGGGGAGGCACCCTTTGGTTGCCTATGTGGAGGAGGGGCTGCTGTCGCGTTCCTGCGTCTTCGTGCATATGAACGTGCTGCGCGACGACGAGGTGGAGGCGGTGGCGCGCTCGCCCATCAGTGTGGTCTGGAGCCCGACCAACTCCTGGTATTACGGCACGCGGATGCGCGCGCCCAACCGCATTCCCAAGCTGGTCAAGCGCGGCGTCAACGTCACCCTCGGCCTGGACGTCAGCAAGGCGGCGTCCTTCGGCGACCAGGCGCACATGGCCTATCTGATCGCGCGCGATCAGGGCGACCATCTCTCGCCCGAGGATTTGCTCCAGATGCAGACCCGGAACGCCGCCTATGCGATGGGTTGGGAGCCGTGGCTGGGCTCGCTGGAGGCCGGCAAGCGCGCCGACATCGTGATCCGCTCGCAAGACCGCCCCGAGACCTGGCCGCGTTACAACCAGGAGCGTCAGCAGCTCCTGATCGCGCGCGGGAAGTCCGTGGACACCGTGCTGGTGGACGGCGAGGTACTGCTCGAAGGCGGCCGCCACGCGAAATTGGACGAAAACGTCATCTACGACCGCGCCGACCGCGCGGCCCGCACCTTGCGCGAGCGGGCCGGGCTGGCGTAAGGCGCGGGCGAACACGAGAGGGAGGACACCATGGCCAAGAAGACCGCGAGCGATCTGTTGATCCGCAACGCCCACATCCTGACCTGCGACAAGAAGAATTCGACCTATACGGACGGCGCCATCGCCATCAGGGGCAGGGACATTGTCGCGGTCGGGCCCGACAAAGCCATCGCGGCCAAGTACGAAGCCGCGCGCAGCATCGACGCCAAGGGCGGCTTGGTGCATCCGGGCTTCATCGACATGCATTACCACCTGACCTTCCACATGGTGGGCAAGATGATCGCCGAGGCCGATTTCGGCGGCGAGGACCCGGGCCCTTGGGTGGCCGACCAGTACACGCGCCTGATCAACGCGGTCGAGGACGAGGAGGAATACGCAAGCTCCCTGTTGCTTGGCCTCGACATGCTGAAGAGCGGCGTGACCTCGGTCATGGACCCCGGCTCGGCGTTCGAGCCGGAGAACCTGGCGCGGGCGTCGGACGCGTTGGGTTTCCGCGTCTCGGTCGCCGATCCGTGGCTGCTGGACGAGAAGGGGCCGCAGATCTCCGACATCCGCCGCGCTACGGTGGGCCGCAAGGCCGCGATCAAGGGGCTGGGCAAGCAGCTCTGGCGCAACAAGGACAAGGATAGCCGCGTGCGCGCCCACATCTCGGTCTACGGCATGGGCAACGATTCGGACGAGCTGCGCCTGGCCGCCAAGCACTGCGCCGACCGCAACAAGGTGCCCTTCAACATGCACCAGTCGCAGAGCGTGGACGACGCCGAGTTCGACGACCGCCGCTTCGGCAAGCACCCGCTGGTGCATTTCGAGGAGATCGGCCTGCTCGGCAAGAATTGCGTCTTCGTGCACATGAACGTGCTGCGCCCGGACGAATTGGACCCGGTGGTGGATTCGGGCCTGTCCATCGTCTGGAGCCCGACCAATTCTTGGTATTATGGCGCGCGGCAAACGGTGAAGACGCCGTTCCCCTCGCTCCACAAGCGCGGCGTCAACATTTGCATCGGCCTCGACGTCAGCAAGGCGGCATCCTTCGGCGACCAGATCTATACGGCCTATCTTCTCGCGCGCGACCAGAACGAATACATCTCGCCCACCGATCTGCTGCGCATGTACACGATCAACGGCGCCAAGGCGCTGATGATGGACAAGGAGATCGGCAGCCTGGAAGCGGGCAAGCGCGCCGACATCGTGATTCGCAACAACGACACGCCGGAAGCTTGGCCGCGCCACAACGCGGTGCGCCACCA
Source organism: Alphaproteobacteria bacterium (assembly GCA_050180485.1). Classification (GTDB taxonomy): domain Bacteria; phylum Pseudomonadota; class Alphaproteobacteria; order CADEGL01; family CADEGL01; genus CADEGL01. Next base: position 44,374 of record JBFXED010000021.1, on the reverse strand, counting down.
GCTTCTTTTGGCCAAGTCGCGTACGGTGGACACGGTGCTGGTGGATGGCGAGGTGCTGGTGAAGCACGGCCGTCTGACCCGCATGGACGAAGGTGCCGTATACGAATCCGCCGCTCAGGCTGCCCGCGTCAAGCGCAAGCGCGCGGGGTTGCGATAGTTTTCTTCCCCCTCCCCCTTACCCCTCCCTCGTAGGGGAGGGGTGAAATAGGGAACCGCGATCATTTGACCTCTTCCGCGTTGGAGGGGGATTGGCAAATGTTGCCGTATCGTCTTTTTCTCCCCTCCCCCAACGAGGGAGGGGATGGGGGAAGGGGGTAGTAGAAAACTCTTCGGCCGTGGAATCGTTTGGAATGAAGCACGTCATGCATCTCGCTTCGCGCCGGGTCGTCGCGGCAGCACTCCTTCTGGCAGCTCTTCTTGCCGGCATCACCGCTCACGCGCGCACGGCGGAGGAGGCGGAGCGGCTGACCCGCCTTTTCGATATCGTGGTGTTTGGCAGCGAGATTCCGGGCGTGGCACCGGCGGAACGCGTGCGCAAGTGGACGGTGCCAATCCGCTACAAACTGGCCGGCAGCGATCTGGCCACCTGGCGCCCGGTGGTCCAGCGCCACGCAACGATGCTCGCGAGCCTGACCGGCAGCGCTTATCAGGAGATCGGCCCCAAGGAGGCGGGCGAGAACCTGGTCGTCATGCTGGTGCCGCGCGACAAAATGTATGACGCGGGCGCACTGGTGGAGAAGGACCCGGCCAGGCTCAAGCGCATCGTCGATGCGGCGTCGGGCGGCTGCTACTTTCTGTCCTATTCCAAGGAGGACCGCATCCTTTACGGTGCCGTGGTGGCCAACGTGGAACGGCCGAAAAACGAGCTTGAACGTTGTCTCTTGGAGGAAATGACCCAGGTGTTGGGCCTGCCCAACGACGCGCCAGGTATCAAGGATCCGGTGCCCGGTTATAAGTATCGGGGCTCGGGCCTAACACCTGCGGGCGAGCTTCTGCTGCACACACTTTACGACCCCGCGCTCAAGCCCGGCACGCCCCGGGCCGAGGCCCTGGCCTTCGTGAAGAAATTGTTTTTGCAGCAAAACTGAATTTGCCACCCCGTAATCGTCGTCCCGGCCTCCGAGCCGGGACCTAGTGGAGGCCGGTAGGCCGACAAAAAGCCTCGGCGCGCTCCGCGCGACTAGGCCCCGGCTCGGAGGCCGGGGCGACACTTTTCATTTTCATTTACCCTGCAATCGCCTGCCGTTCGCCCGGGCCTCTTGATCGGCTAAAATCCCGCCCATAACATCGGAACGGACTCACCGGTCGGTTTCTCGACCCGGGGGTTGGGAGGAATCGATGGCTCTGGAGCCGCGGAAAGAACGCACCTTGCGAGAGGTGCTGAAACGGCGCGCCGACAAGCTCGGCGACAAGCCGTGGATCGTCACGGCCGAGCGCGCCTATTCCTACCGCGAGATGGACCAGCGCTCTAACGCGTTGGCGCGGGGTTTCCTGAAGGCCGGCATCAAGCACGGCGACACCGTGCTGATCATGCTGCCCGACACGATCGACTACATCCTGGCCTGGTGCGCCCTGGCCAAGATCGGCGCCATCGAGGTGCCGGTGAACAACCACGCCAAGGGCACGGTCTTCGCCCACATCCTGAACGATTCGCTGGCCGCCACCATGATCGTGGACCGGCAGTATCTCGACCGCATCGAGTTCGTGCTGGGCGACCTCAAGGATCTGAAACGCCTCGTCCTTTACAGCAAGGACGCCAACGGCAAGGAGCCGGGCCTGCCCGCGAGCCTGTCCGGCCGCATGGAAGAGGTGCGCTTCGAGAAATTGTTCGACGCGGACGAATCGGCGCTGAAGGAGCCCGGCCCGACCTACCGCGACATCATGGGTGTCATGTACACCTCGGGCACGACGGGTCCGTCCAAGGGTTCCATGAACTGCCACGCCCATGCCTACGAATACGCGGTGGTGGCGGTCGAGCTTCTGGAGATGCAGCCGGAAGACATCTATTACGCGCCGCTGCCCATGTTCCACATCGCGGGCCAATGGGCCGTGGTCTATGCCTGCATGATCGCCGAATGCACGGCGGTCTTGACCGGCACCTTCTCGCTGACCGAGTTCTGGAACGACGTGCGCAAGTACAAGGCCACGATCTCGTTCCTTCTCGGCGCGATGGCCAATTTTCTCTACCGCCAGGCGCCGCTGCCGAACGATGCGGACAACACGATGGACCGCATCATCGTCGTGCCGCTGTTGCCCGAGGTGGAGGATTTCAAGACGCGCTTCGGCGTCCGTGTCTCCACGACGTATGGCGGGACCGAGCAGAACTGCCCCATGCGCTCCAGCTTCAACCTGGCCAACAACCGCACCTGCGGGCGGCCGCTGCTCGACCGCTACGAGGTCCGCATCGTCGACGAGAACGACGAAGAGGTGCCGCCCAACGTGCCGGGCGAGATGTGCGTGCGCACCAAGAACCCGTGGGACATGACGCTGGGCTACTGGAACCACCCCGACTGGACGGTCAAGGCGTGGCGGAACCTCTGGTATCACACGGGCGACATGCTGATGCGCGACGAGGAGGGCAATTACTACTTCGTCGACCGTACCAAGGACGCCATCCGCCGCCGCGGCGAGAACATCTCGTCGATGGAGGTGGAGCAGGAGATCGTGAAGCACCCTTCCATCCTGGAATGTGCGGTGATCCCGGCGGAATCCGAACACACCGAACAGGAAGTGATGGCCGTGATCGTGCCCAAGCAGGGCATGACGGTCGATCCGGTCGAGCTGATCCGCTTCCTCGAGCCGCGCATGGCCTATTTCATGATCCCGCGCTATGTCGACACGATCGACGCCCTGCCCAAGACGCCGACCGGCAAGATCCAGAAATTCCCGCTGCGCGAACGCGGCCTCACGCCTACGACCTGGGACCGTGAGAAGGCGGGCGTCAAGCTGAAGCGATAACGGTTTTCACCCGAACCCCGAGAGTGCCATGAGCGAGACAGTTTCCAAGAGCGGCCTGATCATCACCAAGAAGGAAGGTCACGTGGCCTGGGTGATCTTCAACCGGCCCAAGAAGTCGAACGCCTTCACCATGGTGATGTGGGAAGAGGCCGGCGACGCCATCGAGGCGCTGGGCAAGGACAAGAACGTCCGTTGCCTGATCATCGCGGCCAACGGCACGTCCTTCCTGGCCGGCCACGACGTGACCGAAATCCGCGAGCACTCCCAGGGCATTGCCGACGGCTCGGTCTCGAAGGAGCAGCTGTTCGCCTGGCAGCAGATCGCCCAGCGCGTGACGCGCCTGATCCGCCAGGTGCCGTTCCCCGTCATCGCGGCCGTTCAGGGCTGGTGCGTCGGCGGCGGCACCGAGATCTGCATCGGCTGCGACCTGGTCGTGGCGTCCATGAACGCGCAGTTCGGCTGCCCCGAAGTGACGCTCAGCATCACCATGACCAACGGCACGACCAAGATGCTGGCCCAGAAGGTGGGCATCGCGCGCGCGAGAGAGATCGCCTATCTCGGCGAGTGGTGGCCGGCGGTCGAGGCGCACCGCATCGGCCTCGTGAACCGCGTGGTGCCCGTGGGCAAGGAGCGCGAGGAGGCCAAGAAGATGGCCGACGTCATCGCCAGCCGCGCGCCCATCTCCATCCGCTTCCATAAAGAGATGATCGATAAGGCGACCGAGGCGCCCTTGGACGAAGTGCTGATGTTCGAGAGCGAGTATTACCTCAAGGCCTCGTTCTCCAAGGATTCGATCGAAGGCACCAACGCCTGGTTCGATGACCGCGTGCCCAACTTCAAGGGCGAGTGAAAAAATGAACCTCACCCTGAGCTCCGCCAAAGGGCTCGACCTTCGAAGAAGGTCGAGAAGGCCGGCTTGAGCGCCTCTGGCGCTCAAGTGTTTCGACAGGCTCAAGGGACTTCTCTTTAGAGACCCCCTCCCCCAACCCCTCCCTCGTAGGGGAGGGGAGTAAGAAGAATGCATCACGTTATCCTTCACCCCTCCCCTACGAGGGAGGGGTTGGGGGAGGGGGTTGCCTGATAAGAAAGTCCTCATGCTGAGCTTGTCGAAGCATGACGGTCTTTATTTGAATCGCTGACCCAATCGCTAGAACGCCCTATCCTCGGCCGCCTGAAACCGGAAAGCCGGGGCCATGCCGCTCGCCTTTCGCCTCGCCACCTTCAATCTCGAAAGTCTGGATGACCGTCCGGAGCGCGCGCCGCCGCTTGAGCGGCGCATCGAGATCCTGCGCCCACAGCTCGCGCGGCTGCGGGCCGATGTGCTTTGCCTGCAAGAGGTGAACGGCCAGCCTTCGGCGCGCCATGCGCCGCGCACCCTCGCCGCGCTCGATCGGCTCTTGGAAGGCACGCCCTACGCGTCTTATGCGCGCGCCCACACCAAGGGCGAGCATGGCCCCTACGACGTCCACAACCTGGTCACCCTGTCGCGCTTCCCCATCCGCGACCAAACCCAGATCCGGCACGGGATCGTGCCGGCGCCGTCCTACCATCTGGTCGCGGCTTCGCCCGTGGCCGAGACGGCGGCGCCCGTGGAATGGGACCGGCCCGTGCTCCACACGGCGCTCGATTTAGGCGGAGGCCGGATGTTCCACGTCATCAACCTTCATTTGCGTGCGCCGCTGGCCGCTTTCGTGCCGGGAGGGAAGACCGGCCCCTTCGCCTGGGGCTCGGCGCGCGCCTGGGCCGAAGGCTTTTTCCTCGCCACCATGAAGCGTGCGGGCCAGGCGCTGGAGACGCGCCTGTTCGTCGATGGGTTGTTCGATGCCGACCGCCAGGCATTGATCGCAGTTGCAGGCGACTTCAACGCCGAGGCGCGCGAGATGCCGGTGCGCACCCTGATCGCCGCCGAGGCCGATACGGGAAACGGCAGTCTGGCCCACCGCGCGCTCGTCCCCTTGGAAGGGTCGATTCCGGAATCGAACCGCTATTCGGTCGTTCATGGCGGACGTACGTCGCTGATCGACCATGTCCTGGTCTCGCGTGCGCTTCTGGCACACGTGCGCGGCGTCGAGGTCCACAACGAGTCCCTGTTCGATGAGATATCGACGCCGCCGGTGACGCATCCGCCCGATTCCTTCCATGCGCCGCTGGTGGCGTCGTTCGAGATGCCCTGAAGGGCCGTTCGATCTAATCTGCTGCAAAGGGTCAGAAACGATGGGCTCCTACGCGGACGGCTGGTTCCGTTCGAAATCCGCGGGCGACGGCGTCACCCTGTTCTGGGAAGCGCGCATCAAGCCCGATTTCCGCTGCAACATCTGGCATGTGCGCGGGCGCGACCGCGACATGCTGGTGGACACGGGCTTCGGCCTGGTCAGCCTTTTGGATTCCATTCCCGAATTGAACGAGCGCACCGTGCTGGCCGTGGGCAGCCACAGCCACTGCGACCACGTGGGCGGGCATTTCGAGTTCGGCCACCGTCACATCCATGCGGCCGAGGCCGACATCATGGCGCGCCCGACGCGCTTCAACACGGTGGCCGACCCGTACGTCGTCGACGAGATGTTCGAGGGCGAGAAGCCGGCCGGGTTTTCCGCCGCCGAATACGAGGTGAAGGCCGCGCCTGCCACGCGAAAGCTGGTCGAGGGCGATGTGGTCGATCTGGGCGACCGCGCCTTCGAGGTGCTGCACATCCCCGGCCACTCGCCGGGCTCGATCGCGCTTTACGAGAAGAAGACCGGCATCCTCTTCTCGGGCGACGTCGTCCATAACGGCGCCAACGGTATCGGCAAGCTGATCCTCTATCACACGGTCGAGGACGATTTCCTGACCAGCGTGGAGCGGATCCGGAGCGTGCCCGTCTCGGTCGTCCACGGCGGGCACTACGCCAGCTTCGGCCGCGAGCGCTATACCGAGATCATCGACGAATACATCGCGCGCAAGCGTTCGCCCTTCTGTCCCGCCGAGGCGCGGATGGGGAAAAAGCCCTAGGGATTCTCGAACGCGAACATCGTGCGCCAGTCGCGCTTCATGTCGATCACGATCCAGCCGCGCTCGCGCGCCTGATCCAACGCCACGGACAGTTGGCCGATGTCGGACTGCCGGTCATAGGCGTATTCGCGCTCGGCGTCGGTGTGGCGCACCAGCATGCCGAAGCGCGCGCCACCGGCCATGGTGGTCCATTGCAGCATTTCCAGATCGCCGTCCGAGTTGCCCGCGGCGAAGACCGGCCGGCGGCCGATCACGGTTCCGATGCGTTCGGCCTTCACCGGCCCTATGTCCATCGCGGTCGCGCGGTCCAAGCGGAGAAGGACCGGTTTACCCTGGTCCATTCGGTACGACAGGGCGACGGCCGAGCCGATCACCTGCTCGGGGGGAATGCCGTAGGTCTTCTCGGCGAAGGCGCGCAGGAACGCGATGCCGCCGCCCGAGACGATGAAGGTCTTGAAGCCGTTGTCCCGCAGATAGGACAACAGCTCCAGCATGGGCCGATAGGCGAGGTCCGTGTAGGGCCGGTCGAAGCGCGGATGGCGGGCGGTTTCGAGCCATTGCGCGGCCGCCTGCTCGAAGGCGGCGTCGGTCATGCCCGCGCCGGCCGTGATGGCCAGCGTCAGGAGGGCCGCGTCGCCCTGGCGCGCGACGGCCTTGTAGTCGCCGGCCAAGGCCGACTTGTAGGGCTCGGCTTCCGCCCATTCGGGGTGCTGCGGTGCCAGCGCCTTCACGCGATCGAAGATAAACACGGTTTCGGGATAGGTGGGCTGTTCCACCCACAGCGTGCCGTCATTGTCGAAGGTGGCGATGCGCTTCTCGGGCGGGATGTAATCCGGCCCGCCCTCGGCCACGGCGCGCCGCACGAAATCGATGATCGTGTGCTTCGCGGTTCCTTCGTTCCAGGACGGAAGCGGATCGAAGGTTTTCCGCCAGTCGGGTGCCAGCGCGATCGCGCTGGCGCCCACCAGCGCCAAGGCGATGACGGTCAGGAATGTCCGGCGTCTCATGGCGTCATTCGCCGGCCCGGATCGCGGCGGCCACTTTCTCCGCCATCATGATGGTGGTGATGTTGGTGTTGGCCGCCGGGATGGACGGCATGGCCGAGGCATCGACCACGCGCAAATTCTCGATCCCGCGCACCCGGCACGACGGATCGAGAACGGCCATGGGGTCGCCATCAGCGCCCATGCGGCAGGTGCCGCTGGCGTGCCAGCTGCCATAGGCCTTGTCGCGCACCCATTGCTCCAGCGCCTTGTCGTTGCGCACCAGCGCGTGGATATCGATGTCCGGGCTGATCTTCCGGTGGATCATGTAGCGCCGCCCCGCTTCGCCCGAATCGATTAGCGCCGCGCCCGCCGCCGTGCGCAGCCAATTGCCCACGGAGACGATGGCGATGTCGCGCGCGCGCTCGGTGTAGCTGGTGGGAAAGATCTCGGTGACCGTTTCTTGCACCTGCGGCGTCGTCATCACGGTGTACAGCCGCTTCATCCCCTGAACCAGCCGCTCCAGGTCGCGGCGGTCGGAGAAGAAGTTGAAATGAACGATGGGCTCGTCCTCGGCCGCCTGCGAGCGCAGCGTGACCGAGCCGCGCGAGTAGGAGATGTTGCATTCGCAGACCATGGAACCCAGGCGGCGGCCCAACGGGTGCCAGCCCGCGCGGTTGATGGCGAGCACATGCATGTCGCCGGGCGTGCAACCCTCGATGCCCGAGGAATAGCGCCAGCCCAGCATGATGTGGCGGCCCATGCGGCGCGGTTGGCGCGCGGCGCGGCGCAGATGCGCGCCCAAGGCCACGGTCGGATGCTCCATCAAATTACGTCCGACGCCGGGAAGGTCGTGCAGCACGGAAATGCCGTGCTTTTGAATTTCCCCGCCGGGGCCGATGCCCGCGCGCATGAGGATGGCGGGCGAATGGAGCGCGCCGGCGCAGACGATCACCCGGCGCGCGGCCACCGTCTCGCGGCCGTTGGGGCGGATCAGGACCGCGCCGGTACAGCGTTTTCCGTCGAAGGTCAGCTGCTCCAGCATGGTCTCGGCGAAGATGCGCAAATTGGGCCGCTTGCGCGCCGTCGCATCCAGATAGGCCATCGCGGTCGAGACGCGATGGTCGTTCTCGTTGTTGATCGGCATGGAGAACCAGCCGTCTTCCGCCGTGCCGTTATGGTCGGGGCGGAAGGGCACGCCGCGCCCGCTCAGCCCATCGCCGACCGCGCGGGAGAAGCCGGGCCAATCCTCGAACTTCACGCGCCGGATGGGGATCGGCCCGTCCTTGCCGTGCACGGGCCCGTCGAAATCGAGGTCGCGTTCCAGCTTCTTGAACAAGGGCAGGCAATCGGCGAAAGACCATCCGGTGACGCCCATGGCGGCCCACGCGTCGTAGTCGGCCGGTAGGCCGCGAATGGCGAAGGTGCCGTTGATGCTGGAGCCGCCGCCCATGATCTTGGCTTGCTCGAAGCGCCGCGGGACGGTGCTGCCCTGTTCCAGGAACACACGCAGCTTCGACCAGTGATAGCGCGGATCGAAATAGGCGACGCCCGGATAGGAATCGAGCACGCTCTTGGGTTCCTGGCCCGGCGGTGTGTCAGGGCCCGCTTCGACCAGAAGGACGGTGTTGCCGCCCGATTCGGACAGGCGGCCGGCCATCGTGGCGCCGGCCGATCCGCCGCCGATAATCAGGAAATCATATTCGATCATGGCCGCATGATGGCCGAATGCGCCGCCCCGCTCCAGCGTCCATGCGGGAAATTGCTTAGGTTCGCAGGCCTTGCGGTAGCAGGGAGCGCTTGCAAGAATCACGGCGTCATAACTCTTTTGAGCGGATCGTGATGAAACCGGCTTTGTTGCTTGCCGTCATCGTTCCAAACCTGATCCTGGCCACGGCCGTGCAGGCCACGCCGTGGCAGGCAGACCCGCATGCGACATGGGTCAGCGACCGCCGCATCCAGGAATGCGCCGACACGGCGGACGCGAAAAAGCTCAAGGGCTTCGAGCGCGAGAAGTTCATCAAATCCTGCGCGAAGGGCAGCAATTAGCCGCTTTATATGGCATAATTTCCCGACATGGCGAACGCGGGGAACGCTGTGTCGCACACTTTCGGCGGTGAATGGACCGAGAAGAAACTCGCGATTCTCCGGCGCTATCTCGGCGCTTATACGACGGCTTTACAGAACAAGGGCTTTTCGCTCGTTTTCATCGACGCATTCGCCGGAACCGGCTCGCGGGCGATCGCTGCCGGGGACGGAGAGTTGTTCGAGGTCGATACTTCTGCATATGCAGATTTGGCTAAGGGCTCCTCCAGAATAGCCCTGGAGATCACCCCGCCATTTCAAAGCTATGTCTTTATCGAAAAGCGTGCTCGTCATTTGGATGAGCTGGAGCAGGCTGTGCGGGCCGAATATGCCCAACTCGCCGCACGCTGCAATTTCATTCGCGGTGACGCAAATGCCGCTACCAAAAGCTTCATAGAAAGCGTGAATAAGCAATCGACGCGAGGTGTGATCTTCCTTGATCCGTACGGCACACAACTCGACTGGGAGACGCTAAAGCGCATAGCGGCAACTGGTATACTTGATGTTTGGTATCTGTTTCCGACCGCAATGGGGATCGGACGCATGACCCCTCATGGGCGGAGCATGCCGCGCTCATGGGAAGACCGTCTGGATCGTCTTCTGGGTGATAGGAACTGGCGCAGCCGCTTCTATGTGACAACCGAGAGCACGGATTTATTTGGTGCTAATGATGTGCAGACCCAGCGGACAGCTAGCATCGGCAATATCGAGGCTTATGTTATCGAACGGCTGAAAACCATTTTTCCTGAAGTCGCCCCGAAGGGGCTGACTCTTGGCCGTCCAAACATGCCCATGTATACGCTGTATTTTGCCTGCTCTAGCCGGAGCGAAAAAGCGAAGTTGTTGGCTAGAAAGCTAGCGGCAGCCGCATTGAAAGGACAGTAGCCATGGCTGGTTTGTCAGATATCGAATGGACTGACGCGACATGGAATCCGATTGCCGGTTGCTCGATAGTTTCTCCTGGTTGCACCAATTGCTATGCCATGCGTATGGCGGCGCGCCTCGAGGCTATGGGCAGCGCCAAGTACAAAGGCACTACGCGGAAGAGTGGCAAGCGCGCCGTCTGGACAGGAAAAGTCGTGCTGGACCACTCATCGCTTAATGCTCCGCTCGAATGGAGAAAACCTCGAAAGATTTTCGTAAATTCGATGTCAGATTTATTCCAGGACGATGTGCCCGTAAATTTTATAGCGAGCGTTTGGGAAATTATGCAGGCGGCTCAATGGCATGTTTTCCAGATTCTCACTAAGAGACCTAAGCGGATGGCTGCGATCTTAAGCGAGGCGAAGCTTCCTGTTTTGAATAACGTTTGGCTCGGAACATCCATAGAGGGTTCGGAGCAAGTGTTTCGTCTCAAGCATCTCAAGGCTACGCCTGCTGCAGTTCGGTTCGTCTCCTTCGAGCCGTTGATCGGCGCGGTCGGCGAAGTTGATTTGCGTAGTATCCACTGGGCAATCGTCGGCGGAGAATCTGGACCCAAAGCCCGGCCAATGAATGAGTCTTGGGTTCAGCAGATTCAATTTCTGTGCGAGCGCGATGACGTCGCGTTCTTTTTTAAGCAATGGGGAGGGCGCAACAAGAAGGCCACTGGCCGCAAGCTCAATGGACGAACCTGGGATGCCTTTCCCTCCGCTGCGGCTACTGCGAATTAGCACGATCTAAAGCTCGTTTTGCGCCCCTGGACCGCCCCCTTCCCAGCGCGCCATACTCCCGCGCGAACGGCCGGTGAACCGGCTTCGGGGATCAATCTGGGAGGGGTTCGTGAAGAAAACCGACAAAGTTATCATCACCTGCGCGGTCACGGGCTCCGTGCACACGCCGACCATGTCGAAGTATCTGCCGATCACCCCGACCGAGGTCGCCGAGGCGTCCATCGCGGCGGCGGAAGCGGGCGCCGCCATCATCCATTTGCACGCGCGCGATCCCAAGAACGGCAAGCCGACGCCGGACCCGGGCGTGTTCATGGAGTTCCTGCCGCGCATCAAGCAGAACTGCAACGCGGTGGTGAACATCACCACGGGCGGCGGCATGGGCATGACGCTCGACGAGCGCCTGGCCGCGCCCAAGGCGGCCTCACCCGAGATGACCTCGTTCAACATGGGCTCGATGAATTTCGGCCTGTTCCAGGCCGCCGCGCGCTTCAAGGATTGGAAGTTCGATTGGGAGAAGCAGTATCTCGACAGTACGAAAGACTTCGTGGTCAAGAACACGTTCCACGACATGGAACGCATCTGCAAGGAACTGGGCGAAGGGCACGGCACCAAATTCGAGTTCGAGTGCTATGACGTCGGCCATCTCTACAGCCTGGCCTATCTGGTCGACCGCGGCTTCGTGAAGCCGCCGTTCCTGATCCAGGGCATCTTCGGCATCCTGGGCGGCATCGGCCCGGACTACGACAATTTGGTCTTTATGCGGCGTACGGCCGACCGGCTGTTCGGCGAAGACTTCTATTTCTCCGTTCTCGCGGCGGGCCGCCATCAGATGGCCTTCTGCACCATGAATGCGATCATGGGCGGCAGCGTGCGCGTGGGCATGGAGGACAGCCTCTATCTGGGCAAAGGCCAGATGACGGAATCGAACGCGGCCCAGGTCGCCAAGATCCGCCGCATCGTCGAGGACCTGTCGCTCTCGGTCGCGACGCCGGACGAGGCGCGCCAAATGCTGGGCCTGAAGGGCGGCGACAAGGTCTCGTTCTAGGCGCTGCGCCGCGCGCGGACCCAAAAACCGCGCGCGGCCGCGAAGCGGGCATGGCGCAACTGAAGAAGCCTCGGACCTTCAGCCCCGGCGATCCGGTGCCGTGGTTCGTCGCGCCGACACCCGAGCGGCAGGATTTCCATTTCAACATCGCGGGCGGCCGCTACGTCGTCCTGACCTTCCTGGGTTCGGCCAAGGACGAGCGGTTGCGCACCATGGCGGCTCAAATGATTTCCGACGAGCGCGTTTTCAACGACATTCGCGCGTCGCTGTTCATCGTCACCTGCGATCCCGCCGACGTGAAGGACGGGCGCCTGGCCGAGCGCAGGCCGGGTGCGCGGCTGTTCCTCGACTACCGGCGGCAACTCAGCATGCTCTATGGCGCCTGCGACGAGGCCGGCGTCTATCACCCGTTCTCGCTGGTGCTGGACCGAACCTTGCGCGTATTGGCCGTGCTGAAGATCGACGCGCCGGAGCGGCATGTGGCGGAGGTTCTGTCCGTCATCGATGCGCAGCCGGCCTCAGACGACCGCTCCATGGCCGGGCCCGGCGCGCCTGTCCTGGCCGTGCCCAACGTGTTCGAAAAGGAATTCTGCCGCGAGCTGATCGCGCTGTACGACAAGGACGGCGGCGAGGACAGCGGCTTCATGCGCACCGATCCCGCCAGCGGCAAGACGGTCTCGACCGTCGACCACGGCTTCAAGCGCCGCGCCGACTGCCCCATCCGCGACATGGCGTTGCAGGAAACCATCAACGCCAAGATCGCGCGCCGCCTGGTGCCCGAGGTGCGCAAGGTGTTCCAGTTCACCGCCACGCGCATCGAGCGGCATATCGTGGCCTGCTACGATTCGCAGACGGGCGGCTATTTCCGCGCCCATCGCGACGACACCACCAAGGGCACGGCGCACCGCCGCTTCGCCGTCACGATCAACCTGAACGCCGAGGAGTACGAGGGCGGCGACTTGCGTTTTCCCGAGTACGACCCGCGCATGTATCGCGCGGCCACGGGCGGCGCCATTGTCTTTTCCTGTTCGGTCCTGCACGAGGTGTGGCCGATCACGCGCGGACGGCGCTTCTGCTTCTTGCCGTTCCTCTACGACGAGGCCGCCGCCGCCCAGCGGCAGGAGAACATCGACGCCCTGGCCGACGAGGCCCACCGCGACGCGGTCGCCCGCACCCCGCCGCCGGATCTGAAGACGGGCTGAGAGAGAAAGGGAACCAGCCATGGCTCGACCGACACCCGACAAAGTGCGCCGCGTGGCCTGCGTGGGTACGGGATTGATGGGCGGCGGCTGGGCCGCGCATTTCCTGGCCAAGGGCTTCGATGTCTCGGTTCAGGACCCGGACCCCAAGGCCGAGGCCAAGCTGCACAGGCTTCTCGACCAGGCCTGGCCGTTCCTGGAGGAGTTGGGGCTCGCACCCGGTGCCTCGCGCTCGCGCCTCAAATTCAGCACCTCGCTCGGCGACATCGTGAAGGACGCCGATTTCATCCAGGAGAGCGCGCCCGAGAAACTCGAGATCAAGGTCAAGCTGCTGCCCCAGATCGAGGAGGCCGCGCCGAAGGACATCGTGATCTCGTCCTCCACCTCCGGCTTCATCATGAGCGACATCCAGAAGGAGAGCATCCATCCGGAGCGCACGGTGATCGGCCATCCGTTCAACCCGCCCCACATCATTCCGCTGGTCGAGGTCTGCGGCGGCCGGAAGACGTCGGAATGGGCGGTCGATTGGGCCTGCGACTTCTATAACCGCAACGGCCACTACGCGATCAAGATGATCAAGGAGGCGCCGGGCCATATCGCCAACCGGCTGCAACAGGCCATGTGGCACGAGGCGCTGCACATGGTGCAGGACGGCATCGCCACGCCCGAGCAGATCAACGCGGCGATCCGCCAGGGGCCCGGTTTGCGCTGGGCCATGATGGGCTCGTTCGTGCACATGCACATGGCGGGCGGCGAGGGCGGCATGCGTCATTTCTTCGAGCATTTCGACATGGAGAACGCCAGCGTGTGGAGCAAGCTGGCCTCGCCCAAGCTGACGCCCGAGATGAAGACGAAGGTGATCGAGGCGTGTGAGCGGATGGCCGAGGGCAAGTCCTATACGGAATTGTCGCGCGCACGGGACAAGAACCTGGTCGCCATCATCAAGGCGCTGCGCGCGAACAAGGATTGGGTCAAGGGCTAGCGCCTCTCCAGGGAAGGCAGCCCGCCTTCCTTCACTGCGCCCATGGCAGGATAAAAGCGCCCGCGCCTAACCCGCTTCTCCTGGCTTTCCAAACTAAAGGTCGTATTCGACCGGCCATGCCGCGCGGGCCGGCGGCGATTGATTCTTGATCGAAACAAAATCTCGATTCATCAAGCATTGTTGAAAAAAACGTAACAATTAGATGCAAGTATTTGATTGCAAATCCAAGGTGTTATACAATATTTAGTAGAGCTAATATTCCTTAACGCCATCACTAGGCCGTTCGGGGAAACAAGTGCCAGGGGATGGCCGAGTGGGGACGGCGTTACGCGCCCCTTGGGGCGGAGCGGCGGCCGCGGATTGGCGCGGGCTGCGAATAGGTATCGGTCGTAATCGCCGCACGTCGCCAAACGGCGCGATTAACCATCGCCTTCCCACTTTCTGTCCCGCGCTGCTGTTCGTTCTGACGATCCTGTTCGCCTCGCCCGTCTTCGCGCAAGTCAACGTCTCGACCGAGAGCGAGTTGCGCACGGCGATCTTCAACGCCAACACGGGTGCCGGCTCCACCACCATCAACATCACGGGCAACATCCTGCTGACGCAGTCGCTGCCCATGATCTCGTCCAACGTCACGGTCAACGGCGGCGGCTTCACCATCAACGCCGCAAGTATCGGCCGCGTCTTCTTCGTGGAGAGCGGCACCGTCTCGATCAGCAACGTCACGGTCAACAACGCGCTCGCCCAAGGCGGCAACGGCGGCGACGGTGCGCAGCATGGCGGCGGCGGTGGCGGCGGTCTGGGCGCAGGCGCCGCCGTCTTCGTGAATCAGGGGGCGAACGTCACGCTGACGAGTGTGGCTGTTGGCAATGCGTCTGCGGTCGGCGGCGCAGGCGGCAACGGCGGTGCGGGAACCGTCGCGGCCGGGATGGGAGGCGGCGGCGGCGGCGGCTTGGGCGGCAACGGCGGCAGTTCGAACTCGTTCGGCGGCGGCGGCGGCGGTGGTTACGAGGGCACAGGTGGCGCCGTGACGGGACAAGGTGGCTTCGGCGGTGGTGGCGGCGGCGGCGAATTTGGTACTGGCGGCGCATCGGCTTCTTCGGGTGCCGGCGGCGGTGGCCAGCAAGGAACTGGTGGCGCATCTCCCAACGCGAGCGGCGCCGGAGGAGGAGGCGGTGCAACCGCCAGCGGCGCACCCGGTACGGCTGGCGGTGCGGGTGCCGGTGGTGGTGCGGAAGGTGGCGCTGGCGGCAATAACAGTGCGGGCACTGCAGGCGCAGCGCTTGGGGGAGGCGGTGGCGGCTCGACGGGCTTTGACGGCGGTGCGGGTGGACGCTCGGGAGGCGGCGGCGGTGGTGGATCACGAACCGGCGGCGGTGGAACGGGCGGAATTGGCGGTGGGGGTGGCGGTGGCGCCAATTTTACCAGCGGCAGCTTCAACGGTGGTACGGGAGGCGATTTCGGCGGCGGCGGCGGGACGGGGCAGAGCGGCGGCACCCCGATCACCGCAACCGGCGGTACGGGCGGTTTCGGCGGCGGCGGCGGCGGTTCGAAAGCGAACGCCACGCAGACTGGTGGCGCGGGCGGTTTCGGCAGCGGCGGCGGCGGCGGCTTCAACGCGGGTGCCGGCGGCACGTTCGGCGGAAATGGCGGTTCCAGCGACTTTTCGGACGGCGGCGGCGGCGCGGCATTGGGCGGCGCCGTATTCGTGCGCGACGGCGGCACCCTCACCATCGTCGACGGATCTTTCGCCGGCACCTACAGCGTGACGGGCGGCACGACCGGCGGCACGGGCGGCGCGACGGCGGGACAGGCCCAAGGCACCACCATGTTCCTGCACGGGTCCAGCAGCACCGGCTTCAACGTCGGCAACGGCAACACTCAGACGCTTGCAGGTGCGAACGCGATCGCCGGCACGGGCGGTATCTCGAAGAGTGGTGCCGGTACGCTGTCGATCACGGGCGCCAACGCGAACTATTCCGGCACGACGTCGGTCACCGCCGGCACATTGGCCGCGGGCGCAGGGACGGCGCTTGGCACCGGCGGCGTCACGTTGAACGGCGGCACCTTGCGCTCGGATGCCGCCATGGCGATCGCCAACGCAATCACGCTCGGTGCGAGCAACGGAACCTGGAACACCAACGGCAACGACACCACCGTATCGGGGATTATCGGCAGCACAGGCGGCGGTTCGCTAACGAAGTCCGGGACAGGTACGCTGACCCTCAGCGGCGTGAACACCTATACCGGAGGCACCACCGTCTCGGCCGGTACGCTCGCCCTCGGCAATAATAGCGCCGTGGGAACGGGCACTCTGAATCTCGGCGCCAGCACGACGGCGCAATCGAATGCCGCGTTCACCCTCTCGAACGCCATCAACCTCGGCGGTGCCGCCACCTGGAACACCAATGGCAACGACACCACCCTGTCGGGGGTCATCGGCGGCTCGGGTAGCGGCGGCGCGTTGACGAAGTCGGGGACGGGCACGTTGACTCTTAGCGGCGTGAATACCTACACGGGTGCGACTTCGATCGATTCGGGTACGCTGCGCGTCAATGGCTCGGTGACCAGCGCGGTCACGATTGGCGCGTCGGGCACGCTGGGCGGTACGGGTACAATTACGGGCAATGTCATCGCAGGCGGCATCTGGGCGCCGGGTAACTCCATCGGCACGCAGAACGTGACCGGCAACGTTACCTTTAACGTGGGTTCGACCTTCGAAGTGGAGGTGGACTCGTCGGGTGCCGGCGACCGCGTCAACGCCACGGGTACGGCAACCATCAACGGCGGCACGGTTAGCGTGCAAGCGGCCAGCGGCAGCTACAATGTCAACACCACCTATACGATCCTCAATGCCGCCGGCGGCGTAACGGGAACGTTCGGCAATGTGACCTCCAACCTGGCGTTCCTCACGCCGAGCCTGGCCTACACCACGACCGACGTGAACCTGACGCTCACGCGCAACAACGTGAATTTCGCCGCCGTGGCGACGACGGGGAATCAGAGCGCGGTGGCGACCGCGTTGGACGCCGCCTCCACGAATGCGACCGGCGACATGGCGACCGTCATCAATGCGGTGCTTGGCCTGAGCGGGGCGCAGGCCGACGACGCATTCGAGCAGATGTCGGGCGAGGCCTATTCCGATGTCGGCTCGGTAAGCGTCGTGGCCGGGCAGACGTTCATGATGGCGCTGAACCAGCAGATTGGCCAAGCGCGCGCGGGCGGAAACGCCGCTCTATCGTCCGGCACGCGCATCAACCTGGCATCACTGGGCCAACCAACGATGGGCGAAACCGGGGCCTCCGCCGGCTCTCCGCCGCGCACGGGTCCTTGGAACGCATGGGTCAGCGGCGTCGGCGTGACTGGCGAGATCGCGGGCAGCAATGGCGCCAGCACGGTCAATTATTCGGGCGGCGGCGGCGCATTCGGAATCGACAAGACCTTAGAGCCCGGCCTGTTCGCGGGCATCGCCGCCGGCTATGCCAACACGAGCGTGAGCACGCAAGGCGTGGCCAGCAGTGGCGCGGTGAACAGCTACCAACTTGCGCTCTATGGCAGCTACGGGCCGGACCGGTTCTATGTCCAGGGGCTCGCGGGCTATGGCTATAACGAGAATTCCATGGAGCGGACGATCAGTTTCCCGGGCGTGAACCGCCAAGCCGAGGGCGATACCTCGTCGAACCAGTTCCTTGGCGCGATCGAAACCGGCTATGGCATCCCCGTGGGACGGGTGACCGATCTCACGCCGTTCCTCGGCCTGCAGGGAACCACCGTGAATCAGGCCAGCTTCACGGAAACCGGCGCGGGCGCGCTCAATCTGTCGGTCGATAGCCAGACCACCAATTCGGTTCGCAGCATTCTCGGTGTCCAACTCGATCACGACGCGAATATTGGCCTCGCCAAACCCATCGCGCTTCTAGCCCGCGCCGGCTGGGCGCACGAATACGCCAACACCGCGCGTCCTATGACGGCCAGTTTCGTGGGGTCAACCGGGCCGGGCTTCACCGTCGATGGCGCCCAGATCGCGCGCGATAGCGCAGTGGCGGCTGTCGGCGCCACCGCGAGTCTGACCGACAGCCTGTCGTTTCTCCTGCGCTACGATGCCGAACTCAACGGGTCGGACAATGCCCAAGCGCTCACCGGCCGGTTCAGCCTGACGTGGTAGATCATGCGTTCCGCCCGGCCGCCTATGCTGCGCGTCAGTGGCGCACGCGGGCAAAAAATAGAAGCGGCAGGATGATGAGCCCGAGATAGGCCGCGATCTGGAGCGTGGAGTTGAAGGCCACCATGGTGGCCTGACGGCTCACCTCGGCACCCATCGAAGCCAAGCCGTGGACGTTGTCGAGGTGAAGCATGTTGCGCGCCGTGCCGGCGTGCATGGCCTCGTTGTAGGGGCTCACGAACTGCACCAGCGCGGAGTAGCTGGTCTGCATCTCGCGCGCGAGAAGCGCGAAGATTGCCGTGGTGCCGATGGCGACCCCCATGTTGTTGGTCAGATGCAACAGGCTCATGCCCTGGCTGCGCAGTTCGACCGGCAGGGTCGCGAAGGCCGCGGCGCTGATGCCGATATAGGGCATGCTGGAGCCAAAGCCGTGCAGGAACATGGCGATGATGATCGCGCTCCACGACGGATCGATTCCCCAGCGGGCCATCATCCAGAAAGGCGCCATCAGGGTGAGAAAGCCGGCGATCAGCCAGACGCGCATGTTCACCCGGTCCGAGAGCGGCGCCACGATCAGCATGCTGGCGAAGGAGCCGAGGCTGCGCACGGCGATCAGCGCGCCGACCACGGGCAGGGTCAGCCCCATCACGCTGGTCAGAATGATGGGCAGCACGAAGATCGGCAGATAGTTGTAGTTGCCGTAGATGAAGATGAAGAGCAGCGCGATCGTGTAGTTGCGGTCCTTGAAGAGACTCATCGGAATGAAAGGGCGCCGCGCCATCATCATGCGGGCGACGAAGACGTAGGAGGCCAAGAGCGCGATGCAGGCCGCCGCGATGATCTCGCCGGATGCGAACCAGTCCAGCCGCTCGCCGCGCGAGAGCCCATACATCAAGGAGCCGATCGACAGCACGAGGGTGAAGAAGCCGAGCCAATCCAGATAACTGTGCCCACGTTCGGCCCTCTCGTGCACGGACAGCCAGCCGGTGATGAAGGTGAGGATTCCGATCGGCACGGGCATGTAGAAGACCCACTGCCAGCCCAGATTCTCGGCTAGGTAGCCGCCCGCGAGCGGCGCGATGAAGGAACCCCACAAGGCTCCCATGCTCCAGACCGAGGTGGCCATGGCCTGCCGGTCGCGCGGCCACGCGTCCACCGCGATGGCCTGGCCCAGCGGCGCCAAGGGCGCGCAGAACATGCCTTGCAGCACGCGCGCCAGCACGGCGGCCTCGAGGCTTTCAGTCAGGCCGACCAGGACCGAGGACAGGGTGAAGCCGACGACACAGATCAGAAGCAGCCTGCGGCGGCCCAGATGGTCGGTCAGCCAGCCGGCGCAGGCATTGGTCATGGCGACGGTGACGATGAAGGCCGTCACCACCCAGGCGATCTGATCGGGCCCGGCCGAGAACGCGCCCTGCATGTGCGGCAGCGCCATGCTCGCGCCCGACATGGCCAGCAGGTAGAGGTGGGTGCAGAAAACGCCGGTGGTGACCTGAAGGGCCTTCGCAATGCCCGTCGGCGCGGCGGGCTCCTGGAGCAGGGAAGGGGCAGTGGCGGTCACCGCCGGATTACATGCGCGCGCCCCTTTGCGCGCAAGGCGCGTGCGCCCGGGCGGGGTATGCGATTTTCGCAGGTCTATTTGGCGGGCGTGACGCTAATCGAACGCGTAGGCCGCCATCGATAGGAAGCCGTAGGTGAAGCCCGCGTGGAGCGTGCGTCCCTTGGCGCCTTCGCCGCCGGCGCCCATGGCGACCAGGAGCGGCAGGAAATGCTCCTCGCTGGGCTGGTTGCGCGCGGCGTGTGGCGCGCGCTGGCGATAGTCCACCACGGCATCGGTGTCGCCGCGCGTGACCGCGTCGCGCACCCACGAGTCGAACTCGGCGGCGTAGGCGGCGGGCGGATCGTTGAGATCGTATCGGCCGAAGTCTTGCAGATTGTGGGTGATGGCGCCGCTGCCCATGACCAGCACGCCTTCCGCGCGCAAGGGTTCGAGCGCGCGGCCGATGGAAAGGTGATAACCGGGTCCGCGACGAGGCTGCAGCGAGATCTGCGTCACCGGCACATCCGCGTCGGGGTACATGAGATAGAGCGGCGACCAGGCGCCGTGGTCGAGCCCGCGCGCATGGTCGAGCGCGGCATCGAACCCCGCTTCGTTCAAAAGCGTCTGCGCGCGCACGGCCACTTCAGGCGCGCCGGATGCCGGGTAGACGATACGGTACAGTTCCTGCGGGAAGCCGAAGAAATCGTGGATGGTCTCGGGCTTGTCGGCGGCGCCCACGGAAGGTGCGCCGGTTTCCCAATGTGCGGTCGCGACGAGGATGGCCTTGGGTTTCCCCATCTGCCGGCCCAAGCCGGCCAGAAAATCGCGCGCGGCGGCACGCTCCAGGATCATGCCGGGACTGCCGTGGCCGACGAAGATGCTGGGCCACTTGGTCATGCCATGCCTTTCACGCACCGCCGCACGACGATCAGAACTCCTTGCCAATCTTGCGGTCGATTGAGCAATGCCCGCCGCCGCGCACGAAGACGTAGAACGCCATCACCGCCCACAGGAGCGCGTATTCATAGCCGCCTTTGCCGGCGAAGAAGCCGTTGGCGTAGTGGACATGGATCGAGGCGACCAACAGCAGGATCACGGCGCCCGCCGCTGCGATGCGTGTGAACAACCCCAGTGCGATCAGGATGCCGCCGAAGAATTCCGTGCCGCCGGCCAGGATCGCCATAAGCGACGCAGGCTCCAGCCCCATCTTGGCGAAGCCGGCCGCGGTGCCCTCAAGGCCGCCGCCGCCGAATGCGCCGAACAGCTTCTGCATGCCGTGCGGGATCAGGAAACCGCCGACGACGATGCGCATCAAGGGGTACGCTACGCAGCTGAGCCCCTCGTAAAGGGGCGCCACGGCGGGAATGATCAACTTGGAGCGGTCGACCTTTTCGGTCATATCGTTTTCTCCCATCCTTCATGAGCCGCCGGTTACGAACGGTCCGCTATCTTGAAGCCTTCCGCGCTCGTTTCGCCACCATCTCGGCGGACGGGGAGCCCGCCGGTCCCCGGCCGTTTTCTTAGAAATTCGCCATTGCCGAGCATGTTCGGCGAACAGATAGATGTTTCCGTTCGATCTGAAAATTCGTTAAATGGACAAGTATTGTTTCCAGGAAATAGCCAATGACTCTAGCGCCGTTGGACAGCCTGGCCGGCATGGCGGTGTTCGCCAAAGTCGTGGAGGCGCGCAGCTTCACGGCCGCCGCCACCGAACTGGGCCTGTCGAAATCCGCCGTCTCGAAGCAGATCACGCGCCTGGAGGACCGGCTCGGCGCGCGCCTCTTGAATCGGACCACCCGCCGTCTGAGCCTCACGGAAACCGGCGCCGCCTTCTACGATCGCTGCGCACGCGTGGTGGCCGAGGCGCAGGAGGCGGAGCTGGCCGTCACCCATCTGCAATCCGAACCGCGCGGCACATTGCGGGTTAACGCGCCGATGACCTTCGGCCATCTCCATATCGCGCCGGCGATACCCGATTTTCTCGCGCGCTATCCCGAGGTGCGCGTGGATATGACGATGAACGACCGGTTCGTGGATTTGATCGACGAGGGCTTCGATGTCGCCATCCGCATTGCCCGGCTGACCGATTCCAGCCTGATCGCGCGGCGCCTGGCGCCCGACCGGCGCGTCCTGTGCGGCGCGCCGGCCTACTTTGCGAAGCATGGCGAACCGCGCACGCCCGACGATTTGGCTAAGCACAACTGCCTTAGCTATGCGTATGTGTCCGATACCGACCAATGGCAGTTCGTCGACGGCGAAGGCACGCGCTCGGTCTCGGTGCGAGGCAATCTGCGCGCGAACAATGGCGATGCGATCCGCCAGGCGCTGTTGGCCGGATTGGGCGTCGCGGTGCTGCCGTCCTTCATCGTCGGCCCCGACGTCCAGGCCGGGCGACTGAAGGAGGTGCTGCGCGACTATCTGCCCAACCGCGCCTCGGTCTATGCCGTCTATCCGCACAGCCGGCATCTGTCAGCCAAGGTGCGCGTCTTCGTCGATTTCCTGGCCGACCGGTTTGGGCCCAATCCGTACTGGGACACGCCCGCCAATCCGACGGCTTGAGCGAGGGATTCACCGACCCGTCATGGGCCGCCCGATCCGCCTTCTCGCCGTCCCCATCCTTCTCGCCGCGGCCGTCCTGGCACGCGGTGCGTATGCCGGCTGGCGATTCTACGAAGACGGTGGTTTCGCCCTCGATGCCGGCTTTACGGCCGGGACAGGTCTCTTCTCCAGCCCCAGCGCCCAGTTCGGCGCGGGCACATACACCCAGAACAACAACCAGCTCATCGCCAAGAATCCGGTCTGGTTCGAGGGCTACGTCGCGCCAAACCTCAAGGCGTCCTTCATCTCGTCCGGCGCGGGTGAATTCTTTGGCGACGTCAGCGCCGTGGGCGCCATGACGCGCGGCGACGGCGATGCGAACCTCAACAGCCTCACCTTCGGCAATCCGCAGCACATCGCGGTGGAGAACGCCTTCGTCGGTTGGCGATCCGGCGACGTCCTCGGCGATTTGCCCAGCAACGCCCTGGATATCCGAGTGGGCCGCCAACCGTTCCAGGTGGGCGATGCGTTCCTGATCGGCGACGGCACGTTCGACGCCGGCCGCCGCGCGGCTTACATCCTGAACCCGCGCCTCGCCTTCGACGGGCTGGGTGTGGCCCAGGTGAACACCGATCCTGTGCGCGGCGATCTGTTCCTGCTGCGCTCCACGACCGATCAGACGCTTCTGACAGGGCTGGATCAGCCGCGCACGGACTTCTTCGGCGGCAACGTGGAGTGGTTCGAATCCAAGCAGGACGGGCAAGGGCGTTCGGCTTACATCGACCGTGCGCGTTATGTCGGGCTTATGGCGATGTATGCCTACGACGCAGACAATGCGGGTTGCTTTTCATTCGTGAATTGCCTGTTGGGCCCGTCCGAGATTTCGGCCAGTGCCGATCGCAAGGGGCTCGGCGTGATCGCCGCGCGCCTCGGTGGAAACATGATTCCGGCTTTGCCGGATTTCACGCTCTATGGCGAATACGCCTACGAATACAACAGCCGCGGCGGCGATCGGGTGCGCGCCAACGCCTGGTACGCCGAGCCGGGCTGGTCGTTCTCGTCGGTCGCGTGGGCGCCGCGCGTCTATTACCGCTACAGCCATTTCAGCGGCGACAGCAACCCGAACGACGGCACCAAGCAGTCGTTCGATCCGCTCTTCTATACGAGCGGTCGCGGTTACGGAACCTGGACCATGGGCGAGATCGCCGGCCAGTACTTCCTGTTCAACAGCAATCAGAACACGCATCAGCTCGGCGTCTCGGCCAATCCCGCAGCCGATTTGACCCTCAGCGCGATCTATTATCGTTTCTCCTATGACCAGCCCGGCCAGTTCGGCGGCACCGCCAGCCATGCCATGGACGAGTTGGACTTCGTCGCCCAGTGGGCCATTACCGGCCAGCTATCGCTCGCGGGCGTTGTGGGCGTCGCCTGGTCGGGCAAGGGCGCGCGGCAGTTCCTGCAAGACGCCACGTCTGGCTTCAACAATCCGCCGACCAGCTTCAACCGCCCGTGGACGGTCACCGAAGTCACGCTGACCTACGCGTTCTGAGTGGCCTTCCATACCGTATCGATGGACACCATCGCATCCCTCCGCCAAGGTGCGGGAATCTGGGCCGTTTCGTAAAGCTCATTGAGGGATTCGATCGTTGCATGGGTCGCTTGGCACGCCTGCTGGCGCTCCTCGTCCTGTTGTTTGCCGCCGTCTCGGAACATAGAGCGCACGCCGATTGGCGATTCTATGAGAGCGGGGGATTCGCGCTGGATGCCGGCTTCGCGGGCGGCTTCGAGTTTTCCGCCGCTCCCGGCGCCCAGTTTGGCGCCGGCACCTACCGGCCGGGCAGCAACGAGCCGATCTCGCAAGACCCGGTCTGGTTCGAAGGTTTCATCCTTCCGTCGTTGAAGATGTCTTTCGTTTCAGCGAACGCCGGCGAGTTTTACGCCGGAGGCAGCGCTATCGGCGCGGCCACGCGCGGCGACGGCGATGCGAACCTGGTCTCCAGCACATGGGGCAACCCGAGCCATATCGCGGTCGAAGAAGCCTTCGTGGGATGGCGATCCGGCGGTGTATTCAACGAGCTTGGCGCGGATGCGCTCGACGCCCGCTTGGGGCGTCAGAACTTCCAGGTTGGCGATGCCTTCCTGATCGGCGATGGCACCCTCAACTCAGGTGCCCGCGCCGCCAATTCCATGTCGCCGCGCTCGGCGTTCGACGGACTCGGCGTGGTTCGGGTCAATACCGATCCCGTCCGCGCCGATCTGTTCCTTTTGCGCTCGACCACCGACCAGACGCTCTTGAATGGCCTCGACTGGCCGCGAACGGACTTCGTCGGCACGAATATCGAATGGTTTGAATCAAAAAAGGATGGCGACGGGCGTTTCGCTTACACGGACCGCGCGCGCTACGCGGGCATCATGGCGATGTACATCTATGATGCCGACAGCGCGGGATGCTTTTCGACCCGGAATTGCCCCGGCGGCATTTCGCAGATCAGCTCCACCTCCGACCGCAAGGGATTGGGCGTCCTTTCCGCCCGCTTCGGCGGAAGCATGATCCCGGATGTGCAAGACCTGACGTTCTATGGCGAATACGCCTACGAATACAACAACCACACCGGCGACAAGGTGCGCGCCAACGGCTGGTATGCCGAGCCCGGCTGGACGTTCTCCAATGCGTCTTGGACGCCGCACATCTTCTATCGCTACACCCATTTCAGCGGCGACGGGAACTCAAGCGACGACGTTAAACGCTCCTTCGACCCGTTGTTCTATACGGTCGGCCGCGGCTACGGCACGTGGTTCCTGGGCGAGATCGCGGCCCAGAGCTTTTTGTTCAACAGCAACCAGAACACGCACCAGATCGGCATTTCCGCCAATCCCTTGAAGGATCTCGCTCTCTACGGGTTTTTCTACCGGAACTATTACGACGAACCCGGGCAGATCGGCGCCACGTCGAGCCATGCGCTGGACGAATTGGATCTCATCGCATCGTGGTCGATCACCAGCAAGATCAATCTCGCCCTTGCCCAAAGCTTCGCCTGGGCCGGCGCGGGCGCGCGGCAATATCTTCAGAACGCCGTTTCGAATTTTCCCAACGCATCGACCGATTTCAACCGGACTTGGTATCTGACCGAGATCACGCTGACTTACGCCTTCTGAGCGGCGTCAGCGGTTGCCCATATAGGCGCGGATGGCGTTCGACGGCACCGCATAGGCCAGGTAGGAGAGCTTGTAGTTCTTCGCCGCGTCCGTGTTGCCCAGCACGAAGGCCGCGATGATGCCGATCAGACGGCCCTGGCTGTCATAGACCGGCCCCCCTGAATTGCCGGGGTCCACCTCGATCCGCAGCTTGACCGCGTCGTCGAAGCCGAAGCCGTTATATTCCAACCGCTCGGCGTGCTTGGTCTCGACCACCTGGCCGAGCGAGACGACGCCGGGCTTGTTGTCGGGTGTGCCGATGGCGAAGACCGGCTCGCCCACGGTGAGTTTGGCGGAATCGGCGAGTGGCGCGGACTGAATGCCGGCGAATGGGGTGATGCGGATCAGGGCCAGCTCTCTGTTGCGATCCACCCGCAGAATAGTCCCTTTGTGATACTGGCCGTCGAACGTGACGACCTGGACGGCCAGCTTGGTGTCGAGCGCGATATGCGCGGCGGTCACCACCAGGCCCGACGGATCGACGATTACGCCGCTGGCGCCATTAACCGTGTCGGTCGAGGCGTCCTTGCCGGCATTCGGGTCCGTGATCTTGACGCGCACATAGGATGGCGCGGTCTTCTGAACGACCTGCTGGTAATTTTGGAAGGTGCCTGCTGTTCCCGCCGCGGCGCTGGAACGGTAGCTCAACGTCATCGGCGGATCGCTTTTTGGCTTCCCTTCGCCCGCGCAGGCGGCAAGCGCGAGGGTGGCCAGACAAACCGTGACGGCGCGCGCGATCATGCCAGGCCCAAGGCTGCTTTCAGCGGCTCAAGATGCTTTTCATAATGACGCCAACGGCCGACGGAAGACGCGTAAAGCGGTTGCCGCACCTGCCAAAAGCTGGCCGTCCGCACCTGCCGGTCGGTTTCGTGGAACGCGAGGCAGCGCGCATCCCACTCCAGCCCGCAGAAATCGATGATCTTGCGGATGCCGGCCTCTTGTTCCGCGATCAACGTCTCGTACTGCACGTCCAGGATGCGGCCGGGCAGAACCTTGTGCCAATGCGCCATCAGGCGCTCGTACTCGCGGTAATAGAGGCCCAGATTGGCCAGGTCATAGGAGAAGTGGAAGCCGCGCGCGAAATGCTGGAAGTAACAGGACACGCAAGTGTCCATGGGATCGCGGCGGGTATGAATGATGCGGGCATTGGGTAGGAGCGTCGCGATCAGACCCACGCGCAGGAAGTTGAGCGGCATCTTGTCGACGACGCGGTCGGCCTTGGGCGCGCGTTCGCGCAGAGCGGCCAGATAATGGTCCGCGACGCGCCTGGCATTGGTGGCGTCGATCAACTCGGCGGCCTTCGGATAAGGCACCGGCGTCTGCAACAGCTCGGGCAAACTCGAGGTGAGTTGGCCCATATGTTCCAACTCGCCCGCGCCGAATGCGCGCGGATGGCTGGCGATGATCTGTTCGGCCAGCGTGGTGCCCGAGCGCGGCATGCCCAACACGAAGACGGGCAGTTCGGAGCGGCTACCGATATTCTGACGCGTGGCGAAGTAGTCCGCGTCGAAGGTGTCGATCAGCGCATCGACGTAAGGGCCGACACCGCCTTCGTCGAATGACGCCTCGGCTTTCTTCAGGTCGTTCGCCGCGCGGAAATGTCTCCACGCGCGCTCGTAGTCGCCCGTGTGGTCGGCCGCGTTCCCGAGCGCGAAATGCAGATTCGCGCGCTGGCGGTCGTCCAAGTTTCCCGTTTCGAGCAATCGCTCCATTTCGGCCGTGCCGGCGGCTTCCTTCGTCGCACGGCCGCTCAATGTCATATGGTAGTGCGCTTCCGACAGGGTCGGATCGAGGGCCAGCGCCTTGCGCTGCCATTCCACGGCTTCGTCGAACTTTCCCTGCTGTTCGACCAGGACGCCCATCATGTAATGGGCTTCCGCGAAGTCCGGTTTGGCATCCAGCGCGCGGCGGGCGCTGACGATGGCTTCGTCGATCCGGCCGATCAGCGACAGGGTGCTGGCGATCTGGTTGTGCGCCTCGGCATGATTCGGGTCGAGACGCAGCGCTTCGTTCAAGGCACCCAGAGCGTCGTCGAAGCGGCGCAAATCGACCAAGGCACCGCCCAGGTTGGTGTGTGCCTCGACGTAATCTTTCTTGAGCGCGATCGCCTTGAGGAAGGATTCGGTCGCGGAAGAGGGATCGTTGCGCTTCTGCAGCGCGAGGCCCAGCGCGTTATGCGCCTCGGCAAAGCCTGGCCGCAGGCTCAGCGCGCGCTGATAGCTGGCCACGGCCTCGTCGATCTTGTGCAAGGCGAACAGCGCGTTGCCCAGATTGTAATGGCCTTCGGGCACTTGCTCGTCGCGCGCGAGCACGCCGCGGAACAGCGCGGCGGCCTCGTCATGGCGCTTGGCGCCGATGAGGACGGTGCCCAGGTTGATGTAGGCCGGCAGATAGGACGGATCGGCCTTGATCGCGCGGCGATAGCACTCCCCAGCCTCCCCGTGGGCTTTTTGGTCCATAAGGGCATTGCCGAGATTGCTCCAGGCTTCGGGATCTTCCGGCGTCAGTTCGACCGCGCGCCGGTAGGCGGCAATGGCTTCGCCGACCCGCTTCTGCTCGTACAGCGCATTGCCGAGCGCGAAATGCGCGTCCGCCAATTCGGGATCGAGCGCCAGCGCCTGACGATACCCGGCGATGGCTTGTTCGAATTTCTCCAGCGCCCGGTAGGCCTCGCCCAAATTGTAGGCGTAAAGCGCGTTGCCGCGGTCGGCGGCGACGGCGCGGCTGATGAGCGAAACGGCCAGGTCGTTCTGGCCGACCTGATGGGCCAAAAGGCCAAGATAGTGGAGCGATGGCGCGTGATCGGCCTTGGCTTGGAGGGCCGAGCGGTAGCCGGTCTGGGCCTCGCGCAGCCGGCCGGCCTGATGGTGCGCCAGCGCGGCCGAGAAAATCGCGTCGGCATCCGTTCCAGTCGCGCTTGGGGTGGTGTTCAAGGTATGCCCGCCTTCCGTCGGTCGCAGCCTAATATGGTGCGCGCGGAGTTAATGGCGAGGGACCAGAGCGGTCAACAACTGGCTGGCCAATGGGTGTCCGGGCGCCGCTTCGAGGGCCTTGCGGTACCAATCGGCGGCGGAATCGCGGCGGCCCTCGACTTCCTCGCAGCGCCCGACGCCGACCAATGCGTCGGCCAACGACGGCCGGCGCGCGAGTGCCGCGTCATAGGTGGCGCGGGCCTCCGCGATTTGGCCCGTCTCCAGTAAAAGGTTGCCCAGATTGCAGCGCGCGTCGACCAGATCGGGGCGCAGCGATACCAGCTTGCGATAATGCGCCGCCGCATTCGTGACACGGCCGCTCCTACGCAGCGCGTCGCACAGGAAAAACAGCGCATCGGTGTCATTCGGCGAGGCCATGTGCGCCTTTTCCAGAACGGCGATCGCGTCATCGGTCTTGCCGAGTTGGGCGAGAATGGCGCCAAGCGCGGTTTGCGTGTCGGTCGCGGCCGGGTCGGCCGCCAGCGCGGCGCGGTAATGATTGGCCGCTTCCTCCAATCGCCCCTGCAGGGCAAGCGCGCTGGCCAGGTTGTGGTGCGCCTCGCCATAGCCGGCGCGAATGGAAAGCGCGCGCCGGTAGTGACCGATGGCTTGTTCGGTCCGACCCAGGCGCATGAAGGCGTTGGCGATGCCGTTATGCGCCTCCGCATGGTTCGGCACCACGGCGAGCGCGCGCTGATAGGCGCTGACCGCTTCGTCGGTGCGCCCGGCCGCGTCGAGCGCGCAAGCCAGGTTGAATTGCGTGCCGGGATTGGTGCGGTCGAGCGCGGCCGCGCGCCGCGCGTGCTTCACGGCGTCTTCGATCTTGCCCGTCGCCCGGTAGGCCAGCCCGATATTGTCGTGATAGGCCGCGTTGGCGTCGTCCGCGAGGAGCGCCTTGCCGATCAGTTCGATCGCTTGTTCGGGACGTCCGCTTTGATAGGCGACCAAGCCAAGAAGGTGGAGCGCCTCGCCATTGTCGGGTGTCTCGCGGAGGATGTCCTTATAGATGGCCTCCGCTTCGCGCAGCCGCCCCTCGTGGTGATGGCGGGCCGCCACGGCCAGGGCGCTGGTCAGGTTTGAAGAGGGCGGATCCGCCATGGTCGAAATATGGGTCTTGTCCGGTTGGTCAGGAGCGGCTCGGGCCGCGGCTTTTGGTCAAATTAGGAATAAATATCCATATTGGGCGCTGCATCGACTGCCGGATCATGCAGGAAAGGCGGCGTCGTTCCAAGTTTCGCCATTAAATCAAAGCATAGCACTAAAGATTGTGTTGCCGAAACGACTCACCCCTATTTTCAGCGAAATGTGCAGCTCTTCGCGTCCGGTAGAAATGCTGTAAAATGCGAATCTCGTGAGGCGGAGGCTGGCCCTAAACCCCGCCGGGCCCCATGTGGCGAAAGCGCCACAGGCATCCAAAGAATGTTACAATCGCCATATTCCGGCCTTGCTGTTTGGCCGCCGATAGCTCAAAAAAGCTCCAATCTCGGTACCAAAAACAAAGGCCGAGTGCCGTCGAGACGCTTCGATTGCTAACCGTGTCAGGGACTTCGATGCGTTCTTGGAGAGGAGGTTCGATGATCAACACCACTTTTAAGACCGCACTGCTCGGTTCCGGCGCGGCAGTTGCTCTGCTTGCTGGCCCCGCGTTCGCTGCGGATGACA
This sequence comes from Alphaproteobacteria bacterium, assembly GCA_050180485.1. Taxonomy (GTDB): domain Bacteria; phylum Pseudomonadota; class Alphaproteobacteria; order CADEGL01; family CADEGL01; genus CADEGL01. Next base: position 14,416 of record JBFXED010000021.1, on the reverse strand, counting down.
ACGCGGACCTGAAGGCGCAAATCGATGCCCTTCAGAACCGTTTGAACCAGCTCGAGACTCAGTCGACCACGAAGGCCCAGAAGGAGCAGGTTGCTCCCGCGCAGGCCGTCACGGGCGGCGAGTTCCCGGGCTCTTGGAAGCTTCCTGGCTCGGACACGTCGATCAGCTTCAGCGGTTACGTGAAGGCCGACTCGTTCTTCACGATGAACGCGCCGAGCACCGCGATTGGCGACTCGTTCGCTGTTACGGCCATCCCGCTGAAGAGCAGCGCGGCCAACAGCCAGGGCGGCGACTTCCGCATGCATTCCCGTCAGTCGCGTATCCGCTTCGACTCGCGGACGCCGACGGACTGGGGCTCCCTGCGGACCCGCATTGAAGGCGACTTCTTCGGTCCCGCCGGCAACCAGCGCGTGACGAACTCGGACAGCTTCCGCGTCCGTCATGCGTATGGCCAGTTGGGCCCGGTTCTCGCCGGTCAGACCTGGTCGACCTTCATGGACCAGGACACGTTCTTTGACACGGTGGACTTCTACGGCGCCGCCGGTCAGGAGTTCGTCCGTCAGACGCAGATTCGCTACACGGCTTCCGTCATGGACGCCCTGTCGGCCGATCTCGCGATCGAAAACCCGGAGCAGAACAACGCGGTTGCCGCTGGTGCTGGTGTTAACGGTATTCCCGCCGCGAACAACAACATCAACGGTATCGACCAGATGCCGGACTTTGTTGCTGCTCTGCGTTACCGTCCGTCTTGGGGTGCGATCAACGTCTCCGGCGTTGCGCGTAACTTCAACTACAACAGCGGTAACAACTTCGACGACAACGCCTGGGGCGGCGGCGGTCACGCCGGCGTCACGGTCAAGCTGTGGGGCAAGGACACCATCGGTGGTGTCATCAACTACGGTAAGGGTCTCGGCCGTTACCTGAACGGCTCGACCGAAGACTACTACGTGACGAACTGCGCTTCTGCCGGTGGCGGTGCTGCACCGACGAACACCTGCAGCCAAATCACGACAGTGTCGGCGCTCGGCGGCTGGGGTGCGTTCACGCACTACTGGGCTGACAATCTGCGTTCCAACATCATCGGCGGCGCGCAGACGATGGACATCCCGGTAGCTCAGTTGGGCTCCAATGCCAACGGTCAGACCGACCAGATCGTTACGACGCACATCAACCTGATCTGGAACCCGGTTTCCAAGGTCTCGATCGGGTTGGAATACATGATGGGTTGGCGCGAAGTTGCCAGCTCGCATAACACGGGCGCAGGCAACACGTCGGGCTCCGCCCAGCGTCTGCAGCTCGGCATGCAGTACAACTTCTAAGAAACAGACCAACGTTTCTTGAGACTATGAACCGGCCCTCCGCAAGGAGGGCCGGTTTTCTTTTGCGTGGATGGGTTTGCGGCGGCGGCCAACATCCCTATTCCACGCCCAGACGGCGTGGCCTTCTGTGTCTTTCGGGCCTTTATCCCCCGGGGCAACGCGGGACGAACCCTCGACGACTCGGGCTGAGGGGCTCGACGCGGGTTGGCAAACCCCTCCCCCCTCTGCCTCGAGCAGCTTCGCCGCTCAAGCCCTCAAGGGGAGGGGTGGAAGAATGAGACGTGCGCTTTTTTAGCGCCCCTCCCTCATGTGTTTTTTTACTCCTCCCAACGAGGGAGGGGGGCAGGGGGCTCTAGCAAAAAAAGCTCCCTGCCTGAATCGTCATGCGCGGGCTTGACCGTGCATCCAGCCGCGTGAGCGCGCGAAGAGCTCCGAAGGCGCGGCGAGATCATCACCGCATTCGCAGGCCGCCCGGCGCTGGACCCCGCGCCGAGTGCAAGGTGACGGCTGGTATGGGGACGGACGACGCGCGATATCTCAACGGCCTTCGCGCCACCAGCCGAAGGCGAGCGGCAGGAGCACGAGCGCGAGGACCGCGAAGGCGGGCGCCAACGGTACGCGCCGTGTGCCCAGCACGACAAAGCTCTCGTTGGTTTGAAGGCCCAGCCAGGAATCGCTTGCCGCGCCTTTCATGGACCGGCCGGCGGTTTGGCGGCGGATCTCGGGTTGTCCGTCGGCCAGCCAGAAGATGCCGCCGCCCGTGGCTTGGGCGATGGGCGCTAGCTTCGCGTCGGTCGTACGCACGTCCGAACTTTCCAGCGGGTTGGGCGCGCCCGCGGCGGCGAAGGCTGTCTTGTTCTTGTCCTTCACGCGATAAAGACCGGGCCCCTCGATCGGCATGCTGCCGACGGCGCGGCCCGCGACCTCTTCCGTCAGGTCCAGCGTCGTTTCCTTTCCGCTGGGCGCGGTCACGGTCACGCTCTTCTTGCCGCTCTCAAGCGACCGCCGCACCACCTCCAGCCGGTTACCGCGCACTGAGGCGCGCAGATCGTTCTCCTCCAGCTCGGGTTCCTTCATCAACCAATGGGAGATGCGCCGCAACAACTCGGCCTCCGGCCCGCCGCCCTCGAAGCCGCGCGCCCACAGCCATATCTGGTCGGACAGAAGGACGGCCACGCGCCCTTCGCCCTCGCGCGCCAGGATGAGAAGCGGACGCTTGCCGGGCCCTTCCATCAGGACCGTGCCGCCCTTGGCCGTGGCCTCGATCTGCCGGAACCAGCGGCCCCATTTCTCGGTGCCTTCGGGCGCGCCGGATAGCTCGGCCGTCACCGGGTGCCGTTTGCCCACGGCGGTCAGCGCGGGACGGTAGCCGGTCTCGATCACCTGCCCGGTCGGCTGCGCGGGTAGCACCTCGCCCAGGGGCGTTTGGAATGCGCTCAACGCGGTCGCGTCGGGCGGGCCGGCGGCCAACAGCAGTCCGCCGCCCTTCTTCACATACTCCGCGATGTTGGCGTAGTAGCTGAGCGGCAGCACGCCGCGCCGGCGGTAGCGGTCGAAAATGACCAGGTCGAATTGGCTCAGCTTCACCTCGAACAACTCGCGCACGGGGAAGGTGATCAGCGCCAGTTCGTTCAGCGGCGTGTTGTCCTGCTTCTCCGGCGGCCGAAGGATGGTGAAGTGCACGAGGTCCACCGATGGGTCCGACTTGAGAAAGGTTCGCCACGTCCGCTCGCCAGGATGGGGCTCGCCCGAAACCAAGAGAACCTTGAGGCGGTCGCGCACGCCGTTGAGCGTGAGGACGGCGCGGTTGTTGTCGAGCGTCAGCTCGTTGGGGCCAGGCTCGGCTTCGATCTCGAGGACCGTGGGGCCCGCGCGGTTAAGCGTGATCTCTGCCTTGCCTTCGCCGTTGACCGGCACGGTCACGGTCCGCGCGGGGTTGCCGTCGCGGCGGATGGTGACGCGCGCGGTGCCCTTGGCGCCGGGCGCGTCCTCGACGCGGAATTTGATCTCGACCGGCTTGCCGACGATGGCATAGGGCGAGCCGGCCTGGACCACCAGCCTGCGGTCCGCTTCGTTGCGCGCGCCGGTCAAAAGCGTATGGACCGGCGCCTTGAGGCCGAGGGATTCCGCCGTGTCGGCGTCGTGCACTTGGCCGTCGGTCAGCAGAATCACGCCCGCCAGGCGCTCGCGCGGCACGTCGCCCAACGCGCGGCCGACTGCCTCGAACAGGCGGGTGCCGGGATCTTCCGCGCCATCGCGCGCGGCGGCGCCGGCATGAATGACGCGCACCTCCAGATTCGCCTCGCTTTTGAGCCGCTGCTCGATGGATGCCAGGGCCGCATCCCGCTTCTGGCGGCGGTCGCCGATCTGCTGGCTCGGTGAATCGTCCACCACGATCACGGCGATGTCGCTCTGCGGCTCGCGCTCTTCATAGACGAGGGATGGGTTGAACAAGGCCGTCAAAAGAATGGCGATGGAGAACGCGCGCCAGACCACGCCCCGCGCGCGCCGGAGCGCGCCGTAGAGAAGAATCAAGGCAGCCAAGACGCCGAGCGCCGTCAGGAATTCCCACGGCACCAGCGGCGACCAGACGATGTTGGCGACGTCGGCGTTCATTGGCCCAGGCGCTCCAGGATGAAGCGCAGGTGGACTTGATCCGACTTGTAGTTGCCGGTGAGCGCGTACATCACGACGTTGACGCCGAAGCGGTAGGCCATCTCGCGCTGCCGCTCGCCGCCGGGAACGACGGGGAACAGCGGCTGGCCCTGGTCGCTGACGGCCCAGGCCGCGGCCCAGTCGTTTCCGCCCAAGATGATGGAGGAAACGGCCTCGTCATCTTTGCCGTCGCCCTTGGCCTCGACATAGACCGTGCCTGCGTTCCAACGGCCGGGGAATTCCGACAGCAGGTAGAAGGAGCGGGCCAGCACATGGTCCGCCGGAATGGGGATCAGGGGCGCCAGGTTGAGCCGGCTGAGGAAGCGCTGAAGCCCGGGCACGCTAGCATCCGGACTCGCCGCACCGAGGCCGCCTTGATTCTGGGTGTCGAACAGAATCATCCCGCCATTGCGAATGTACGCGTACACGCGAGATACCACATCCGGTGTCAAGGTCAGAGGCGCGCGCCCCAGCGGCCAGTACAGGATAGGGAAAAAAGCCAATTCATCCCGTGTGATATCGACTTCCAGGGAGTCTCCGAGCTCCACGGACGTGCGATCTTGGAGGACTTTCCGTAACCCCTGCAGGCCTGTACGGCTGGTATAGTCAACCTCTGCGTTACCCGTACGTACATAGGCGAGCCGCATTTGGCTGGTGGCACGGAGCGCGGCTGCCGTGGGGTCGGACAGGCTCTGGGCTGACCCTTGGCCCATGGGGAGGGCAAGAGCCGCCCCTGCGCCCAACAGGATGAGGATGGCCGCACGTCTCAGCGAAGACGGCACCCGAACGGCCAGATAGCCGCGCAAGGCCAGGCTGGCCAAGGCATCCGCGATGGCCAGGGCAAGGGCGAGGGTCAGGAGCCAAGGTTGCAGATCGACTTCGCCGTCCTCGGTGAGCAGATGACGGGACGCGCCTGCGGGAAGGGCGGGCAGAAGCGACAGCTCGCCGACGGAACTGGCCAGGTTGAGGGCCCGCCGTGCGCTGGCCGTGCCGTAAAGACCCGGTGGTGTTTCGGGCGAGACGCGCGCTTGGAGAAAATCGCGCCCCGGAATGGGGCGGGTGCCGGGGCGGGGCGGCCCGAGCCGCCCGAAACCATCGAGAAGCGCCAGCGGTGGCAGGGCGCCGGCGCCTTCTTCGCCGGCCGAACCCGCGCCCAGTGCGACCAGCCGCTGCAGCATCTCCACGAACAGGCCGGAGATGGCCAGGTTGGACCAGTCGGGATTGGCGGTGACGTGGAATAGCACAAGCCAGCCATTGCCGCGCCGCTCGCCGGTGACCAGAGGCGTGCCGTCCACGAGCCGCGCCCAGGTTTTACCCTCGAGGTCGGGGCCGGGCTGCGCCAGGACCTGGCGGTCGACAGTCACGTCCGCGGGCACGGTCAGGCCGGTAAAGGGACTGGTCTCGGGGAACGGCGCCAGGCGCGCGGGCTGCGCCCACGACATGGCGCCGCCGAGTGCCCGGCCTCCACGCCGCAACGCGACCGGCACCAGCTCGTCGCCGCCCTGGGCCAGATGCGACCCTGCGAAGCGAACCAGCACGCCGCCCGCTTTCATCCAATTCTCCAGCGCGCGCACCTCGTTCTCCGGCACGGCGCCCGAGTCGGGCATGATCAGCATCGACGGAGGCTGGGCCAGGAGCGCGTCGATCGGGCCGACGCGGACCTCGCTGTAAGGCGCCAGCGCCTTCTCCAGATAGTAGGCCTCGCCCAACAGCGGCATACTACGGCCTTCGGCGTGCAAAGCGGCCACGCCGACCACGCGACGGCGCCAGCGTTCGTCGAGCAGGGCGGTCGCGCCCGCGCTGGCTTCGCCTTCGATCTCGAGCCGCTCGACCTGGTTGCGCACCTCCGCCGGCAGCGCCAGGAGCTTGGATCCGTCCGCCTGGCCCGGCTCGAAGCGCAGCGGCTCGCGGGTCAACAGGCGCCCATCGGCCGCGGTGCCGCGTACCATGATCGTCTCTTCTCCGTCCGTCGCGAAGCGCCGCGCACGGACCATGAGGCCGCCCGCGTCGACGCTGGGCGCCAGCATCAGGCGCGGCCGCCGCGCCGGCGCGTCTTCCGCGACCGTCAGCGGGCCGAAGCGCGCCAGACGTTCGGCCAACGAAACGGCGTTTCCGTCATCGAAGCTGTCGGCCAACCACCAGGTCTCGACGCCGTCCGGCGGCGTCATTTTCTCCAACCGCTCCAGCACGGCGCGGCGGTCGACCGGCCAGGGTTCGGGCGTCAGCGCCTTCACGCGCTGGCGGATCGTCCCGGCATCGGTAAAGGGCTGCGGGTCGGCCGGGGCGACCCCCACACGGGGCGCGGTGGTGACCAGCGCGACCTTGCGGTTCTCCTGCTCGGCATGATCGAGCAGCATGTCGAGCGCGCGTTCCCGCGCGGTCCATTCGCGGGCGGCGGCCCAGCCGTCATCGACGACCAGAAGCAGCGGCCCCCTGCCCGAGAGCGGGCTGCCGGGATTGAGCAGCGGGCGCGCGAGTCCCACGATCAGAAGGCCGGCGATCGCGAAGCGCAAGAGCAACAGCCACCATGGCGTGCGCGCCGGTGTCTCGTCCTCTTGCTTCAGCCCGATCAGAAGGCGCAGCGCGGGAAAGCGCACGCGGCGCGGGGCAGGGGGCGTCGCGCGCAGCAGCCACCACAGCGCGGGCAAGGCAATCAGAGCGGCCAGAAGCCAAGGCGCACCAAAGGCGAGCGGGCCAAGCGACCACATGGGCTAGACGCCCGGCCGTTCGGCCAACGCGACATAAAGCGGCAACAGGGCCGCCTCGGCCGGACGGTCGGTGTGGTGGACGGCCAGGGTCCAGCCGGCCGCGCGCGCGAGCGTGGCCAGAGCGGCGCGGTGCGCTTCCATGCGCGCGGTGTAAGCCTCGCGAAGGTTTTCCGTCCGCCGCACCAGAAGCGCGCCGTCGTTTTCCATACCCTCGAACAGCGTCCGGCCCTGGAAGGGCAGGCTTTCCTCGGCGGGATCGAGAATCTGCAGCAGGTGTCCGGTCACGCCGCGCGCGGCGAGCGCGCGCACGGCACGCTCGGTCTCCTTCAGCGGCGCCAGGAAGTCGCCGATCAGGACGATCCGCGCGTGACGCGGCAACGGCGCGGGCGGCGGCACGCCGTCGTTGCCGCGCGCGGCGATGCGCGAGAGCGCCGCGGCCGCGCGTTCCAACGCATAGCGGCCGGTGAACTTGCGCGCCTCGCCTGGGAACGCCACATGCTCGCCCCCGCGCAGCAGCAGCGCGCACAAGGCGAGCGTAAGCAACGTCGCGCGTTCGCTCTTCTCGACGGACGACAGATGCGAGCGGTAGTCCATCGATGGCGAGGCATCGAGCCACAGCCAGACGGTCTGCGCGGCTTCCCACTCGGTCTGTCGGATGAAGGCGCGTTCGCGCTTGGCCGATTGGCGCCAGTCGATGCGCTGGACCGGATCGCCGGGCTCGTAGGGACGGAACTGCCAGAACGTCTCGCCCATGCCGACGCGGCGGCGGCCGTGGACGCCTTGCAGGACGGTGGCCGCCACGCGCTGCGCGGCGACCAAGAGTGGCGGGAACGTGCCCGCGAGATGCTCGGCCCGGTATTGCAGCGCGCGGCGGTCGGCCATCGTCACGGACCGGGATTCGCGCGGCTTAGGCCAGGCGCGCGCACAAGCGGTCGACGACCTGCTCGATGGTGACGCCTTCCGCGCGCGCGGCGAAGGTCAGCGCCATGCGGTGGCGCAGCACGGCGGGCGCCAACGCCAGCACGTCGTCGATGGAGGGCGCGAGACGGCCATCCAGAAGCGCCCGGGCGCGAATGGTCAGCATGAGCGCCTGACTGGCGCGCGGACCGGGGCCCCACGCCACCTGGGCGCGGATCTCGTCGAGGTCGGTCGATTCGGGCCGGCCGGCGCGGACCAGGCCCAGGATGGCCTTCACCACGCTTTCGCCCACGGGAATGCGGCGCAACAGCTTCTGCGCGGCGTGCAGCTCATCCGCGCTCATCACGGGCATGGGTGCCTCCTCGACCGCGCCCGTGGTCGCCAAAAGCATGTGGCGCTCGGCGTCTTGGTCCGGATAGCCGACGCGCACCTCCATCAGGAAACGGTCGAGCTGGGCTTCGGGAAGCGGATAGGTGCCCTCCTGCTCCAGCGGGTTCTGCGTCGCCAGCACGTGGAACGGACGCGGCAGCGAATGGTAACGGCCCGCGATCGAGACGCGGGATTCCTGCATGGCCTGCAACAACGCCGATTGGGTGCGCGGGCTGGCGCGATTGATCTCGTCGGCCATCAGAAGCTGGCAGAAGACGGGACCGGGAATGAAACGGAAGGAGCGGCGGCCGGGTTCGGGTTCCTCCAAGACCTCCGAGCCCAGAATGTCGGCGGGCATCAGGTCGGGGGTGCATTGGATGCGCTTGTCGTCGAGGCCTAGAACCGTGCCGAGCGTCTCGACCAGGCGCGTCTTGGCCAAGCCGGGAACGCCGATCAACAGGGCGTGACCGCCCGCCAGCAGCGTGATAAGTGTTTCATCGATCACGCCGCTTTGCCCGAAGATAACGCGTCCCACGCGTTCCCGGACGGAAGCCATGCGTTCGCCGAGCGCTTCGATCTCGGCCAGCAACTGGTCAGGCCTTTCGTTGGACGGCAGGCTCGTCGGGGTCACGTTCACGGCGATCTCTCCACACGCGGCGGCCCGACGGCAACATCGAGATGGCGAAAACCGTGCCGGACCCGAATCTTCTCTCCCTCGCCGCGCGCGCTTCTTCCGGCGCGCCGAGCGGGGAAGCTTGGCCAAACAGCTCGGAAAACTGCCGCGAATTCGCCATTCGCATCGCCCGTGACGGCACTTGGTTCTATCACGGCTCGCCGATTGGCCGCAAACCTCTGGTCCGTTTGTTCTCGACCGTGTTGCGGCGCGCGCCCGACGGCTCCTATTGGTTGGTCACGCCGGCCGAACGTGGCCGGATCGAGGTGGAGGATGCGCCTTTCACGGCGGTGGCGCTCGAGGCGCGCGGGCAGGGCGAGGCGCAGGAATTGGTCTTTCGTACCAATGTGGACGACGAAGTCACGGCTGGCCCCGACCATCCGATCCGCGTCGCGGACCACGATGGCGAACCGCGGCCTTATGTCATGGTTCGCGAGGGGTTGGAGGCGCTGATCCTGCGGCCGGTCTTCTATCAGTTGGTCGATTTGGCCGTGGAACGCACAGAGGCGGGCAAGACGGTGCTTGGGGTTTGGGCCGGTGGCGTGTTCTTCGCGCTGGGCGCGCGGGGTGACGCGTGATTACGCGCGACTTCATTCTAAAGCGGCTGCGTGCCAGCGCCGAGGTCACGGCGGGTCGCGTGCGCGACGCCAGCGGTTGGCGCCTGCGCGGCGACCGCGATTTCGATCCCAGCTTGCCGGAACCGGTGCAGCCGCGCCGTTCCGCCGCCGTCCTGGTGCCACTGGTCGAGCACCCGACGGAGATGAGTGTGCTGTTGACTCAGCGCACCGAGCATCTGTCGGCCCATGCGGGCCAAGTTGCCTTTCCCGGCGGCCGCATCGAAGAGACGGACGACGACGCCGTCGCCGCGGCTTTGCGCGAAACCGAGGAAGAAATCGGCTTGGCGCGCAGCCATGTGGAGACGGTCGGGCGGCTTGACGATTACGAGACCGGCACGGGCTTCGTGGTGACGCCGATCGTGGGTTTCGTGCGCCCGCCTTTCCCGTTGCAGCCCGATCCGAGCGAAGTGGCGGCCGTGTTCGAGGTTCCGCTGAGTTTCGTCCTGGATCGCCGCAACCACGAACGCCGCACGGGTTTCTGGCGCGGGCGCGAGCGCACTTATTTCGCCATGCCTTACGAAGGACGCTTCATCTGGGGCGCCACGGCGGGCATGCTGATCAACCTGTGCGACGTCCTGGAGCGCTGATGGCCCTCCGCTACCGTGCCTTGCTCGCATGAAGCCCGCCGGCCGCCTGTCCGGCGTGGCGTGGCTCGGCGCGCCCGAGGTGGGTGCGGTGATGGCCGCGCTCACGGCCGACGGCGCTGTCGCGCGTTTCGTCGGCGGATGCGTGCGCGACACGCTGGCCGGCCGCGCGGTGGGCGACAAGGACATCGCCACATCCAATCCGCCGGAAACCGTCCTGCGCCTTCTCGATGCGGCGGGCCTCAAGGCCATCCCGACGGGGCTGGACCACGGCACGGTGACCGCGGTCGTGAATCACGTGCCGTTCGAGGTCACCACGTTGCGACACGATGTGGAAACGGACGGGCGCCGCGCACGCGTAGCCTTCACCGACGATTGGCTGGCCGACGCGGCGCGGCGCGACTTCACCATGAACGCGCTCTACGCCGATCTGGACGGCACATATTACGATCCGTTCGGCGGGGCGGCCGACCTTTCGGCCGGACGGGTGCGCTTCGTGGGCGACGCCGAAACGCGCATCCGCGAGGACGTGCTGCGCATCCTGCGTTTCTTCCGCTTCCATGCCCATTTCGGGCGCGGCGCGCCCGATGCCGAAGGCTTCGCGGCTTGCCGCCGGCTGGCGAATCTTTTACCCACGCTCTCGGGCGAGCGTGTCGCGGCGGAACTTCTCAAGCTTTTGAACGCACCGGAGCCTGCTTCGACGGTCGCGCTGATGGCGGAAGCGGGAATCCTGGCCGCGATCCTGCCCGAGGCCGGTGGGGCCGCGCGGCTGCGCGCGCTCGTGACCGTGGAGGGCATCACGGTCGGCGCCGATCCAGTTCGCCGGCTGGCCGCGCTGGTCGATGGCGGGGCCTCCGCTGCGAACGCGGTGTGCGGCCGGCTGCGCCTGTCGAACGCCCAGCGCGAGCGGCTGGCGCGTCTCGTGGTACCGCCCGTGCGGCCGGACCCGGAGTGGAACGCGCGTGTGGCGCGCGGCTGGCTCTATCGCTTGGGGACGGAAGCATTCCGCGACCTGGTGCTGCTGGCCTGGGCGGACGCGACCGCGGCCAGGGGCGAATCGCCGCGCCGGGAGGCCGAGGGCTGGCGCGCCTTGCTCGGTTTGGCCGAAACATGGGCGCGCCCACGCTTGCCTGTCGGCGGCGAGGACGTCATGACGCTCGGCGTGGCCGGCGGGCCGGAGGTCGGCAGAGTGCTCGGAGAGGTCGAGGCCTGGTGGATCGAGGGCGATTTCCAGGCCGGCCGGGCGCAGGCGTTGGAACAGCTCGCGCGAATCGTGGAGAAGGGGAAAGACCGGTCATGACCGTCATGAGATACGCCTTCGTGGGCGACAGCATCACCGCCGGCACGGGCGACGACGATTTCCTGGGCTGGCCCGGGCGCGTTTGCGTGCGCGAGCGCAAGGCCGGCCACGACGTGACTCTCTACAATTTGGGCATTCGCGGCGACACCTCGGCGCTGATCGAGCCGCGCTGGCGGCGTGAATGCGAGGCGCGGTTCCCGCCGGACGTGCCGTGCGCCATCGTCTTCGCTTTCGGCATCAACGACAGCGCGGAGGACGTGGGCAAGGGCTTACGCGTGCCGCTGCCGGAATCGCTTAAGCTCGCGCGGAAGATGCTGGCCGAAGCCAAGGCCTGGCGTCCGACGCTATGGATCGGGCCGACGCCGGTCGACGAAAGCCTGCAGCCCATGCGGCCGCGGCCCAGCATCAATTACGATTTCCGCAACGCGCGCATCGCTGAATACAACAAGGCCTACGCCGCGCTGGCGGCGGAATTGGGCGTGCCCTATCTCGACTGCTACACGCCGTTCGAGACGGACGCCCGGATCGCGGCCGATCTGCACGCGCTCGACGGCGTGCATCCCCTGCGCGGCGGCTATGGGTTGATGGCCGAACGCGTGGCCGCGTGGCCCGCCTGGCGGAAGCTCCTGGACGGCTAGTTCGCCATCCGGGTCAGCTTGGCCTTCACGGTGCGCGTCTCCTCGCCGTCCTTGATGCGCGAGAAGATCAGGTCCATGCCCGCGCCGGTCAGCGTGCGCGCGTAGCTCTGAATCTCGTACATGCCGTTCTCGTCCACGCTGAAGATATAGACCGTCAGCGTGTTGCCGTTGATGCGCGCCCAAGCCTGGCCGCCGGGCGGGATACCCTCGCTGGGCTTGGCCTTGAACTGGTTGAGCTGCACCTGCTGGACAAAGTCCATCGTCGTCTGCTTCCGGCGGACGTTCGGCTTGGACGGATCGCCGCCCTGGCGCAGGACCGTGGTCCACACCATGCGGAACCCATCCGGCGTCGGCCCGATCTCCACGTCCGTATCGCGCACGGTGGTCGCGAAATAGAGGCTGTCTTCCGACTGGGCGACACCGCTGCCAGTGAATTTGCCGAAGAACGCCTTGATATTGAGGTCGGCGGCGGCGGCCGGCAGCGCGAGCCAGCAGCCGATGGCGGCCAGCACGACGATGGCGCGTTTCATATTAACCCCTCGTGCCGGCAGGACCGGCGTTCTCGGTTATTGATACCGCTTCAGCGTGCCGGAAACCTGCCGCACGCGCTGGTTGTCTTGGTAACGCGTGAACAGAAGTTTCATTTCCTTGCCGTCCGGCGACAGAGTGCGAGCATAGCTCTGCAGTTCGTACGCCCCGCGCTCGCCGATCGACAACACATGGACGAACAAGGTGCGGTTCTCGATCCGAGCCCAGGCCAGCCTGCCGCCGGTCAACGGATCGCCCTGCTGTTCGGGCCTGTAGAGGCCGTCTTCATTGGGTGCCAGGAACGCGACACTGTTCTGGTGCTTCTTTACCTTGTCGCCGCTGCCAGGGATCGGTCGCTGGTTCGAGATCCACGAGATCTCGAACCCGTCGCCCTTCGGCGCGATCGTTACGTCGAGGTCGCGCAGCGCGAAGTCGAGTTTCTTCGCCGCATCCGTCTCGGCCACGGCCGAGCCGCGGAACTTGCCGAAGAACGAATTGAGCGGAATATCCGCCGCCGCCGCGCCCGTGGTCCATGCCAGGAAGATGGCCGTGAACGCCGCCAGGAACCGAACCATAGTTGCCCCTCCAACTGGGTTTGCGGCGCGATGATAGGGAAGGAACGCCCGAACGACAATCAAGCGCGACAATCGATCTCGGCCATTACGGCCAGGTGACGGAAGGTGGCAGCGACATCAGAATGGCCTCGGTGTTGCCGCCGGTCATCAGGCCGAAACGCGTGCCCCTGTCGTAAAGAAGATTGAATTCCACGTAGCGGCCGCGCCTTTGGAGCTGGTGGCGGCGCTGCTCCTCGGTCCAGGGCTTGTCCATGTGCCGGCGCACGAGCGGCGGATACGTTGTGAGGAACGCTTCGCCGACCGCGCGGGTGAAAGCGAAGTCGGCCTCCCAGTTCCCGCTGTCCAGATCGTCGTAGAAGATGCCGCCCACCCCGCGCGGCTCGTTGCGGTGCTTGAGGAAGAAGTACTCGTCGCACCATTGTTTGAAGCGCGGGTAGTAGGACGGATCGTGGGCGTCGCACGCGGCCTTGAGGCCGGCGTGGAAATCCCGCGTGTCTGCCTCGTCCGGCGTCATGGGCGTCAGGTCGGCGCCGCCGCCGAACCAACCGCGCGACGTCACGATATGGCGCGTGTTCATGTGGACCGCGGGCACCAGCGGCGAGCGCATATGGGCGACCAGCGAGATACCGCTGGCCCAGAAGCGCGGATCGTCCTCGGCGCCTTTCATTTCCTTGCGGAACTGGGGCGAGAACTCGCCTTCCACGGTCGAGACGTTGACGCCGACCTTCTCGAACACCCGGCCGCGCATGATGGCCATCACGCCGCCGCCCCCGGACGCCATGCCCGGTTCGGGTGTCCTGGTCCAAGGTTTTCGCTCGAAACGGCCGGATGCCGCGCGCGCGGCATCGGAACCCCGATAATCGTCTTCCAATTTCTCGAAAGCCGCGCAAATCCGGTCGCGCAAGCCTTCGAACCAGATCCGTGCGGCCTCCTTGCGCTCGTCCACCATCATGCCGGCCATCCATCCGTCTGCCGCAATGCTTCTCCCAATACCATGGCCGCCGCGACCGCGACATTGAGCGAGCGCAAACCGGCGCGCATGGGAATGCGCAGGCGCGCGTCGGCCGCGGCCTCGACCTCGGACGGCAGGCCGATCGATTCCTGGCCTAGCAACAGCGCGTCGTCAGGCCGGAATCGGAAGCCGGTATAGGGGGTGTCGGCATGGGTAGAGAGGGCGATCAGGCGCCCAGCCGGGCGCGCATCGCAATACGCGGCCCAGGAGCGGTGCCGGATCAACGCGGCCTCGGGCAGGTAATCAAGGCCCGCGCGACGGAAATGCCGGTCGGAAAAAAGGAAGCCGCAGGGCTCCACGATGTCCACCCCCACGTCCATGCAGGCGGCCAGCCGTAGCAGGGTACCGGCGTTCTGGGGGATGTCCGGCTGATACAGGACGAGGCGCATTTCTAGGCGATTGAAAAGGCGGCTAGGCCTTTGCAAGGGTAGGGTGATTCGATTATACCCCTGTCAGCCAATCTGGATATGGCCAAGCCGGGCGGACGCCCCGGTTTTCGGCCTCGATCCCGCGGCTGCCG
>JBFXED010000020.1:0-67689 GCA_050180485.1 Alphaproteobacteria bacterium | reverse complement strand
CGTGGCGGCCTGGAGCTTCGGTAACGAGCGCTTCGATCCGGAACTGGTCGGTCTCTTGAAGGATGCGGCGTCCGAACTTGGCGTGCCCGCCCGCGAGATGATGAGCCAGATCGGTCACGACGCCTATTACGTCAGCCGCGTGGCGCCCACGGCCCTGATCTTCACGCCCTGCAAGGACGGCATCAGCCACAACGAGTCCGAGCACACGACGCTGGAAGACAGCGTGCCCGGCGTGAACGTGCTGCTGAACGCGGTGCTTGCGCGGGCAAACCGCTAGGTCAGCGCACCACCGGCCAGCCGACGGCGGGCTTGAGGCCCAGCCGCTTCATGCGCCGCTCGACCGACGCCTTGGCGCGGGCAAAAACCCGTTCTTCATCGACCCGCGTCGAACGGCCGCCGCGCCAGACGACCTGGCCGTTCACCAGGACGGTGTCGACGTTGCCGGAATTTCCCATCAAGGCGAGATGGTGCAGGGGATTCACGGCGGGATAGCTCTCGGCCACGTTGGGCGCGCGGATCACGATGTCGGCGCGCTTGCCTGCTTCCAGGCTGCCGACCTCACCGTCCAGCCCCGCCACCTTGGCCGCGCGGATGGACTGCATCTCGACCACGTCGCCTGCCGTGATCGGCTCGCCCAGGCCTGCGGCCACGTAATAGGCCGCATAGCCCGCGTCGCCGATGGCGGCATCCATGGTGCCGTCGGTGCCGAGCGTCACATTGACGCCGCCCTTGTACATGCGCGGGATGCGCGAATGGTATTTGAAGCCCGCGTGCTGCATGTAGGCGTGCGGGCACCAGACGATCGAGATGCCGGTTTTCTTCACCACGCGCTCGTCGGCCGCATCCAAGGCCGTCATGTGCACGAAGCTCGCGTTGCGGTCGAGCACGCCGATCTCGGCCAGATGGCGCAGGCGCGAAGTGCCGAGCGCCTTGGTGTCGGCCGCCGTTGCGTCCGGGATATAGGCCTCGTGCTGGTGGAACGGCACCTTGTGCTTGGCCGCCAGCTTTTTTGCCGCGATCTCCAACTCGTCCGACGCGGTCGCCAAGCCGTAGACCGAGACATAGCCCCGGACCAGGGCATTCTTGTCTTTGTTGCGGTAGAGCTGGCTGCCGAGCTGATCGATCGCATGACGTGAGCGTCCCGGCGCGCGGCGGTAGAGCCGCTTGGAATCGAGCGCGCCCAGATACTTCATGGCGTCGGTGTTGTCCCAGAGGTAGCAGCCGGCGAGCAGCGCACGCACGCCCACGGCCTCGGCCGCCTTGGCCGCGGCATCGGGCTCGAAGATCGAGCCGGGCTCGACGAAGCCCGTGAAGCCGCGCCGCAGCGCCTCGATGCTGGCCAAGGAAGTCGCGTCGAACTCGTCCTCGTCGGTCACATCGGCCTTCCAGTCGGCGAAGGTAAGGCGGCCCGCGGTCAGGCTGCTGTCGAACACGCCGCGGCAGGTGCCATGCACGACATGGACATGGGCGTCGATGAAGCCGGGATGGACCACGGCGCCCTGCGCATCGAAGATGCGTTTGGCCTCCCATGCGGCTAGCACGTCGCGCTCGCGCCCGACGGCGGCGATCCGGTCGCCCGTAATGGCGATGGCGCCTGTGGCGTAGATGGTGCGCCGCTTGTCGACGGTGACCAAGTAGCCGTTGCGGATGATGATGTCGCACGGCTTCTTGCGTCGCGCGCTCTCCTTTGCCGCCATCGCGACCTCCCCCGGGATTGCGTCCGCTAGACGATACCTTCCTTGCGCAGCGCTTTGATGTCTTCGGCGCCGTAGCCAAGTCCGCCCAGCACCTCGTCCGTATGCTCGCCGAACTTGGGCGGCGCGCTGCGGATGGAGGGCCCGCCATGGGCATAGGTGAAGGACGCCACCGGCACGGTGATATCTTTCTCTAGGCCCGGCATCTTCGGGATCGTGTGGAAGACGCCGCGATGCTTGAGCTGCTCCTGCGCCATGGCCTCGTCGAGCTTCAACACGCGCTCGGCCGGCAGGCCCGCCGCGCGCAATTGCTTGGCCCATTCGTCGGCGGTCTTGGTCTTGAGGATGTCCTTGAGCGCCTCGGCGTGGCTGTCGTGGGCGGCGTCGATGTCGGTGAGGCCCTTGAGATTGCCGCCCATCTCGGGTTTGCCCAACGCCTTCCACAGACGCGCGTGCTGGCCCGTGGTGTAGGCGCCGATCATCAAAAGCCCGTCCTTGGTCTCGTAACAGGAATATCCCGCGTTCGGGCTGTCGTTGCCGCTGAGCTTCGGCATGCCGCCGCCGTTCATGTAGTCGATCACGGTGGACGCCATCAGCATGATGGCGGAATCGAGCATCGATGCATCGATGCGCTGACCCTTGCCCGTGCGCGTCCGCTGGAACAGAGCGCAGGCGACGGCATAGGCGGCCATGGCGCCGCTGCCGTAATCCAAGACGGGCGGACCTACCTTGTAGGGCTTGGTGCCAGGCTCGCCCGACAGGGTCATCAGGCCGGAGGCCGCCTGGATCACGTTGTCGTAGGCCGTTTGGCCGCCTTTGGGCCCTGTCTGGCCGAAACCGGTCATGGAGCAATAGATGAGGCGCGGGTTGAGCTTCGACAGGTCGTCGTATCCCAGACCCAGCTTGGCCAGGGCGCCCGCGCGGTAGTTCTCCACCAGCACGTCGGCGGTGGCGGCTAGGCGCTTCAGGATGGCTTGGCCCTTGGGCGTTTTGATGTCGAGGGTGATGGCGCGCTTGTTGGCGTTCTGGGTCAGGTAACTCAGCCCCATCCCGGCCTTGTTGAAGTCCGCGACGCCACCCGCCGGACGCACCATGTCGGGCTCCTTGGGCGGTTCGATCTTGATCACGTCCGCGCCCATGACCGAAAGCTGATAGGTGCAGAAAGGGCCCGCCAGAACGTGGGTCAGGTCCAGAACCTTCACACCGGAAAACGGCTGCATATCTCTCTCCCCGTGGTCATGCCCCGCTCGTGGCGGCGGGCTTTCGGGGAAAAGCATACAGGGTCGCGCGGGCCGCGCCAGCCGCCGGGCTTGGAACCGGCCGCGTCCCGAACTAGCTTGCCGCGGACATCAAAAACCGGGGACGAACCCATGCCCGCCACGCGCCGATTCCAATTCATCCTGTCCAGCGCCCGCCCGGACGGCAATTCCGAGTATCTGGCCCGCCAGGCCGCCAAGAATCTGCCTTCGGGCGCCGAAGCCCATTGGTTCGACCTGTCGAAGAACATTCTGCCGCCTTACCGCGACCGGCGGCACGAGGAGGGTTACACGTTCAATCAGCCCGTGGGCATCGAGGGCGAAGCCTTTGCGCTCACGCTCGCCGCGACCGATATCGTCATGGTGGTGCCGCTCTATTGGTACGGCGTTCCCTCGGCGGCCAAGCTTTACCTCGACTATTGGGCCGATTGGCTGCGCGTGCCCGGCGCGGATTTCAAGGCGCGCATGGGTGGGAAGACCATGTGGGGCGTCTCGGCCGTCAGCGATCCCGATTTGACACTGGCCGAGCCCTTGGCTGGCACGCTGCGCTACAGCGCGCGTTTCCTGAAGATGCAGTGGGGCGGCGTTCTCTACGGCCTGGGCAGCAAGCCGGGCGACGTGAAGACGGACAAGAAGGCCCACGAGGAAGCCGCGCGCTTTTTCCAGCGCAATCCCGAGACGGCGTAGGCAAAGAAAAACCCCGCACGGTTTCCCGTGCGGGGTTTTCGTTAACGCGGATCGCGCCGCTTATTCCGGTACGATGAAATAGGTCTTGCGCGCGGTCTCGATGATTTCCCACACGCCGTTGGTGTTGGCGGGGAAGAAGACAGCGTCACCGGCCTCGATTTCCAGTGTCTCGCCGCCGTCATGATGGAACTTGCAGCGGCCCGCGACGAAGTGCGCGAACTCAGCTTCCTTCACCTGGCGGCGGAACTTGCCCGGCGTGGCTTCCCACACGCCCGTCCTCGGCGCGGTGTTATAGGGCTTGGAGCGCAGCTTCACGACCGGTTCGCCGATCGGCAGGCCGGCGGGACCCTTGTCGTCGATGTCCGTGGCCGCCAGCTTGTGCGGCGCCTTGATCATGGTGATTTTTGCCTTGGGCAAAGTGCCGGAATCCATCTTCGATCTCCCTCTGGGTGCCTGGATTTGAACGAAGCCTAGCGGGTCGGGTCGGGCGCCGGAAGAGGCGGAGAACCCAAGGAATCCGCGGCTTTGGCCGCCATTTCGGCGCGTGGCGGGACGTGCCAAGATTGGTGGACCGGCAAACCTGGGGAGGAACGCCATGGCCGCGAGGAAAAAGTCCGCCGAGCAGACCGAGATCCTGGCCAAGGCGCGCAAATATTTGCCCGCCGGGCATTTCGGCAATATCGGCCTCGATTGCGTGATCACCGACGGGCGCGGCGGACGCGTGCGCGACATGGCAGGCAACGAATATGTCGACTACATCCTGGGCTCGGGCCCGATGCTGGTCGGCCACGCGCATCCCGAGGTGCTGGCCGCCACCCATGCACGGCTCGATCGCGGTTCGACCTTCTTCGCCGTCAACGACGCGGGCGTGGAACTGGCCGAGATGATCGTCCAGGCCGTGCCCTGCGCCGAGAAGCTGCGCTACACATCCAGCGGCACCGAGGCCACGCTCTACGCCATGCGCGCCGTGCGCGCGTATCGCAAGCGCGAGCGTATCCTCAAGTTCGAGGGCGGCTTCCACGGCATGAACGACTATGCGCTGATGAGCATGGCACCCAAACGCCGCGCCAACAGCGCCGAGCCCGCGCCCGATTCGGCGGGCATCCCGCAGGTCGTGCGCGGCGAAGTGCTGATCGCGCCCTTTAACGATCTGGCCGCCGCGACCGCGCTGATCGAGAAACACCATGACGAATTGGCGGGCGTCATCATCGAACCGTTCCAGCGCGTGATCTCGCCCAAGCCCGGTTTTCTGCAAGGGCTGCGGGACATCACGGCGAAGTACAAAGTGCCGCTGGTGTTCGACGAGATCGTCACCGGCTTCCGCTTCGCCTATGGCGGTGCGCAGGAGCTCTACGGCGTAACGCCGGACCTCTGCACGCTCGGCAAGGTGATCGGCGGCGGCTTCCCGCTGGCGGCCGTCGTTGGCAAGGCCGCGATCCTCGATCATTTCGACAAGGCCGCCGTGGGCGACGAAGGCTTCATGCCCCAGATCGGCACCCTGAGCGGCAACCCCATCGCCGCGGCGGCGGGCCTGGCCACGTTGAAGATCCTCCAGCGTCCTGGCGCCTACGAGAAGATCCGCGACACTGGCGAGAAGCTGATGGCCGGTTTCCGCGACCTGTTCCGCAGCGCGGGCATCCCGGCCCAGATCACGGGCGTGGGATCGCTGTTCGACGTGGTCTTCACCGACAAGCCGATCGTCGACTATTGGTCCACGGCCGAAGCCGACAACGCCATGCTGGGCCGCTTCAACCAGCTTCTGCTGGAGAACGGCGTGCTCAAGGGCAACACCAAGTTCTACGTCTCCCTCGCCCACACGGATGAGGACGTGAAGAAGACGTTGGATGCCGCCGGTGTTGCGATCGCTTCGCTGAAGACGGGGAAAGCGGCGTAAAAAGAACCCTCATGCTGAGCTTGTCGAAGCATGAGGGTCTTTATTGAGGCCTCTCCGTTCGACGAGCTCAGGGTGAGGAGTTTGTTTTTCGCACCTACACGTCCTTACCCGTATAGCCCTTGAACGGCGGGTCGGAGTTCTTCTGCATGCCGGGCTGGGAGACGCGGAATTTGCACATGGAATCGCCGCGCGTCTTGATGGCTTCGAATTGCACGATCATGTCCGGGTGATAGTGCCGGTAATAGGTCGGGTGCAGCTCGTAGTCATAGAGATAGCCTAGGTCCAGCGCGCGCTTGCCGAGGCCTTTCCACGCCGAGGCGTAGGGGCATTCGGTGCAGTCCTGGTGCCAGGTGCCTTCGTTGAGCAGGCCCTTCTTAAACTTCCAGATCGAGATGAGCTGGCCGTCCCAGTGGTCCATGAGCGTCTTCACGTTCAGGTCCCAGCCGGCCGCCGTGTGCGCTTTCTTCTGGCGCGTGGCGCGTTCGATGGCCAGGCCGCGCACCTGCTCGCGCAAGGCGGCTTCGCCCAACATGTCGAACACCTTGGTCTCCTGGTCGGCGCAGAAATAGTAGAGCGCGCCGTTGTTCATCGAGGTACGGCGGGCGACCTCGATGGATTCCTTGGTACGGTCGAACAGTTTGGAATGGATCGGGGTGCGCTCGCCTTCCTTGGCGCCGGCGACGGTCCAGGTCACGGTCCAGGGCCGTTTCAGATCCAGCGCCTTGATGTCGAATTGCACCTTGGCGCCGACACCCTTGGCGATGCCGGGCAGGACGCCCTGGTAGTAGAGGCGGGCGAGGGAAACACCGTTGTCGTATTCGCGCCAGCGCGACCAGTCCGGCGAATCGTGGAAGGTGACGACCGCCGTGCGCTCCGAGCCCTCGATGCGCCCGGAACCCGTCTCGGTCAGCATGTGGTAATCGGCCATGTCCCACTGCTCGATGAGCGTGCGGGCGGTCAGCTTGGCCTTTTTCTTCTTCAGCTTTTCCTTGATCAGGTCGGCGCGGTACTGGCCGTACTCGTGCAGCCCCTTGAGGATCGTCGTTTCGCCCTTCGGCCCGAACTTGGCGACCGGCCCGCCGCCGAAATGGCGGTGAAACATGGCTTGAAACTTCAGAAGGTCGTCGCAGCTTTGGATAACGCCTTTGCGATCGACCTTTTCATCGAAACCCATTCTGTCCTCCCCAGATAACCGGCGTCCCTGCCGGCCGTCGCGACCGGCAGCGCCGGTCCTCAGCCCGGATGCATCGTTTCAGGAGGAGGGGAGAGGTTTCAAGAGGTGTCTGAAACGCCTCTCAGGCAGCGCGGGGCCTGCGTTGGGCCGATGGACCGATCACCTTGTCGAGCCAGTAGTTATGCGCGGTGTTCAGTGACAATTCCGGTTCACCCATGCGGCCGGGCACGGAGTGGGGCGAGCGGAGGCCGGCCTGGGTGTTCTCGTTGGCGTCGTTGTCCTCGGGCACGGCGATGTCCATGCGCTTGTAGTAGAGCTGGGCGATTTCCTCGAAATCGGGGCGTTTCAGCGTGTCCTCGTAAAACATGGAGCCGACCACGAGCTGCATGCGGTCGGGCGCGCTCGGATACATCTCCAGGAACCAGGCGCTGTCGATGCAGAAGCCGAAGCAGGTTAAGGGGAAAATAGTCGGGTAGAAGCTGCCCGATCGAATCGTGCCGTTGGTGAACCCTTTGATTGGCGGAAAGCCCTGCACCCCACCGCCCACGCCGCCGATGATGGCGCGGCTTCCCTCATGCGGCGTGAAGGCCGCGTGATAGTTAGCGCCGTCGGTGCGCTCCAATGGGCCGGTGTAGTTCAGCTCCATCTGATAGAGCGTGTCCTTGTGGACCGTCTTGGTGTGGCTCAGATCCTTGAAGTTCTCGACATAGAGCTTCCAGTTGCACTTGAGGTCGTAGACCTGGCGGCGAGTCAGGGCCAGCTTCTCCGGCTCGTAGGGCGCCACCCTGGCCGGCAGGTCGCCCAGCCATTCGGACAGCGGCGCCGCGTCCTTTTCGAAATGGATGAACATGAAATGCGCCCACATCTCCAGGCGAACGGGGATCAGTCCATTTTCATCCTTGTTGAAGTTGTTGGCGGCTTCCATGCCGACCGCGCCCGTTAGGCGTCCGTCGGCGCCGTAGATCCAGCCGTGATAGGGGCATTTGATGCCCGCTTTGCAGTTGCCCTCGCCTTGCAAAACCATCGCGCCGCGATGGCGGCAGGAATTGGCGAAGCAGCGCACCACTCCATCGCGCCCACGCACGACGATGATGGGGATGCCCGTGAAATCCATGGTGAAGTAGTCGCCCGGATTTGGGATGCGCCCTTCGTGGCCGATGAAGTTCCACGATTTGCGGAACAGGCGCTCCACCTCCAGGTCGAACCATTCCTTCGAGGTGTAGCACCAGGGCGGCAGCGTCTCGGCTTCGAGGGGCGGCAGGCGCACCTTGTCGTAAAGACGGGGATTCAGCAGATCATGCGGCGCGGACATCGGCTTCCTTTTTCACGCGGGGCTGGGTCGATGGGCCGAGCACGCGGTCCAGCCACCAGGTGTTGAGGACGGTCACCGCGACCTCGAGCTTGCCGATGCGGCCGGGCACTGCCTGCGGCGAGCCCAAGCCGCGCTGCATCAGTTCGTTGATCGCATTGTCCTCGGGCACCGCGATGTCCATACGATCGTAATAAGCTTGGGCCACTTTCTCGAAATCCGGACGCTTCACTGCGTCCTTATGGAAGCAGGAATTGACCACGAGCTTCATGCGGTCTGGGCCCAAGGGGTACATCTCCAGCGCCCAGGCGCTGTCGATGCAGAAGCCCGTGCAGGCCAACGGCATGATGGTGGGATAGTAGCTGCCGCGTTGGGTGCGCCCGGTCAGCGTCGGGATCGGGTCGAAGCCCTTGGCATTGTCCACGCCCTCCAGCAACGTGCGCGTGCCGGCGTGGGCGCAGAAGAAGGTGAAGCCTTCCGCCTTGCGTGGCTCGAACTCCGTCGGCCGGTCATACTTGTCGGACAGCTTCTGCAACGACGATTTGTGAACCGTCTTGATGTGGCCAACGTCGTTGAAATTCTCGACGTAGAGCTTCCAGTTGCACTGGATATCGAATTCCTTGCGCCGCGTGCAGACCAAGTTTTCCGGGTCGTAGGGCAGGATCGTGTCGTAGATCTCGCCCGCCCATTGTTTCAACGTGGGTGCCTTGTCGTCGAAATTGATGAACATGAAGCCGCCCCAGGTCTCGAGGCGCACGGGGATGAGGCCATAGTCGGCGCGGTCGAAATTCTTGGTTTCTTCCATCTCGGGTGCGCCTTGCAGCGCGCCGTCCAGGCCGTAGACCCAACCGTGATAAGGGCATTTGATCGCGGCCTTGCAGTTGCCCTCGCCCTCCAAGAGCATCGCGCTCCGGTGGCGGCAGGTGTTGGCGAAGGCGCGCACCGCGTCGTCGCGTCCGCGCGTCACGATCACGGGTACGCCCGTGTAGGTGAGAGTGACGAAGTCGCCTGGGTTCGGCACGCGGTCGACGCGGCCGATCAGGTTCCACGACTTCATGAAGATGTGCTTCACCTCCAGGTCGAACCATTCCTGCGAGGTGTAGCACCAAGAGGGAAGCGTCTCGGCTTCCAGCGGCTCCCGCCGGACCCGGTCGTAATGGCGCGGATTCAGAAGGTCTTCGGGCTGTCGCATCGTGTCCTCCGCGATGCTTCCGGCGCGGCGTCCCGGCCGAGCTGGTGCGCTGGCGATCTTAGCGAAAGGCTGGATCGATTTCGACGTATCCCGCGCGTTCGCTCGCCATGCGATTAGGCTTCAACGCGCGCCAACACCCACTGGCGGAAGGCGTGGACGACGGGCTCCATGTGCGACAGGCGGCCGGGCTGAGCGAGGGGCGAGGAAAGCCCCTTTTGCTGCTCTCCGGTGATCGCGGCGTCTTCGGCCGTCGATACGTCAAGCCGACGGTAATAGGCCTGTGCGACCTGCGCAAAGTCGGGCCTCGCCACGGTCTCTTCGTGGAAGCATGAGGCCAGCGTCAGGGTGCAGCGGTCCACGCCGCGCGGATTGATCTGCACATACCAGAAGCAGTCCACATTGCCCGCGATCAGGAGGTTGGGGAACGGGTAGGTGAAATACGAACCCTCGGTGGCCACGCCGGTCAGGCGAGGCATGGGCGGGAAGCCTTTGTCCGTCGGCAGAAGCGCGTTGGAGCCCGTGTGGCGCGAGACGATGGCGGCATGGTTGGGCCCGTGGTCGAGCCAGATGGGCGCGCCCTCGGTCTGGCCGAACAGCCCAGCGCCCTTGCCCGAGAGGACCTCCATGCCGGGGTCATAGTCGTTGCCGGCGATGGAGGAAGTGTGGACATAGGGGGTGTGGTAGGCCTCCATCAGATTCTCGGCATAGACTTTCCAGTTGCAATTCAAGTCCGCCGTCACGCGGCGCGTGACCACCAGCTTGTCCGGCTCGTACTCGCCCATCAGGCGGAAATAAGCGCCGAGATAGTCGGCCAAAGGCGGTGTCGCGTTGTCGAGGCAGACGAACAGGAAGATACCCCAGGCC
Organism: Alphaproteobacteria bacterium; assembly: GCA_050180485.1. Classification (GTDB taxonomy): domain Bacteria; phylum Pseudomonadota; class Alphaproteobacteria; order CADEGL01; family CADEGL01; genus CADEGL01. The sequence goes on along the minus strand of JBFXED010000020.1, from coordinate 57,619 downwards.
TCGACGCGGATCGGATGCAGCCCGTAATCCGCCTTGTCGAAGCCCTTGCTGTGCTCCATCTGGGGCGCGCCGTTCAGCCGCCCGTCCAGCCCATAGACCCAGCCGTGATAGCCGCATTTGAAGGCACGGGCGTTGCCTTCGCCGGCGTCTAGCAGCCTGCAGCCACGGTGGCGGCAGGTGTTGGCAAAGCCCCGGATCACGCCGTCGCGCCCGCGCGCGATGATCAGTGGAATGCCGGCCAGGTCGAAGCTCCACCAGTCGCCTGGCTTGGCGACGCGATCCGTATCGCCGACCAGGATCCAGTCGCGGCGGAAGATGCGCTCGGTTTCTCGCGCCAAAAAGGCGGGATCGGTGTAGCAGGCGGCCGGGAACATGCCGCCTTCGAGCAGCGGCTTGCGCACGCCCGCAAAGGCATCGTCCATCCTGGTTTCAGTATTCGACATGCGCGTCCTCCCGCCCGTCAGCACAGCAATGGTAGCGGAGAAGCGGCCTCACGAAAAATCCCCTCCGTGGCGCTTGTCCCTTCGGGTCCAAGTCCATAGCATCTCCGCTTTCGCGCGGGAGACTAGGCCGAATGTACTATCTGGGTGTGGATACTGGCGGCACGTTCACGGATTTCGTGGCGCTGAATGCCAAGACGGGCGAACTGATCACCTTCAAGGTTCCTTCGGTCCCCTCCGACCCGGCTCAGGCGGTGCGTAACGGTGTGGTGCGGCTCAAGGAGCGCCACGGCGTCGATCCGCGCCAGATCGCGCGCTTCATCTACGGCACCACGGTCGCCACCAACGCGATCCTCGAGTCCAAGGGTGCGCGCACCGCACTGGTCGCCACCAAGGGCACGCGCGACGTGCTGGAGATCCAGCGCATGTGGCGTTCGCGCCTGTTCGATTTGAACCTGCAGAAGCCTAAGCCCTTGGTTCCGCGCAGAGATCGGCACGAGGTGGACGAGCGCGTGGATTCGCGCGGGCGCCCGATCACCCCTCTGAACGAAGCCGAGGCTGAGCGGGTGGCTGAGGTGGTGGCTCAGGGCGACTATGAAGCCGTCGCTGTGTCGTGCCTGTTCTCGTTCCTGGCGCCGGAGCACGAGCAGCGCATCAAGAAGGCCATCGAAAAGCGCGCCCCAGGCCTGCCGGTGTGCATCTCCTCCGACATTTCGCCCGAATTCCGCGAATACGAGCGCACCGCGACCACGGCGATGAATGCCTACGTCATGCCCAAGATCCACCAGCTGGCCAAGCGGCTGGAGGAGCTGCTAGGGGAGCTCGGCTGCGACTCCGGCCTGCGTATCATCCAGTCCAACGGCGGGCTGATGAACACGGAGACGACGCGGCGCTTCCCCGTCAACACGTTGTTGTCCGGCCCCGCCGGAGGGGTCGTCGGCGCGGCGGGTGTCGCCAAGGCAGCGGGCGTCGACAAGATCATCGCCATGGACATGGGCGGCACCAGCCTCGACATCAGCCTAGTCGAGGACGGCGAAGTCACGCTGTCCTCCGAAGGCCAGCTGGCCGGCTTCCCGGTCAAGGTGCCGCAGGTGAACGTGCACACGATCGGCGCGGGCGGCGGAAGCCTGGCGCGCGTGGTGCTCGGCGCGCTCAAGGTTGGGCCGGAAAGCGCGGGGGCCGTGCCCGGTCCCGTGTGCTACCGCCGCGGCGGCACGGAACCGGCCTCGACCGACGCGGCCGTCACGCTCGGCTATATCGACCCCAACTATTTCGTCGGCGGCGAGATGACGCTCGACGTCGATGGCGCACGCGCCGCGATCAAGAAGCATGTGGGCGAACCGCTCGGCATGTCCGAGGCCGACGCGGCCTGGGCCATCGTCCAGGTCCAGGTCGCCAACATGGTGACCGGCATCCGCGAGGTCTCGGTGGCCAAGGGTTACGATCCGCGCGAATTCGCACTGCTGCCCTTCGGCGGCGCGGGCGGCCTCTACGCGGGCCTGATCGCGGAAGATTTGAAGATGCGCCGCATCTTCGTGCCCGTGGAGCCCAGCGTCCTCTCGGCCTTCGGCATGCTGCTGACGGACGTGAAATACGCCCGCTCGGTCACGCGCCTGGTCGAGCCCAGCGAGAAGACGGCCAAGGCCATCGCCACGGTCTTCGACGGGCTGGAGAAGGATTTGAACGCCGCGCTCAAGAAGGAAGGCTTCAAGCCTGCCGAGATCCGCATCGAGCGCAGTTGCGACATGCGCTACAAGGGCCAGGCTTACGAGCTGAACGTAAAGCTGCCGCCGGGCAAGATGACGCCCAAGCTGGCGGCCTCGCTCGCCGGGCGCTTCCACAAGATGCACCACGACGCCTACGGCCAGTCTTCGCCCACGGAAGCGGTCGAGATCGTCAATTTCCGCGCGACCGGCGTGGGCCTGGTGAAGAAGGCCCAGATCAAGCCGCTCAAAGGTGTGAAGAAGGGCGCGATCAAGGCCAAGGGCGAGCGCAAATGCTATTTCGGCGGCAAGACGGGCTGGAAACGCTGCCGGGTCTATGAGCGCGGCGGCCTGCATCCCGGCGTGAAGCTGACGGGTCCGTTCATCGTCGAGGAGCCGGGCGCGACCATCGTGGTCTTCCCCGGCCACAAGCTGACAATGGACAAGTTCGGCAACCTCTTGATCGACGTGCCCGCGCGGCGGTCGAACTGATCTATTTTGGTAGACCCCCTCTCCCGCTCGCTGCGCTCGCACCCTCTCCCTCGTAGGGGAGAGGGCAGGATGGATGAACGAGTCCTCTTTCTTCACCCCTCCCCAACGCGGGAGGGGCAGGGGGAGGGGAAGCGCATGGTTTGCGCCATTGCCAGGTGAGGCGATGCGGGCAAGTGTAGCGGCGGCCGGTCACGGAGACTTGGGAATGGCGCAGCCGAACGTCGTCGGCGCCCTGCAGCAGAAGGCCCGCGCCGCCCTGGAAGCGGGGCGGTTCGAGGAGGCTTTGGCCGCCTGCCGCAACCTGCTCTCGTTCCAACCCAACAGTCCGGACGCGCTGGCGGTGGCCGGCATCGCCAGCCTGCAGTTGGGCGACGCCAAGAAGGCGGTCGAGTATCTGGAGCAGGCGGTGAAGCGACGCGCCGAGATGCCGGTCGCGTGGCTCCACCTCGGCAGCGCGCGCAAGTCGCTCGGCCTGGGCGATCAAGCCGTGAAGGCCTATCGCAAGGCGCTGTCGCTCAAGCCCGATCTCACGCCCGCCGCGCACAATCTCGGCGCGCTCCTGCAGGAGCAGGGCAAGCATGGCGAGGCAGCGCAGGTTTACCGCGCGGCGCTGGAGCGTTCGCCCAACCAAGCGGCCGCTTCCACCTGGCGCAACTTGGCGCTGGCGCTCGAGCACACGAAGGAATTCGAAGAGGCGCGCGAGGCCTACCGCAAATCCATCGCCCTCGATCCCGAATGGGTGCTGCCGCGCAGCGGCTTGATGCGCCTGTTGTGGAACATGCGCGACATGGAGCGGCTGCTCGTCACCTGCGAGGCGTGGCTGAAGCGCCGGCCGCAAGACACGGAAGCTTTGGCTTGGATGGCGCTGGCCCATGCGGAGAAGGGCGAAACGGCCAAGCGTGACGCGCTGCTCGATTTCGACAAGCTTGTCGCCTTCTACGATCTGCCGCCGCCCACGGGTTGGAGCGACAACGCGGCGTTTCACGCCGACATGATCCAACACATCTACGCCCATCCGACGCTCAAAGTGCCGGGTGCGGACCATCCGACCTACCATCATCCGCAGCTCGCGATCAGCGAAGAGCTTCTGGATGCGAACCGCGGTCCCATGACGGGCTACGAGGAGTTGGTCCGCGGCGCGCTCGAACGCTATCGCAATTCTCTGCCCGAAGATCATCCCGTCCGCGTGCACTGGCCCAAGAAATGGCGCCTCTCGGTCTGGGCGGCACTTCTCAAGGGCGAGGGCAATCTGGTGCCCCACATCCACATCGACGGCTATGTCGGCGGCGTCTATTACGTGCGCCTGCCGCCCGTCACCGCGCGCGAGGATGCCGAACAGGCGGCCTGGTTCGAGCTCGGCCGCCCACCGGAAGAGCTGGGGACGACGGCCGAACCAAAAACGCGCCGCATCCAGCCGCGCGAGGGTCGGATGATCCTGTTCCCGTCTTATTTCTATCACGGCACGGTGCCGTTCGCGGAAGGCAAGGACCGTCTCTCGGTCGCCTTCGACGTCGTGCCGGAGTGAAGGAGCGTATCGTGAAAAAAGGAAATGCCATGCGCCGCAGCAGCAAGATCGATCCCGTCAGCCTCGAGGTGGTGGGCAACTACCTCGTCTCGGCGGTGCGCGAGATGTGCACCACGCTGCGCCGCGCGGCCTATTCCACCATCCTACGAGAGAGCCTGGATTGCTCGACCGCCTTGTTCGACGCCAAGGGCCAGCTGATTGGACAGGCCGACCATGTGCCTTCGCACCAGGGCTCGCTGTCCTTGGCCGCGCGCCAGGTCGCCAGCACCTTCGAGCTCGAGCCCGGCGACGTGGTGATCATGAACCACCCTTACCGGGGCGGAACGCACCATCCCGACATCATGATCTTCAAGCCGATCTTCCATAAGAAGAAGTGCGTCGCGATCGCGGGTGCCTTGGGCCACCAGATCGACGTCGGCGGCCGCTCGCCCGGCAGCGTCTCGACCGATGCGCGCGACGTCTTCGAGGAAGGGATCATGATCCCGCCGATGAAGCTCTACCGCCGCGGCAAGATCGTTCCTGAGATCTTCCAGATGATCGAGGCCAATATCCGCGTGCCCTACAAGACCTTGGGCGACATCCGCGCCGAGGTGGCTGCGGTGAACGTGGGCGAGCGCCGCTTCCTGGAGCTGGTCGAGAAATACGGCGCCGACGAGTTGAAGGCCATCATCGACGCCAACATCGACCGCTCCGAGGCGCTGATGCGCGCGGACCTGAAGAAACTGCCCAACGGCTCCTACTCGGCGGAAGGCTTCCTCGACGACGACGGCATCGGCGACGAGCCGGTGCGCATCCACGTCACGGTCACGCTCAAGGACGGCGACGTCACGGTCGATTTCAACGGCACCAGCAAGCAGATCAAAGGGCCGTTCAATTGCGCGCTGTCGTCGGTGCACTCGGCGGTCTTCTGCGGCGTGCGCTACATGACCAACCCGGCCATCCTGCAGAACGAGGGCTGCTACCGCCCGATCAAGCTGGTGCTGCCCGAAGGCACGGTGGTGAAGCCGATCAATCCCGCGCCGCTGTCAGGTCGCTTCCAGACCCTGGAGCGCATCGCCGACACGATCATCCTGGCCTTCAACAAGGCGCGTGGGCTGGACCAGGCGGGCTCCTGCCACGCCTGCATCAACTCCTTCGCCGTCAACGGGCGCGAGCCCGAGACGGACCGCCCGTGGGTCGCCTACGAGATCTTCGGCGGCGGCTGGGGCGGCACGCAGCACGTGGACGGGCTCGACGCCACCTACGGATTGATGGGCAACTGCTTCGACACGCCCATCGAGGCGGTCGAGCTGGAATACCCCTTGCGCGTCATCAACTACGCGCTGGTGCCCGATTCGGGCGGCGCCGGTTTCAACCGCGGCGGCATGGGCATCCAGCGCGACACGGTCTACCTCCACGGCGAGGGGTATCTGACCAACCGTTCCGAAGTCTCCAAGTTTCCGCCCAAAGGCGTGCTGGGCGGCAAGCCCGGTGCGGCCAGCGTGCAGGTGGTGAAGCGCGCGGGCGGCAAGGTGGATCGCCTGAAGTCCAAGGCCACCAACCTGTCCATCTCCGGCGGCGACGTGGTGTGCCTGACGACGCCCGGCGCCGGCGGCTATGGCGATCCCAGGACGCGCGACCCCCAGCGCGTGCTGGAGGACGTGCTGGACGGCAAGGTCAGTGACCATGCCGCGCGCGATATCTATGGTGTCGCGATCGACCGCGCGAAGAAGGCGGTGGACCAAGAAGCCACCGCGCGGCTGCGCGCGGGCTGACGCCGCCATGACCGACATCACCATCCGCCCGGCGCGCAAGAGCGACGCCGAAGCGATGCTCGAGATCACGGCCCGCTCGGTCGAGGGCCTGGCCAAGGCGCATTACAGCCCGGCGCAGATCAAGCTGTGGACCGAGGGGCGCACGGCCGAATATTACGCCGCCGCCATCGCCAAGGGCCGCGCCCATGTAGCGGAGCAGGGCGGGCGCGTGGTGGGTTTCGTCGATTCGGAACCGGGCGAGCTGACGCGCCTTTTCATCCTGCCGGGCGTGGCGGGTAAGGGGCTGGGCACTCGTCTGATGGAGGTCGGGCTGGCCGAGGCCAAGCGCGGCCATGCCGGCGGCCCCATCCGCATCGAGGCCACGCGCAACGCCGTGCCGTTCTATGAGAAGTTTGGTTTCCGCGTCGTGGGCCACGGCACCTTCACCCGCGGCGAAGGCAACCCGCCCATCGAGATCGTGAAGATGGAAGGGAAAGGCTAGGCAAAAATTCGAATTCGCACGCCCTAACAAACTCGCATCAGGTGGGCTTCATGGTCGGTAAGTTGCCAGTCGGGAAACTCGCGAGTGTTGGTTACCTCGAAGTGTTTCACCCATTCCGCAGGTTTCTGAGAAAATCGTGGGGCTGGATTCTCGTCATGTGGATCGGCGGCGAGCTGGTCACGCTGATCGCCGCGCAATTTGTATCGATCGAAGACGCATATTTGCTGAGCGGCTTCAACTTTTCCTGTGTCGTTATGATCGGCCTGGCGATGGTCTGGCTCGGAATGCTTCAACGCAACGTTGATGGCGCAGGGGCGGCCGTTCCTACGACAAGCCGATGGGATGAATTGGAGTTAATGGTGATAACCTTGGCGGTGGCGTTGGTTAGTTCCCTCGCGCTTACTTTGGTGCACCTATACTTCCCCGATCTAGGTGACGATCTCTCCTTGCTGCTAACGCTGATCGCGCTGTTCGCTCTTTTTGGTGCGAGTAAAAACCTACGAATAACAACCGGATTCCCTTTCTGGCGAAGCCATAGGGACCTATACCGCGTCGCATTTGGAAAGAATTTCTTCCGCATTCCCGCGATCCTGTTTGTCGCCTGCGTCCCGTTTTTCTCCGTGGCGATCGTTCTGTGTGTTTTGTCAATGTTCGCCAGGAATGACGGCAATCTTGTGCCGGCGCTATTGCTTAACGGAGCAGGCCAATTCGCCATGGCGCTGTGCGTCTGTGTGGGGATGGGCTCCGCATTTGCGTTGCTAAGGCACCTGCAAACAGGGCAGGGCTAGGGCAGGCCCCGCGCACGCGCTTCAGATGCTGCTGGCGAAGCGGTGGACGCCGCAAGGTTCTTCCATCACGCGCTGGACCATGGCGTGGATATGCGGAATGCGCGGCGCCGCCAGGTCGATGCCGCCCTGGTTGTCCCGCAACAAGCGCTCGGCTGCCTCCCGCACCTCGTCCAGAAGTTCGGCTTCAAGGTCACGGGCCACGGCACTTTCACCCGCGGCGAAGGCAATCCGCCGATCGAGATCGTGAAGATGGAAGGGCAGGGCTAGCCTGCCGCGGCCGGATCAGGCGATCAGCCCTGCGCTGCGGCTCAGCATGTAGGCGGCGACGGCCAGGATCAGCCCGGCGAAGATCTTGGTCAGCATGCCGCGTTTGCGTGCAAAGGCCCGCCCCGCGCGGGCGCCGAACAGGCTGCCCGCGATGCCGCCCGCGACGAAGACGGCGGCCAGTTTCCAGTCCACCAGGCCCGCCATGGCATAGCTGCCGGCCGTGGTCAGGCCAAAGGCGGTGACGGCGACGAGCGAGGTGCCGATCGCCTGCAACATCGGCATGCCCGTCGCCAGGATCAGTCCCGGAACGATCAGAAAGCCGCCGCCGATTCCGAAAAAGCCGGACAACGCACCGACCGCGAAGCCGGCACCCACCAGGGCCGGAGCGTTGCCCCGATTCAGCCGCACGATCCGGTCTTCGCCGCCCTCGCGCCGCCGCAGCATCAGCACTGCCACGACCGTCATCATCAAGGCGAAGGCGGCCAGCAGAATTCGCCCGTCGACCGCCTTCCCGAAGTGGGCGCCGGCGAGCGCGCCCAGCATTCCCGTGCCCGCAAACACCGAGGCGCAGGGCCAGCGCACGTTGCCCAGGCGCGCGTGGTGGACAAGGCCCGCCAGCGCGTTCGCCGCCACGGCAACGGCGCTGGTGCCGATCGCCAGATGCGGGACCGGCACGCCGACCAGATAGACCAGCAACGGAACCGCCAGGATGGAGCCGCCGCCGCCCACCAGGCCGAGCGAGAAGCCGACCAGCATGCCCGATCCGGCGCCGAGCAATGCCTGGAGTATCGAGAGATCCGGCATGGCGCGAGGCCTTCCTTCGGCTGCGTCCGGCGCGCCCGGTCAGGCGGCGGGCGAGCCGCCGGCGGCCGCGCGGTTCCACGGCATCAGCCGCAGCACCCGTGCCAGACCGCACGTGCCGGTGACGCCCGCGAAGACAAGCCCCGCGCCGACGAACCCCGCCAATGCGTAGAAGCTGGGCGTCACGAACGCGCCGAGCAGCACGCCGAGCAGGACCATCGACCCGGCGGCGATCTGCACCTGACGCATCAATTCGAGAGGCTGGCGGCGATCCGCGGCCACCGGCAGGCCGGCACGCTTCCAAGCATCCAGCCCGCCCTCGAGCAAGTAGGCTTCGCACGGGCCCGCCTTCGCGGCGAGGCGCAGGGCATTTGCATGCGTGCGGGCACCGGAACGGCAGTGAAACAGTACCGCCTTGCCGGCTGGAATGGCCGCATCGCCTTGCTCCAGCTGGGACAGCGGCAGGTTGCGCGCGCCGGGGATACGCTCGCGGGCGTGCTCGTCCGGCTCGCGCACGTCCACGAGCGTCGCATTACCCTCGCGGAGCAAACGGGCCGCGGCTTCGGGCGTGATGGGCTTGAGTGCGTTCATGACTTCTTCCTCGTTTTGCGTTCGGCGGCGGGTTGGCAATAAAGCTCCCGCAGCAGCATCAGCACGCGCGCGGCTTTCGTATCGGTGAGGCGGTAGAACACCGCCTGGGACTCCTTGCGGGTGGCAACCAGCCCTTCCGCGCGGAACATGGCCAAGTGCTGGGACACCGCGGGTTGGGAGAGGCCGACGGCCTCGGCCAGTTGCTTCACCGTCATCTCGCCCTCGCCCCCCAGGTGGCAGAGCAGGAGGAGCCGGTTCTCGTTGGCCAGCAGGCGGAGCAGCCGCACGGCCTGGCCGGCCTTTGCCTTCAGCACGCCAATCTCTTGCGAGGCTTTGATCGTCATGGCCGGCACCGCCGCTCTCCTTTCATAAGTATATTCTTAATAAGGAAATGCTTATGGATAATTCAAGCCCCGCCGGCCGGAAAATCGACCGCGCGACCGAAGGCAACCCGCCGATCGAGATCGTGAAGCTGGAAGGGAAAGACTAGGGCTCGCGCCCGGCCTTCAGATTTCGCTGGCGAAGCGGTGGACGCCGCAGGGTTCGGCCATCACGCGCTGAACCATGGCGTGGATATGCGGAATGCGCCGCGTCGCCAGGTCGATGCCGCCCTTGTTGTCCCGCAAGAGGCGCTGCGCGGCCTCCTTCACCTCGTCCAGCAGCGCGGCCTCGTCGATGCGGGTCAGGCGCCCGTCGCGCACCATGATTTCGCCGCCGACCAGAACCGTCTCGACGGCGCTGCCGGTCTCGTAGAAGCAGAGCTGGCGCATCGGGTCGATGAGCGGGGTGAACTGGATGCCGCGCGTGCCGTAGAGCACGAGGTCGGCGATCTGCCCTGCTTCGATGCGGCCGAGCGCACCGCCATAGCCGATGGCGCGCGCGCCGTTCACCGTCGCCATCTCCAGCGCGTCGCCCGCGTCGAACCATTTCTCGTAGTCGGGCTCGGTCGCGCGGGCCAGCATGGCGGCCAGGCGCGCCTTCTCCAGCATCAGCATGTTGCAGGTGTTGACGCCGTCGGAGGCCAGCGCCACGGGAATGCCCGCGCGGCGCAGCTTCTGGACCGGCGCGATCCCGGCGCCCGTGAACAGGTTGCTGGCCGGGGCGTGAACCACGGTCGCGCCCGCGCCGCGCACGATTTCGATGTCGCGATCGCTGGCCCAGATGAAGTGGGCGAGGGAGCTCTTGTCTCCCAACAGGTCCAGCTCGGCCAGGTAGCCGGTGAACCCGTTCCGGTGGCGATTACCGGCCATGACCATCTGGGTCTTGGTTTCGAGCATATGGCTGTGCAGTCCCAGACCGTGCTTGCCTGCGAAGGCCGAGGTCTCGCGCAGCAGCTCGTCGGAGCAGCGCTGCACCCCGTCCACCCCCAGCAGCACGCCCAGGCGGCCATGGCGCCCGTGCCAAGTGTCCAGCAGGTGGCGCATGCAGGCGAAATAATGGGCGCGGTCCGCCCGCGCGCCGCGCAGGCCCTTCGCCAGTTCCTCCGGCATCTCGCCGTCTTGGAGCGGCACGGTCTCGAGATAGGGCAGGTCGCTGAACATGGGCGCCAGCGCCGCGCGCATGCCCGAATCTTCATAGGCCTGGAACTGGGCGTCGAGCAGCTCGGGCTTGTGCGCGGGCCGGTTCGAGGCATGGTCGAGCACGCCGGTCGTGCCGGTGCGCAGCATCTCGATGCAGCCGATCATGGCCGAGAGATAGGCATCGCGCGGCCTTCGCTCGGAGGCGGCGGCGATGACATAGAGCATGAAGACGTCGAGGCAGGTGCGGTCGACCGTGCCTTTCAGCAGCCCGGCGTAGGAATGGATATGGGCGTTGACCATGCCGGGCAGGACAATGCGGCCCTTGGCCTCGATCACCTCGGCCGAAGCGGGATCGGTGGGCCGCACCTGGCCGCTCGGCCCCACCGAAACGATGCGCCCGTCCGCGATCACCACGTCGCCCGGATCGATCACCCGGCGCGCGGCATCGAGCGTCACGATCGTCGCATTCCGGATCCAGACCGTGCCGGCCATCATCGCCTCTCTCTTCGCGGATTGGCGAACTGTCTTCCGTTTCCGGGCGGTGGTCCAGAGCGTGGACAGGTTCGAGGGTTGAAGCGCGCGTTCCACGCGGACTCTTAGCCGCCGTCGCGGCTCCCCCTCACCCCTCCCCGACGAGGGAGGGGTGAGCCGCGAAGCGGATCAAGGGGGGGATCAATAATGATGCTCATGCTTCGACAGGCTCAGCATGAGGAGTCTCTCCAAATCAGGCTCCTCACCCTAAGCCCGTCGAAGGGCTTGAACGCCGGAGGCGATCAAGCGGGCCGCATCAATACAGCCACTTCCCTGTGTCCTCCAGCTCCCACACCTCGTTGGCGGGGGCGCCTTTTTCCCATTCGGTGCGGCGCGTGGCGCGGATATGGCCGTTCATCAGGCGCACGCACATGGCGGGGAAGGCGAAGTGGGCCGCGCGAATCTCCTCGTTGGCCTCGCCGGTGTCGAAGGGTTTGAAGCCGCGCAGCGTGAAGGTGCGCTTCTTGCCGCTGCCTTCGACCGCGAAATCCTCCTCGCGGTGTTCCAGCATGGTGGTGAGGAACTTCGTCACGTCGTCGAGCGACTTGCCCTTCACGCCGTAAATGCCTTTCAGCGTGTCGCAATATTGCAGCGCTACCATGCCCAGCGCCTGGTCCACCATGTAGCAGGCGGGCTTCAAGCCAAAGGCGCGGATCATCGCCATGGTGGTGGTGTTGACATAGCCGCCCGCGTATTTGCGCTTGGCTTTCAACAGGCGCGCCTCCGGCCACACCTTGGGGTCGAGCTTCGGCGCCTTCTCGGGGATGAACTCGGGCGTCTTGTCGGCGGGGATGTAGCGCACGGCCCATTCGGGCGGAATGTCGTGGTCGTACTCGATGAAGTAGCCTTCATCATAGGGATGCCCGTCCTGATAGAACTTGGTGCAGACATAGCCCAGGCGCGGGCAGTTCATCTTCTCCGCGTTCTTCGCGTGCCAGGCCTGGAACACCGCGCGCTGCACGCGGCTCGGCACGTTGAGGAAACCGAGGCCATCGTAGAACACGGCCGGCGCGGTATAGCGGATCCACGCCTTCTTCGGGCTCTCCTCGGCGTATTCGAGGCCGAGGCCGCCGATGCTGTTGGACAGATAGTGGTACTTGGCCGCCGCCACGGCCGGCGGATCGCCGCCGATGCCGAGCTTCTTCAGCCCCTCCAGGTAATGCCCCTCCTGGTGCAGGCCCAGGATGACGATCTTGAAGCGCTCCAGCGCGTCCACGCCCTTCTCGCGCATGATCATCAGCTGCAGGCCGCCCGTCTGGCGCAGCCAGACAAGCCAGGCTGCCTCGCACGCGGTGCGCAATGCGGGCAGGTCGGAGTCGCTAACAGTTTTAGGCGTGGTTTTAGACATCGTTCCTCTCCCCTGGGTGCGGGGAGAACTATAGGGGTTGATGCGCGCGCCTCGCACCCTGCTTAATCGCATGGCAGTGCCGCCCGGCGCGGCTTTTGCATCGCGATGGGGGCGACGACCGAAGGCGGGTCCTCCGCCTTCTGCCCGGCCGGCATCCCGCCGGGACGGGTTTCCAGGGACGGAGACGGACGATGGACGAGAGCAAGCGGCCCGGCGTGGACCGGGGGCGTAGGGCTGCCTTGAAGACGCTCGGCGCGGGCGCCATGGCGGCGGCCTTCGGTGTGCCGCCGCTGGGCGCCGGGGCGCAAGCCGCGGGCGGCAATGCGGCGGCCAAGCCTGCGGGCGGGCCCTACAACATCCTCTTCATCCTGACCGACCAAGAGCGTTTCTTCCGTCCCGGCGAATTGCCCGCGGGCTACCGCCTGCCCGCGCACGAGCGCCTGGCGAAGCAGGGCACCGTGTTCGAGAACCACCGGATCAATTCCTGCGTCTGCACGCCCTCGCGCTCGGTGCTCTACACCGGCCGGCACATCCAACAGACGCGGATGTTCGACAACACGAACTTCCCGTGGATCCAGAGCATGTCGACGGAGCTGCCCACCGTGGGCGACATGCTGCGCCAGGCCGGCTACTACACGGCCTACAAGGGCAAGTGGCACCTGACCAAGGAGTTCGAGACCGTCAACACGCTGGGCTCGCCGACCAAGATCTTCACGCAGGAGATGGAGGCCTACGGCTTCTCCGACTATTACGGCATCGGCGACATCATCGGCCACGACCACGGCGGCTACCTGTTCGACGGCATCACGACTTCCATGGGCGTCAGCTGGCTGCGCGGCCGCGGCACGGACCTGGCGGCCCAGGGCAAGCCGTGGTTCCTGGCGATCAACCTGGTCAATCCGCACGACGTCATGTTCTTCGACACCGACCGCCCCGGCCAGCCCGTGCAGTCGCGCGACATCCTGGGCCACATCAAGCCCGCGCCGGCCGCGCCGCTCTATGCCAAGGAATGGGCGTTCGACCTGCCCGCGACCTATCCGGAACCGCTGGACGAGCCCGGCCGTCCGCCCGCCCATCTCGATTATCTGCGCTCGCACGACGCGCTGGTCGGCCGCATCGCCAACGAGGATTGGCGCTGGCGCAAACGGCACAACTATTACCTCAACTGTCTGCGCGACGCGGACAGCCACATCACGCCCTTGCTCGACGAGCTGGATGCGCTCGGGCTTTCCTCCAACACGATTATCGTGCTCACCGCCGACCACGGCGATCTGGACGGTGCGCATCGGCTGCATTCCAAGGGCGCCACCTCCTACCGCGAGCAGAACAACGTGCCCTTGATCGTCGTCCATCCGGCCCATGCCGGGGGCAAGCGGTGCAAGGCGGTCACCACCCATCTCGACATCGCGCCCACGCTGGTGAGCCTCGCGGGCGCTCCGGCCGACAAGCGGGCCGCGATCACCAAGGATCTGCCCGGCAAGGATTTCTCGGCGCTCCTGGCCGCGCCGGACAAGGCCGGCCCCGCCGCGGTGCGCGACGGCGCGCTCTACTGCTACAACATGTTCGCCTATATCGACGGCGACTTCCTGCAGAAGGTCGTGGCCATCCTGCAGCAGCCCGACGGCAAGGCGAAGCTGAAGGAAGCCGCGTCGTCCGGCGCCCTGCGCCCCGATCTCGCCAAGCGCGGCGCGCTCCGCGGCGTGTTCGACGGGCGCTACCAGTTCACGCGCTATTTCTCGCCCAAGCAGCACAATACGCCGAAGACCATCGAGGCGCTGTTCGAGCGCAACGACGTCGAGCTGTTCGACCTCCAGACCGATCCTCTGGAACGGCGCAACCTGGCCAAGGACCCGAAGCAGCGCGCGCTGCTCGAGGCCATGAATGCCAAGCTCAACGCCCTCATCGAGAAAGAGGTCGGCGAGGATGTGGGGCAGATGCTGCCGGGCGGGGTGGATGGCGGCTGGGTCGAGACCTCCGCGGTCAACGACGTGTGAGCGGCACCGTCCCGCGCGCGTCCGCGCGGACCCGGCTGCGCCAGCGTCCGGCTTTGTGCGTATAGTGCGCTTCCGCTTCCGCTGAGACAGGAATCATGGAACTCGAAATCGTCGATCTGCACACCTCGGGCGAACCGGTCCGCATCGTGACCGGCGGCTATCCCGACCTGCCCGGCGCGACCATCCTGGAGAAAAAGGATGCCGCGCTGCGCAACCACGACGCGCTCCGCCGCGTGATGATGCAGGAGCCGCGCGGCCACGCCGACATGTTCGGCATGATCCCGGTCAAGCCGTCGGCGCCGGGTGCGGCCATCGGCGCGCTGTTCATCCACCACAGCGGCTATTCGACCATGTCGGGCCACGGGCTGATCGCCTTCAGCCGCTGGGCGGTGGAAAGCGGCCACGTGAAGCGGACCGAGCCGGAAACGCGCTTCGGGCTGGAGCTGCCCTGCGGCGTCGTCCAGGTGACCTGCGCGGTCAAGGACGGCAAGGTCACCTCGACCTATTTCGACGGCGTGCCGTCCTTCCTCAGCCATCGCGACGCGCCCGTCGAGGTGCCGGGGCTCGGCCGCGTCACGCTGGACATCGCCTATGGCGGCGCCTTCTACGCCATCCTGCCGGCCTCGTCGGTCGGCTTCGATTTCTTCAAGGCATCCGTCGACGACATGGTGGCCGCGGCGCGCGCCATCAACGACGCCGCGCGGGCGCAGGTGAAGATCGTGCATCCGGATGCGGCGGAGTTCGGCTATCTGTTCGGCACCATCCTGATCGACGACGCGCCGACTGACCGCGCGACCTATCATCTCTGCGTCTTCGCGGGCAATCAGATCGACCGCAGCCCGACCGGCGGCGGCGTGACCGCGCGCATGGCGCGCGATTTCGCGCGCGGCACGATCGGGAAGGGCGTGGGCCGGAAATTCTACGGCCCGACGCCGGTGCCCTTCGAGGCCACGGTGATGGGCCCGGCATCAGGCGCGGTGAAGGACGCCGTCATCATCCGCGTCGCGGGCTCGGCCTCGTTCCTCGGCCGCTCGACCTATGTGATCGACGAGACCGATCCGCTGACAAACGGCTTCACGCTGCCCGCGACCTACGGTGAGCTTGCGGGCAAGCGATAGTCCGCCGCCGCCCTAAAGCCCGTCACCCCGGCCTCCGAGCCGGGGCCTAGTCGCGCGGAGCGCGCTGACGCTTCTTATGTCGGCCTCGCGGCCTTCACTGGACCCCGGCTCGGAGGCCGGGGTGACAGAGAGGGAAAAGCCTCACGTTTTCAGGTCGCCGACCCGCAGGCTGCCCTCTGCCTCGAACAGCGGGTTCGGCTCCGGCGCCTTGATGCGGCGCATCCGGTTCGTGTCGTGGTGGTTGAAGGCCGGCTCCTTGCCGCGCACGGCAAGGTCGACGCGCGTGAGGTAGGTCCAGCTTCCGCGGCGTAGAGCCGCGCGGATATATAGCGCCAGGATGTCCTTGTTAGGTAAGGCCGCTTCCTTGAGGTGCGTACTTTGTTGCGGCCGACAGAATGTGTTGTTCGGCTTGTTCATAAAGTCGATCTGCGTGCGGAGGTAGAATCGTTTTTTTAATCGATTCCTCTAAATCCTCGCGGGTTAATACCAGAATGCCAATTTTCTCCGCCTGTTCTAAATCAACAAGTATTTCACTTCTCGCTTTCGAAGTGATGATGACAGGCAAAACGCGTATGTGGTTATTGTTCGACGCTTCAAGACTGCGTTTAACGGATTGGGCTCTGTCGTAGAGAAGAGACAGTTTATTTTCTGCCTTTAAATGACCGGTTGTGCATTCGACAACAGCGAAATGTCCACTTGGCGTAGTTGCTAAAATATCAACTGCTTCTTGAGTTCTTCTCGTGCTTCCTAAGTGCGAAACACTAAAGCCAAGCATCCACAGTAGCCATGCTACTGCTGATTCTAAATCGCGCGCATCTTGGCCGCGACCCTGCGCTTTCGCAATTATGTCTTTAAGTGTTTCGAGATCGCTGTCGAATTTTTCATAAGCATTGCGATAGGGATTTTGGGTTAGACCCCGCTCAAACATCCACCAGTAGTTCTCCGCAATCCCCTTATATCGCGCGTAGCATTGTAATAGGGCGCCCCTTGGAACCTCGACTTCTGTTTGCCCAGAGTAATAGTGTTCTGCGTCGGTCCATTCCAAATTTTCTCCGTCTATCGTTGCTCGGGCTACAACTCGCCCTTGGCTAAATATTCTATATCCAATCGATGAGTAATTTTTCTCCAGCCCTCTTGCGAGCCGCATGATAATTTTTGCTTTGGTGTCTTCGACCGACGAATCGATATTTATCGCCGCAACGGTGAAGCCGACAATTTCAAACGTGATAGCATTATTGCGTGGCAAACCAAGCTGATATTCATTTATTAAGTCTTCGATTGTGTCATACGGAGTTGTCGCGGCTTTCAATTCCCAATCTATGTGTGGCCGACGAATCAATGATGTCTGATCTAACCCTGTGATCGTTAATGCGTTAAGTCGATTCTGATTTTTTAAGCCCTCCGGATGAAAGGGTTCGTAAAAAATCGAATACCCATCCTGAGGTTTCGGAGGGAATTCGATTTTCCCACTAGGTAAAGTCAGGTCTCCGGTTAGTATTTTATTTACTAATTCTTCGCTGGTTATTCCCAGCTCCGATATTTTGTAGTTGCCCGCCCGAACGTTGGGAGATTGGAAGTGCGTCGCGGGAATTTGGTGGGGTTGAGAGGCGAGGAAGAGGCGGGCCTGTACGAGAACAAATCGCTCATTAGTTTGAACTGCCAAGTAGCTAAAACATGCATGTCGATATGCGGCCTCTACGGGCGCTAGTGCCTGAAAGAAATTTTCTAACTCGATCTTTGAATGATTCCGTACTGGCATGAGCCTCTCTCGCGAGTGTCAGGCGTCAGCATCGCTGATTTTCATTCACAACTTGTCGCGCGATGGTTCTGGTTGGTCTCAATTTTAGGTTTCACGTTCACTTCTTCAAATCACCGACCCGCAAGCTGCCTTCCACCTCGAACAGCGGGTTCGGCCCGGGCGCCTTGATGCGGCGCATCCGGTTCGTGTCGTGGTGGTTGAAGGCCGGCTCCTTGCCGCGCACGGCCAGATCGACGCGCGTCAGGTAGGTCCAGCTGCCGTCGTCGTGGAAGTCGATGTCGATCCGGTAATAGTCGGTGCGGAACGCCTCTTCCAGGAAGGTGGTCGAGCAGATGCCGAAGCGCGTGTCGCCGCGCCGCGCTTCCACCGTGATGCGTTTGTCGTCGGGCTTGGCCATGCCGCCCGCCAGCACCACCTGGCCGCGCGGGATGGCGATCGACTGCATGATCAGGCCCGTGGCCGGTTCGTACAGCCAATAGCCCACCTGGTCGTGGAAGGTGATGGCCTCTTCGTCCGTGTTGATGTGGATGTGATAGCGCAGGCCGTAAAGAAGCTGCGGCCCGTTGGCCTGCGGGTCGCACGGCTCCATGCGGATCACCTCGCGGTACGTGCGCCGCTCCGGCCCCGGGGCCTTGGGGCTCACATCCACGCCCTTGTCCGATTGCCACACGCCGGCCAGCCGGCGCAGCGGGCCCAGATTGGCCAGCGTGTCGGGCGAAACATCCTCGGGCTCGGTGAAGACGTCTTCGGGAATGGTGGTCATCGCTAGCGGTCCCCCGGATTGGCGCGGTCGGCGTGATGTTAGCTGTGATGGAGATGCAGCGCGACCGCCGCGTCGCCGTGTAGCACGCTACTTTTGGCGCCTTCCTCGTAATTGACGAAGAACTGCACCGCCGCGCGCGCCCGGCCTCGCCAACGCGGATCGGGGGTGTTGCGCCCGTAGCCGGTCATGTCGCGAGGGTAGGAGGTGGGCATAGTATTTGCCCTCTTGGAAAGTGATCGAACGACAGATGTTGCGTATCCCCTAGCCTCAGCCAGAGGATACGTTTCGTCATTCGTAGTAGAAGATAGGATCGTCCTTCGAGTTTTTGACCAGATTGATGCTATGCGTGCAATCGCTACGGTTGACGTAGCTCTCGCTACTCCGCGCAATGGCCTCGCCGTTCTTCGCATAGTAAATCCAATACCACTGACCCTTGGTATCTTTGAACTGCTTGTAGCAGGGAAAAGTTACATCAGCCATTTGGTCACTCCTGATTGCTTAACCTTTGGGCGGGAAAGGGTCGTTTCCGAAAGAATCTCGCTCTCGGATGCGCCCATCTTTGCCGTGCACGAAGAGCTCGGACTTTTGGTTCTGTGCTACTTCGCGAGCCTGCTCGATTGCTTGCTGCTGTGTTCGGTGAAGGGACGAGGCTCTCTGACTGCCCTCCGACTTAACTGCCCATCCTTCTACGTGCGGTACTACGTGTTGGTTTTTTTTACTCATCTTCATCTCCAATATTTGAGCGCCGGTAAGTCAAAGTGAGATTAGGTCGAGGATATTATTCCTTCACACTCGCCTTCATTTGCAGATTGATTACCGGCACTATTTGTCTCCCTGAGGTATAGGCGCTTGAGAACGAACAGCCGGACACTGGGCCCTCGAAATTTTTTTGTCCGGTGGGCCGAAGCTGAGCGCCTCCATTGGTAAGGAGAGCCTGCCCGGGTGACTGGCACCTTGCCGAGGACGCATTTGGGAGCGGTTGAATTCGCGGATGCGCTTCGCGCGCTTAGCGACGCGGACTTCATGCGTCTACGAAAAAAAGCGACGTTCCGCGCGCTCGGCTCTGGATTCGAAGGTGACGATCTACTGAGCGAGGCCATTCGGCGGACCGTGGAGGGTCTTCGGAAATGCCCCGTACGGGTGTCTATTGTGACCTTCTTAGATAATGCGATGCGTAGCATCGCTGACGGCGAACGCGAGAAGTATAATCGAGAGCAACCTTCCGCTAACGCGGACGGTGATGATGACTTAGTCGGGCGCTATCCCGACAATTCCTCATCGCCTGAAGATGCGGCTATCGCACGCATCGATCTTGAGAAGCTCCTGAATCGAATTCAGGAGATATTTCATGACGACGCGCAAGCCTTAGCTATCGTTATGGGCGACAGTGAAGGCTGGTCTCTAGAGGATGTTCGGGAGATGGAGGGGATGAGCGAGGCCCAGTATCTCGCCGCGAGAAAGCGTGTCCGGCGTGCTATCGCAAAGATGAGATGGTCATGAACAAGCGTCGAGATGACCGTCAAAAACTCGATCGATTAATTGATTCGCTCTCTAGCGATATCGACCGGCTTTCCGATAAAGCCGTTCTCGAAGAAGCTTCAGAAGTGTTTGGTGCGATTGATATCGCTGTAAAGCAAACTCGCGCGGTAGTAGAAGAGGCTTTAAAAGTTGGCGGGAAGTCACGGTTAGATTTGGCAAAACAAGATCTCGCGGCATATCGGGTGAAGAGTGCCGAAAATCTAAAAAGGTTGCCCCTTGAGCAGAAGTTGGAGCTGCTCCGTAGGTTTGCTCAGTCCAGCGGCAATGATGCCGGAATTACGATGGCCGCTAGGAATGAGACGAATACAGAAGGCGATATAGATGGATTACTGGAAGATTTATTTGACCTTGGCGCTATAGATAACGAAGGCAACGTGCGTTGAGTGACAATGCTCGTCCTGCCGAAGAACTTTTGCGCACACTGGGAATTTCTGCGCCAAGCGAAATCGATGTCGAAGCGATTGCTTATTCTGAAGGGGCGATCATAAAGCGTGCCTTTCTTCGTGGATGTGAGGCGCGAATTATCGGTCGAGGAGATAAAGCAATAATCACGGTGAGTAACAACACATTGCCGACAAGACGGAGATTCTCGGCAGCCCACGAATTGGGGCACTGGTATTACCATCGTGGTCGGTCGTTTGTGTGTAAATCTGAGGACATTGGAAATCCTCAACGTTTGCCGTCTGATCCTGAGCGAGTGGCGGATAGTTATGCGGCCGACCTCCTGTTGCCCCGCTACCTTTTCGTGCCTACCGCAAGGAATCTTGGTGCTGTTACGTACAAAAGCATCAGGGCGCTTGCCGATGAGTTTTCGGTAAGCCTCACCGCGGCTGCCCTGCGGCTTGTCGAAATTGGACTTGAGCCAGTTATGTTGGTTTGCCATGACGCGAGAGGAAGAAGATGGTTCAGTCGTCCCGCGAACATCCCTAACAAGTGGTTTCCAAGAGAAAAATTAGATGAAGATTCGT
Source organism: Alphaproteobacteria bacterium (assembly GCA_050180485.1). Taxonomy (GTDB): domain Bacteria; phylum Pseudomonadota; class Alphaproteobacteria; order CADEGL01; family CADEGL01; genus CADEGL01. The sequence goes on along the minus strand of JBFXED010000020.1, from coordinate 37,237 downwards.
ATGCCGCTAATGTAATGCGCGGTGAGATAGAGGCCAGTCATCGAGCATTGATAGGTGCGGACGCGTGGTTCGACCGTGATGGGGCGGAAGATTTAGAATTGTACGAACAGACTTTTCGTACCTTTGATGGCCAAGTTCTTACTGTTCTTACGTTTAAGGACGAGGGAATGCTCTACGACTGAAGTTTGGCGGAGGGGCTCATATGGTTGACTTACATAGTCAATGGCCGACAGCTGTAACTCAGCGCTTGGGCGCAATCGCAATTTTATTCGGGCAAATTGAGTATCTGTTTAAACTTTATGTGAAAGGGTTTTTAGTAAATTTCGATAAAGGGATGATCGTCACTTCGAGAATGCAATTTAATCAGCTGCTCGAACTTACGACAGCGTTGCTGAAAAAAGAAATTGCAGATGACGTCTTAAAGGGCCGCTATTTTGCACTTGTCAATAAAGTCGAAAGCGTTGAGAAGCGTCGGAATGAACTCTTTCATTCTGCTTGGGGCATGAGCCGAGAAGGCGAGACCGTTAGCTTAAGTTTTACTAGAACGCGTACGAATCAACAGCGAGACGGGCAGGGGCTGACAAAGAACAAGAAGGTTATAGTGGAGGCCGATTTAGATGTGCTTTTGCAGGATTTAGAGGCCGTTAAAGCGGAGGTTCGCAACCTTCGCTTTGAAATATGGCCAGACCTTCGTCGCAAGCGAAAGTCTAAGAAAGCGAAAGGTGGCAAGCGTTCAGTTAAGAGCTGAGCTTTTGAGTAGGCAGCAATTTACTCCCGCAGCTTTTTCGGGTTAATAGTCCAAACTCGTTGCTTTGCATTTTTGTCCCCATGTCCCACCGCCTCGACCCCCTCCTGAAACCCCGTTCCATCGCCTTCGTCGGCGCTTCTCCCCGGGAGAAGACGCCGGGCAATGGCGTGCTCAAGGCCATCCGTCTGGGCGGCTATGCGGGCAAGGTCTATGCGGTCAATCCGAAGTATCCGGAGATCGAGGGCTATCCGTGTTTCCCCTCGCTCTCTGCCCTGCCGGAGCCGGTCGACCTGGCCGTCCTGTGCGTGGGCAGCAAGGGGCTGGAAGCGGCGCTCGCCGAGGCCATCGCGTGCAAGGCGCGCGCGGCCGCCATCTTCGACAACCCGCATCTGGAGAACGACACCAGCCCACCGCTCGTGAAGCGGCTGCAGCGCATGGCGCGCGAGGCCGGGCTGCCGCTCTGCGGCGCCAATGGCATGGGCTATTACGGCCCCGCCGAGCGGACTTTTGTCTGCGGCTATCCGCCGCCGGCGCCGGTGGCCTCGGGCGGCATCTTTTTCATCACCCATTCGGGCACGGCGTTCGGCGCGTTGACCACCAGCGACCCGCGCCTGGGCTTCTCGACCATCGTCTCCAGCGGCCAGGAGCTGGCCACCACCATGGCCGACTACATGGACTACGCGCTGGAGCAGCCTTCCACGCGCGTCCTGGCCCTGTTCATGGAGACGGTGCGCGACCCCGCGGGCTTCATCGCCGCGCTGGAGAAGGCCACGCGCAAGGGCGTGCCGGTGGTGGCGATCAAGATCGGGCGCACCGAGGTCGCGGCCAAGCTGGCGGTCAGCCATTCCGGCGCCATCGCGGGCAACGACGCGGCCTACGAGGCGCTGTTCGACCGCTACGGCGTCGTGCGCGTGAACGATCTGTACGAGATGGCGGCGGTGCTCACGCTTCTGTCCCACGACCGCGCGGTCGGCCCCGGCGCCTTGGCGGTCTTGGGCGATTCGGGCGGCGAGCGCGGCATGCTGATCGATCTCGCCGCCGATCTCGGCGTGCCCTTCGCCAAGATCAACGACACGACCGTCGCGCGCCTGCGCGAGCGGCTGGTGCCGGGCCTCGATGCGGTGAACCCGGTCGACGCCTGGGGCACCATGGTCGATTGGGAGAACATCTACCGCGATTGCCTGGTGGCATTGCAGCGGGATCCGGACACGGGCATCACGATCCTCCTGCGCGACATGCGCACGGGCGAGTTCCTGTCCGAGGCGCAGATCCATATCGCGGCCTCCGTGGCCGCCGACGTTCCCGCCAAGCCCATCGTCATGGCGACCAATTTCTCGGGCCTGCTTCACCGCGATATCGCGCTGCGCGCCAAGGAGCTGGGCATCCCCGTGCTGGACGGCACGCGCAACGCCCTGGTTGCGGTCAAGGCCGCCATGGCGTACCGGGATTTCCTCGCGCGTCCCGCCGATGTTGCGCCCGCCAAGGTGGACGACAAGCTGCGCGCGAAATGGCGCGCGCGCCTGAGCCAGGGCGGCGCGCTCGACGAGACGGAGAGCCTGGCGCTTCTGTCCGACTACGGCGTGCCGGTGCAGCCCCATGCGGTGGTGGAGGGCGAGGGGGCGGCGCTGGCGGCGGCGAGGAAGTTCGGCTTCCCCGTCGTGCTCAAAACCGCGACGCCGGGCATCCTGCACAAGACCGACAAGGGCGGCGTGAAGCTCGGCATCGCCGATGAAGCCGCCTTCAAGGACGCCTATGCCGACATGGCGAAGCGCCTGGGCCCGCGCGTCCTGGTGGCGCCCATGGCGGGGCCGGGCGTCGAGTTGGCGCTCGGCATGATCACCGACGCCCAGTGGGGCCCCTTGGTCCTGGTGGGCGCGGGCGGCACGTTGATCGAGGTGATGGCCGACCGCTCCGTGGCCCTGCCGCCGGTGGACGAAGCCGGCGCGCGCCGCATGGTGGACCGCTTGCGCCTGCGGCCGTTGTTGGATGGCAAGCGCGGCGCGGCGCCCTCGGACATGGCATCGCTCGCCCGCGCCGTCGCGCGCCTGTCGGTCCTGGCCGCCGACTTGGGCGACCTGATCGGCGAGATCGACGTGAACCCCTTGCGCTGCGGCCCCTCGGGCGCCGTGGCCTTGGACGCGCTGGTCGTGGCCAAAACCCAGGCTGCGGCGGCGGCGGACTGAAAATGAAGCGCGCCATCCGGCGCGACTGTCCTAGGCCGCGTGCGCGGCTCCCCCGCCCCTGACCCCTCCCGCTAGGGGAGGGGGAAAGTAAAAAAAGAGTTCGCCCCTTTTTACCCCTCCCCAACGCGGGAGAAAGGGAAAGTAAAGAAAGATGGCTTCGCTGACCCTCTCCCCCACGCGGGAGAGGGTGCGAGCCTATGCGAGCGGGAGAGGGGGCCTCAAAAAAGCTCCTCATGCTGAGCTTGTCGAAGCATGGGGTCTGCAGAGTGAATGGAAGCTCACCCTTCGACGCGCTCAGGGTGAGGACTTTTTCTATCCGACCCCCTAATCTTCGCCCCGAAATTCCAGCCTGACCGGGAGACTTCCATGGACCTCACGCTCACCAAGGACGACAAGGCGATCGCCGCGCGGGCGAAAAAATTCGCCGAGACGGTGCTGTTCCCCTTGGAGCAGGAGTGCGAGGAAAACGACGGGCTTTCGACCCAGGCGCGCAAGGCGCTGATCCGGCAGGTCCAGGATTCGAAGCTCGGCGGCTATAACCACGAGAAGGACGTGGGCGGTCAGGGCTTCAACGTGCTGCAGCAGATTGTCTGCCACGAGGAGCTGGCGAAGGCGACCGGCTGCCTGTGGTCTTCGGTGTGGCGCCCGGCGGTGCCGCTGCGTGCGGGCACCAAGCAGCAGATCGACACCTATCTGCGCCCGAGCTGCGCGGGCGACCGGCGCTCGGCCTATGCGATCACGGAACCCGGCGCGGGCTCGGACGCGAGCGCCGTGGCGGCGAACGCCGTGAAGCGCGGCGGCAATTACGTCATCAACGGTGAGAAATGGTTCGTCACCGGCGCCAACCTGGCCGATTTCTTCCTCGTCCATGTCCACATGGACGGCGATCCGAAGAAGCCCACGATCTTCCTGGTCGAGGCCGACCAGAAGGGCGTCGAGGTGAAGCGGGTGCCGAAATTCACCCACAACGCCTATTTCACCCACGCCGAGATCGTCTTCAAGAACGTGGAGTGCACGCCGGCCCAGATGCTGGGCGAGCCGGGCCACGGCCTGGACCTGACCAAGGAATGGTTCATCGAGACGCGGCTCGAGATCGCCGCGCGCTGCCTCGGTGCCGCCATCCGCGCGGCCGAGGCGGCCAATGCCTATGCCTCCGAGCGCGTGCAGTTCGGCAAACAGATCCGCGACTTCCAGGCCGTCGAATCCATGCTGGCCGACATGGCGGTCGAGATCATGGCGACCAAGGCCATGCTCTACCGCGTGGGCTGGGAGGTCTCGCAGGGGATCGATCCGAAGCTGGTGCATGCGCGCGCCAGCGCCGTGAAGCTCCAAGCCTCCGAGATGGTCGGGCGCGTGACCGACAAGGCGCTGCAGGTCCTGGGCGGGCGCGGCTATATGCGCGAGAACCCGGTCGAGCGCCTGTGGCGCGAGATGCGCGTCGAGCGCATCTGGGAAGGCACCTCCGAGATCCAGCGCGTCATCATCGGCGGCCAGATCAAGAAGCGCGGCATGGGCGTCTACACCGGCTGGGTGTGATTGAAGCGCGCTTTCCGGCGCGGACTCGTCTCAAGCCACCTCACCCCGCCCCTCTCCCCCGCACGCGGCGGAGAGGGGGTACAAGAGATTTTGCCTACCTGCTTCTCCCTCTCCGCCCTTCAGGGGGGAGAGGGTCGGGGTGAGGTGGGTTTTCCAGCTCCCGCCGAATCGTTTCCATCACGCCGTCGAGATTGCCGAGCACGTCGTGGTTCCAGAACCGGATCACGCGATAGCCGTGATGTGCGAGCATGTCGCTGCGTCGCGCATCGGCTTCGGCCATTTCGGCGTGCTGCCCGCCGTCCAGTTCGATGACTAGCTTGCCGGATACGCAGGCGAAATCAGCGACGGATTCTCCGATGGGGTGCTGACGCCGGAATTTCCAGGGCCACCCGCTGGCGCGCAACGCGCGCCATAGCACCTGCTCTGCGTTGGTTGCGTCGCGGCGGAGCTTGCGGGCGGTACGGATGCGTGCGCCGGTCGGCATGGGGGGGGCATTTTAGCGCAATCCACCTCACCCCGGCCCTCTCCCCCCTGAAGGGCGGAGAGGGGGCACAAGGGACGCTTGCCGAACTTATTCCTCCTCCCGGTGAGGTGGGGCCTCTCACCGCGCCATCTTTTTGTCACCATCGCGGGGCTGACTCGCACCGTTCCGGCAGCGTAAAGTCCGGCCCGTTTCCAAGCCTGTCCCCCCGAGGCTTTTCATGCGACGCCCCTTCGACCGCATCACCATCCGGCGCGGCACCAGCGACGACGAGCGCGCGGTGCTGGCGGCCTGCCATATCTCCGAGGACGACCCGTCGACCCCGCCCGTGGGCTCGGCCGCCGAATTCCGCAGCGCGGTCGCTTCCGGCCGGCTGTTCGTGGCCGTGCGCGCGGGCGAAGTGCTGGGGCTGCTCGACGCCGTCTCGGGCCGCCTCGCGCGCGTCTTCGTGCGGCCCGAATGGGCGGCGCAGGGCCTGGGGCGCTGGCTCGTGCTGGTGGCGCTGGGCGTGGGGGTCGGCGGCGCCGAGGTGCCGCGCGCGTCCGACCCGCGCCCCGCGCAGCAAGCCGCCTCGCGCTAGGACGCCTTAGCGCCCTTCCAGCGCGATCAGCATCACGGTCGCGCATTCGTCGCGCAGCTTGCGCATGGGCTGGTATTCCGGCGAATTGTACCAGCCGTCGAGCGCGGCCTTGTCGGGGAACTCGATGATGATGACGCGCTCGGGTTTCCACGCCTTGCCGTCCAGCACGCGCGTCACGCCGTTGTTCAGATACTTGCCGCCGAACCGTTCGATCAGCGGCGCGACCTGCTTGCGGTATTCGTCGAACTTCGCTTGGTCGTGGACGATCTGCTCGGCGATCGCATAGGCCACCATTTCGCTCTCCCGTCTTGGCTTCCGCGCCCACGCTAGCGGGCGGGCAGCCGCGTTGAAACCCCCGCCGCCAGCCCTTAGGCTCGCCGGTCGGTTATTTGGGGGAGGGGACGTCATGGCCGCGATGAGCGCCGAGAAGAAGCAGTTGCTGGATTGGATCGAGCAGGACAAGGACAAGCTGGTCCAGTTCCTGTCCGAATTCGTGGCTTGTAAGACGCCCAACCCGCCCGGCGACACGCGCACGGGCGTGGCCCATATCCGCAAGTTTCTCGACGCCGAGAAGCTGCCCTACCGCATCGTCGATCCCGATCCGTTGCAGGCCAACATCGTGGGCACGGTCGAGGGCAAGGGCGCCGGGCGGCACCTGGTGCTGAACGGCCATATCGACGCCTTCCCGGCGGATGAAAGCGACCCGCGCTGGAAGTACGGCGCATGGAGCGGCAAGGTCGCCGAGGGCAAGGTCTGGGGCCGCGGCGCCTGCGACATGAAGTGCGGCACGACCGCCTCGATCATGACCTACCGCTATCTCGCGCGCATGAAGGACAAGTGGAAGGGCAAGCTGACGCTCACCTGCGTTTCCGACGAGGAGACGTTCGGACCCATGGGCGCGCGCTATTTGATGGACAACGTGCCGGAGGTCTTGGGCGATTGCTGCCTCAACGGCGAGCCGTCGAGCCCGCATTCGATCCGCTTCGGCGAGAAAGGTCCGTTCTGGACCGCCTTCGTGATCAAGACCAAGGGCGGCCACGGCGCCTATCCGCATTCCTCGCCCAACGCGGCCAAGATCGCCGCACGCCTGGCGATGGATCTGGAGAAGCTGGAGGAGATCAAGGCCGTGCTGCCCGACAACGTGCAGAAGGCGCTGACCGAGGCCAAGGACACGATCGATCGCGCGATGGGCGACGGCGCCTCGCGCAGCGTGGGCAAGGTCACGGTCAATATCGGCGTCGTGCAGGCGGGCCTCAAGGTCAACATGATCGCCGACGTGGCGCGCCTGGAGGCTGACATCCGCCTGCCCGTGGGCGTGACCAAGGAGATGGTCATGAAGGAGATCGACAAAATCCTGGCCAAGTATCCCGAGGCCAAGATGGAGGAGATCAACTTCATGCCGCCGTCCTGGTGCGAGCCCTATCACGAGATGGTCGAGCATCTGCAGGCCAACGCGGCGCTGGGCGGCTACAAGCCGGTGCCGGTCGTGAGCCTGGGCGGCACCGACGCGCGGCTGTGGCGCTATAAGAACATCCCGGCCTACGTCTACGGCCCGTCACCGGAAGGCATGGGCGCGTGCCACGAGGCGGTCGAGATCGAGACCTTCCTCCACATCGTGCGCACCCACGCGCTGTCGGCCTACGACTATCTGAGCCGGACGTGAAAAGACGGCGGAGCGCCAGGGCGGGAGCCGCTCGCGGAGGGCGCGGAGTCGCGATCCGCCATTGGCATGACCTGACCACGGAGGAGCTGGCGCGCCTGCCGCGCGGCCGCGCGGTGGCGGTGCTGCCCGTCGGCGCCACCGAGCAGCACGGGCCGCATCTGCCGCTTTCGGTCGACGCCGACATTGCTTCCGCAGTGGTCGAGCGCGCGCTCCTGAAGCTCGCGCCCTCGGTGCCGGTGCTGGTGCTGCCGATGATCCCGATCGGCGTCTCGCCCGAGCATGCGGATTTTCCCGGCACGCTGACGCTCAAGCCGGACACTTTCATCCGCCTGGTGGTCGAGATCGGCGAGGGCGTGGCGGCGGCGGGGATCGAGCGTCTGGTGATCGTCAACGGCCATGGCGGCCAGCCGGGCGCCATCGACCTGGCCGCGCAGGAACTGCGCCGCCATCGCGGGATGCTGGTCGTGCCGGTGAACAGCTTCGACCTCTACGATGCCCGCGCGCGCTTTCCCGCCGACGAGATCAAGCACGGCATCCACGGCGGCGCGGTCGAGACCTCGATCATGCTGCATCTGAAGCCGTCGTCGGTGCGCTCCGGGAAGACGCGGGACTTCGCCTCGGCCACTAAGCGCATGGCGGGTCGCTACAAGCGGCTTTCGCCCCAAGGGAAATCCGGCTTCGCCTGGCAGGCCCAGGATCTCAACCCCGCCGGCGTGGTGGGCGACGCGCGCCGTGCCGACGCCCCCCGTGGCCGCGCGCTGGTCGAGGAAGCCGCTGCGCGCTTGGCCGAATTGTTGATCGAAACCGCGCGCGCGCCGCTGAAATCGATCCTGACCCGGAAGCGCCGGCGCTAAGCCAGATTCTTGGCGAAGAACGCCAGGCTGCGGTCGAGCGCCAGCTTCTTGCTGGCTGCGTCGAAATCCGCGCGCTGTTCGCAGTTGAAGCCGTGGCCGGACGGATAGACGTGCAGTATCTGGTTCGGTTGGGCTTTCTTCACGGCCTCCACGTCCGACATGGGGATACCCTTGTCGTATTCGCCGAAGTGGAACATCACCGGCACCTTAGCCTTCTCGTCCTTGAAGGCCGCGATTTGGCCGCCGTAATAGCAGACGGTGGCCGCGATGCCATCGAGCCGCGTGGCGGTCAACCAGGCCACCGAGCCGCCCCAGCAATAGCCGACCGTGCCGATCTTGCCCGCGCTCTGCACGTGCTTCATGGCCGCGCGCACGTCCTTGATCGGGTTGTCCCAGCCCACGGCGGCGCGCAGGTCGCGGCCGGCTTCGATATCCTGCTGGGTGTAACCCAGATCGACCTTCTTCTTCGCGCGGTCGAACAAGGCGGGGCAGACGGAAAGATAGCCATGACGGGCGAATTCGTCGGTGACACCGCGCATGTGGCTGTTCACGCCGAAGATTTCCTGGATGACGACGAGACCTGCCTTGGGCTTGCCCTTCGGCTCGGCCAGATAGGCGTCGAAGCCGAAGCCGTCTTCGGCAGTGAGGGTGATGGTCTGGCCCATGGCAAACGCTCTCCGCATTGAAATGCGCGCTGAGTATAGACGGCCAACTCCTTAAATGAAGACCCGGTTCCCCAAAGAAGAACGGGGGCCCGCCCGGCCCCCATTCCCCGTCCCCCGCGGCGCTCCCTGTTATGGCACGCTTTCGCCGTGGAGTTCGAAGTCCAGCCCGTCGCGCTCCACCTCTTCAGAGACGCGCAGGCCGATCGTGAGATCGATGAGCTTGAGGATGATGAAGGAGGCAAGCGCGCTCCACACGATCGTCGCCGCGACGCCGTAAAGCTGCGTCAGCACCTGGGTAGGATTACCCTCCAAGAGGCCGGGCGCGCCGCCGATGGCTTCGACCGCGAACACGCCGGTCAGGATCGCGCCGACGATGCCGCCCACGCCGTGGACGCCGAAGACGTCCAGCGAGTCGTCATAGCCGCACATCCGCTTTAGGCCTGACGCGCCCCAGTAGCAGGCGCCGCCCGCGACGAGGCCGATGGCCAGCGCACCCATCGGGCCGACGAAGCCCGAGGCCGGCGTGATGGCGACCAGTCCGCCGACCGCACCCGAGATGATGCCGAGGACACTCGGCTTTCCGCGCAGGGTCCACTCGACAAACATCCACGACAGGGCGGCGGCGGCGGTTGCGATCTGGGTCACGATCATGGCCATGCCCGCGCGTCCGTCGGCGGCGGCGGCCGAGCCCGCGTTGAAGCCGAACCAGCCGACCCACAGAAGCGCGGCGCCGATCACGGACAGAACCAGGTTGTGCGGCGGGAACGGCTCGGCGCCGTAGCCCTTGCGCTTGCCCAGCATGATCGCCGCGACCAGGCCCGCGACGCCCGCGTTGATGTGCACCACCGTGCCGCCGGCATAGTCGAGCACGCCCGCGTCGAACAGGAAGCCCTTCGGACCCCAGACCCAGTGGGCCACGGGCGAATAGACGGCGAGGGACCAGAGGCTCACGAACCAGAGCAAGGAAGAGAACTTCATGCGGTCGGCCACGGCGCCGCAGATCAGCGCGGCCGTGATGATCGCGAAGGTCATCTGGAAGGTGATCCAGACCGATTCGGGGAAGCTCGCGTTGAGCCCGCCGACCTCGAGACCGGATAGGAAGGCGCGGCTCAAGCCGCCGACGAACGGCACGCCTTCGGTGAAGGCCAGGCTGTAACCCACGACGGCCCATAGGATCGAGATCACGCAGGTGACCGCGAAGCTTTGCATCACGGTGGCCAGCACGTTCTTCTTGCGCACCATGCCGCCGTAGAACAATGCGACGCCGGGGATCGTCATCATCAAGACGAGGGCGGTGGAGACCAGCATCCACGCCGTGTTGCCGCTGTCGAGGACGGGCGGCGGAGCCGCCGCCTCTTCGGCAAGGGCGGGGCCGCCCGCGAGAATCGCGGATAGGGCGAGAAGGACGAGACGGATCATGGGGCGGCTCCTGGCAATGGGGCGGGAACGGCGGCGGCTTCCGCGTGCCTCACGGGCAGGCGGTCGAGCGGCATCCAACCGTTGAGAGCCAGTGGCCAAAGCGGACCCGAAGCATCGAGCGCGCGCTCGCGCACCCGATCGGAAATCCTGCGCGCGTCCACCGCCGGCTCTTCTTCAGAGGCAGGAGCCGTTTCCAGGAGGTTGCGGGAAGTCAAATCCATGTCCGAACCAAGATTTTGGCGTGGTCTCGGACATAGCTATTTCAAACTCCATGCCGCACTGCGGTATGGAGAAAATATATTTATTTTCAAATAGTTATGAAAAGCGGCCTTGTCTGGGACACGGCCATTGCACCGATTCGTGCCTATAAAATAGGCGTCGAAATATGATTGCCTAAATATTAGACATTGAATCGGAACAGCATCACGTCACCGTCCTGGACGACATAGTCGCGCCCTTCCAGCCGCATCTTGCCGGCCGCCTTGGCGGCCTGTTCGCTGCCGGCCGCGACGAAATCGTCGTAGGGAATCACCTCGGCGGCGATGAAGCCGCGGGTGAAGTCGGTGTGGATCACGCCCGCGGCCTCCGGTGCCGTCGCGCCGCGCCGCACGGTCCAGGCGTGCGTCTCCTTCGGACCCGTCGTCAGGTAGGTGATGAGATCGAGGAGCTGATAGCCCTTGCGGATGAAGCGGTCGAGACCGGCCTCTTCCAACCCGAGGGAGAGGAGGAACTCGAGCCGTTCGGTCTCGTTCTCGAGCTGCGCCAATTCGGCCTCGATCGCCGCGGAGATCACGACATACTGCGCGCCCTCGGCCGCGGCGCGCGCGGCGACCTTCTCGCTCAGCGCGTTGCCGTGCGCGGCGCTGGTCTCATCGACATTGGCGACGTAGAGGACGGGCAGGGCGGTGAGCAACTGGAGCTGGCGGAAACGCAGCTGATCCTGCGGCGCGATCTTGACCGTGCGCGCGGGCTTTCCCTCGCGCAGCGCCGCGACCGCGGCCTCCATCAGGGGCACGAAAGCCTTCGATTCGGCGTCGCCGCCGCGCGCCTTCTTGACCGCGGCATCCAAGCGCCGCTCGAGCGAGTCGAGGTCGGCCAGCATCAATTCCGTCTCGACGATCTCGGCATCGCGGACCGGATCGACCCCGCCCTCGACATGCGTGACGTCGCCGCCTTCGAAGCAGCGCAGCACGTGGGCCACCGCGTCCACCTCGCGGATGTTGGCCAGGAACTTGTTGCCCAGCCCTTCGCCCTTGCTGGCGCCGCGCACGAGGCCCGCGATGTCGACGAACTCGATCTGCGTCGGGACGATCTTCTCGGATTTGGACAGGCGGGCCAGCGTCGCCAAGCGTCCGTCGGGCACGTCCACGCGGCCGACATTCGGCTCGATGGTGCAGAACGGATAATTGGCCGCCTGGGCCGCCGCCGTGCGCAGCAGCGCGTTGAACAGGGTGGACTTGCCGACATTCGGCAGCCCGATGATTCCGCATTTGAAGCCCATGGGATTCCGTCAGTTCTCCGTCGCCGCGTCCGTCGCCCGCCGTTCGGGCTTGGGCCTTTGCGGCCGGGTGAGAAGAGCCACGCGGCTCATGAAATCCGCGTCTCGGCCCGAAGCCAGAAGCGGCGCGGCTTCCGCCATCGCGTCAAGCGTGGCCGGCAACCATTCTTCGTCGGCCTTGCTGAAGTCGCGCAAGACCCAGGACAGGACGCGGCTGCGATCGCCCGGATGGCCGATGCCGATGCGCACGCGCCAATAATCCGGTCCCAGATGGGTATCGATGCTGCGCAGGCCGTTGTGGCCCGCGCTGCTGCCGCCCAGCTTCACGCGGATCTTGCCGGGCGCCAGGTCGAGCTCGTCGTGGAAGACGAAAACCTTCTCCGGCGGAATCTTATGAAAACGCGCGGCCTCGCCCAGCGAAACGCCGGAGTCGTTCATGTAGGTGAGGGGCTTGAGCACCAGGACCTTGTGCGTGTCGATGCGGCCTTCCGCGAGCTGGCCGCGGTAACGCGGACGGAACGGCGCGAATTCGTACCGCTTGGCGATCGTGTCGACCGCCATGAAGCCCACATTGTGGCGTTGGTAGCGGTGCTCCGGTCCCGGATTGCCCAGGCCCACGAACAGCAGCATGGCCGGGCTCCGGATGGCGGACGGCGCTTACTTCTTCTTGCCGCCCGCGGCCGGTGCCGCACCCTTGGCCGCAGCGCCACCCGCGGCCGGAGCCGCGCCCTTGGCAGCCGCGCCACCCGCGGCGGCGGCCGGTGCCGCGGCGCCCGCAGCCGGTGCGGCAGCCGCGCCCTCGGCCGGAGCCGCGCCCTCGGCGCCCTCGGCCGGCTTCGCGACGACCTCTTCGACCTGGACCGTCGGCGGGGAAATCGTGGCAACCGCGAAGTCGCGGCCCTTGATGGTCGGCGTCACGCCGTCGGGCAGCTTCACGTTGCTGATATGAACCGAGTCGTTGATGTCGAGGCCCGTCAAGTCGATCGTGATCTTCTCGGGAATGTTGTCGGCCCGGCAGAACACGGCGACCTCGTGGCGCACGATGTTCAACACGCCGCCGCGCTTCAGGCCCGGCGAGGCCTCGCCATTGACCGCCACCACGGGCACGTTGACGCGGAGGCGGGTGTTCTTGCCGACGCGCATGAAGTCCAGATGGACGGGGATGTCGTTGACAGGATCGAGCTGCAGGTCGCGCGGAAGAACGCGCTGTTTCTTGCCGTCGATCTCGATCTCGTACAGCGTCGCGAAGAACGACGTCTTGTGGATCTCGCGGTCGATCTCCTTGAGGTCGACGGAGACGGGCTGCGGCTCGGCCTTCTCGCCATAGACGATGGCCGGAATGCGGCCGCCGCGCCGCGTGTCACGCGCGCCGCCGGTGCCGAGCTTGGAGCGGGCCTCTGCCTTGATCGTCTGAATCTCGGCCATCGCTTCGATCCTTTCCATTCTTCGGCGGGTGCCGTCGTTACGGCGCCGTCGCCCTTGCTAAACCGTTACTGCCTCAGTCGAACAGGCTCGAAACCGAGCTTTCGTCGCTGATCCGCTTGATCGCCTCGCCCAGGAGTGCCGCGATCGGCAATTGGCGGATATTCTTCGAGTTGCGGACCGCCTCGGTGGCCTGGATGCTGTCCGTGATCACCATGTTCACGATGGGCGAGGCGGAAATCCGTTCCACCGCCTTGCCCGACAGCACGCCATGCGTCACGTAGGCATGGACCGACGCCGCACCGCGCTCCATGAGCGCCACGGCGGCGTTGCACAGTGTTCCGCCCGAATCCACGATATCGTCGACCAGGACGCAACGCCGGCCATCGACGTCGCCGATGATGTTCATGACCTCGGACTCACCGGCGCGTTCGCGGCGCTTATCGATGATTGCCAGTTCGGCGTCAAGCCGTTTCGCCAGCGCGCGGGCCCGGACCACGCCGCCGACGTCCGGCGAAATGATGACCAAGTCCTTGCCATTCAAGCGCTCTTTGATGTCCTTGCTGAGCACCGGGGCGGCGAACAGGTTGTCCGTGGGGATGTCGAAAAAGCCCTGAATCTGGCCGGCGTGCAGATCCAAGGTCAGGACGCGGTTGGCGCCGGCGGTGGTGATCAGGTTGGCCACCAGCTTGGCCGAAATGGGGGTGCGGGGGCCGGTTTTACGGTCCTGGCGCGCATATCCATAATAAGGAATCACGGCGGTGACCCGGCGGGCCGAAGCCCGGCGGAGCGCGTCGAGGGTGACCAGAAGCTCCATCAGATGGTCGTTCGCCGGATAGGACGTGGACTGCACCACGAACACGTCCTCGCCCCGGATATTCTCCAGAATCTCGACGAACACCTCCCGATCCGAGAAGTGCCGCACGCTCGCCTTGGTCATCGGCAAGTTGAGGTAAGCCGAAATCGCTTCGGCGAGGGGCCGATTGCTGTTGCCGGCGATGATCTTCATAGGCCGTTCGCTGTTGGCGTCGCGCTTAAGTGGGAAGCGGCCCGGCGTCCCCAGGGCGCGCGCAATCTAACAAGCGGTCTTGCCTCTGTAAACACGCCCAAAACCAGGTTTTTCCGGGCTTTTTCGGGGATTTAGCGCGATTGGCCGGGCAGGTCCGCGAGACGTTTGATGATCTGGGTCACGCCGGGCGCCGCCGCCTCGGCGACCAGGAAGGCGATATCGCCCCAGGCCTTGTCCAGCGAGCCTGTCGGGACGGCGTTGTTCTGGGCCACCTTGCCCGCCTCCGTGCCGTCCGCCCGCAGCACACGCCAAGTGATGGTGATGGGCTGGGTGCCGCCGCGCGGCGCCCCCATCTCGACCGTTCCTTGCACGATCAAGGCCTCGGGCGAGGGCTTATCGACGATCTTCACCTTGGCCTGTTGCAGGTAGAAGCGCATGGCGCGGGTCAGGCTGGTCGCGCCGTCGCCGGGCGCGCCTTCCACCATGCGGACTTCGGCGATACTTCCTTGGCCGGGTGCGGTCACCGAGCCCTTGTCCTGGATCAGGCCGGCGATGGGTTCGGCGGCGTGGCTTGCCAGATCGGCCATCACGGCGGGGCGCGCGGTTTGCCAGCCGCGCAGATCGACCGTCTCGTGCTGCAAGTATTCGCCGATCTTGTTGTTCTCGTGGTTGGTCAGCGTCCACAGGATCAAAACCTTGCTGCGCCCCGCGACGGGTGCGGCGGCCAGGCGGCCTTCGAGCACCTGGCTCGATTTGTTGCCGCCTGTGGTGCTGGCCGGAATGTTCGCGTCCGACAGCGCTTTGACCATGGCGTTAGCCAGCGCGGCCGAAATCTCCGGCGGCGCGCCCTCGATGTTGGGATTGATGACGATGCCGGCGCCGTCCGGCAGTTCCAAAACCTTCTTCGACTTCTCGACGTCGGCCTTCGTATGCGCGAAGGGCTGCGGCAGGGGCGTGCAGGCCGCGGCGGTCAGAAGGATGACGAGGCTGGCCGCAAGGCTACGCCAGCACACAGCTCGCCATCAGGCCGAAGAACAGGAAGATGAGGAAGAAGATGAGGTAGGGCATAAGGCCTCGTCCGCCGCGAGAATTGGGAGGGCGGAGGCGGAATTATAGCGTCCGCCGCCAGCCGATACAGGCGTGTCACGCCAAATACGTCGAGCGCGAAATGATGTCCCCGCTCCAGGAATAGACGGAGAGCAGCGATGCGTCGTCCGTTTCCATCGCGTGCGACACACCGGAGGGATGGAAGATGAAATCGCCCGGCGTCTTGCGCGAAGCCACATCGGCCTTGATCCACGTGCTGGGTCCGGCCAGCAAGTGATACAACTCGGCCGCGGGATGCGAATGGGCGGGATAATGCATGCGCGGGCCGATCAGGGTGAAACCGAGCCGCGCGTCCGCGCTGCGGAACGAGCCCGTGGTCGGTCCCAGGATTTCGCAGAAGGCGATGTCCTGGGACAAGTCGCGTTCGCCAGGCCGCGGCGCATAGCCGTAATACCAGAGGAGGTCGTCGCGCGCGGCGTCAATCGCATCGGCGACCGCGCGGCCTGGGCCTCTTCGCGCGGCATCGAGCACGCCGGGCAGATGCTTCACTGCGCCGGCATTGACGCGATTGCCTGTCGGCTCGACCGGATCGAGCGCCGCCGTCGCCGACAGCATGTGGTCGACCTCGCGCTTCACCGCGGCGTCGTTGATTACGAGACCTTCGTAATAGGCACGGATCGCATGGATCAGATGGGCGACGCGTTCGGTCATGGCATCATTCCGCGAGCGTGATGGCCGAAAGGCCACGGCCGAAATCCGCTTCGCTCCTGAGGCATGAGCGGCGATAGCTGAAGAACGAGTCGGCTTCCGCGCAGGTGTCGCGCTCCAGCCGCTCGACGGCGCCGAGGCCGAGCCGCTCCAGCCGCCGCCCGACATAGCCGGTCAGGTCGAACAGGAAATGGCCCGCGCTCCGGCCTGGGCGGAAGAAATCCCGGTTGGCCGGATTTTCGGCGAGGAAAGGCGCGGGGAACTCCGGCCCCACTTCGTAGGAGTCCTTGCCGATGCAGGGGCCCACAGCCGCGCGGATCGAGGATACGCGCGCACCCAGGCGGACCATGGCGTCCACCGTGGCGTCCAGTACGCCGCCGACCGCGCCGCGCCAGCCCGCATGCGCCGCGCCTACGATCCTGGCGATGGGATCGGCGAACAGGACCGGCGCGCAATCCGCGGCCAGGACGCCCAGCACGATGCCGGGCTTGGTCGCGACCAGCCCGTCCACTTTGGGTGCATCGCCGGGAAGCCAGGGCGTCTCGACATGGACGACGTCCGGGCTGTGGACTTGATAGCCCGTCACCAGCATGTCGGGCTTGCCGCCCAGGGCGGTTGCCGCGCGCGCGCGGTTTTCCGCCACCGCCGCGCGCGCGTCCTTGGAACCGAAGCCGCAGTTCAGCGAATCGTAGAGGCCTTCACTCACACCGCCCTTGCGGCCGAAGAAGCCGTGACGGATGCCGGGCGCGTCCAGCGTCCGGGCGCGGAGCGGTTCGGGCGGCACGCCGGTCAATCGTTGACGACGAGGTCGAGCTTGCTCTTCGACAACGGCTCCGCGCCTTTCTTCGTGACGACATAGGACTGGCCGGGCGCCACCGCCAGGTTGCGCTGCTGGTCGAAGATCAGCGTGTGGACGAAGAACGTGTTGCCCACCTCGATGACGGCCGGGTTGTCCTTGTAGAACATCGGCCAGTCCATCCAGGTCGGCTGGAACACCGCGCTCATGCTGTAGCCCGTCGCCGTGTGCCGGTGCTTGCCAAAGCCGCGCTTATCGCAGACGCGCGCATAGGCCTCGAAGACGTCGCCGCAGGTGTTGCCTGGCTTCAACGCCGCCACCGTGGCCCAATGGGCCTCGACCGCCACGTCGTGCATCTTCCGCTGGCGCGGGTTGACCTTGCCGATCACGATCGTGCGCATCATGGCCGCGTGATAGCGCAGGTACGAGCCCGCCCATTCGATGGTGAGCTGGTCGTTCTTCTTCAGCGTCTGGCGGCCCGAGGTGTAGCGGCCGATCAGCGCGCGCGGGCCGGAGCCGATGATCTGGTCGTTACCCGGCCAGTCGCCGCCGCCCCTGAAGATCTCGCTCTGCATCGCGGCCAGAATGTCGCCCTCGTAGGCGCCGGCCACGGCCAAGCGGTTGGCCGGGATCAACGCGCGGTCGGCCAAGGCCGCCGCCTTGCGGATGCACTCGATCTCGGCCCGGCTCTTCACGTAACGCAAGCGCGTGACCAGGTCGGACGCTTCTTCCAGATGGCAGAAATCGTTGAGAGCGGCCGACAGCTTTCGGTGGATCGCGCCGGTCAGGCCGTAGGCGTCGTACTCGATGCCGATGCGCTTACCCTTGCAATGTTGGGAATCCAAAAGGCGCTTCAGGTCTAGCGAAGGATTGGCGTCCGGCAGGTTGGTCCAGACGTGGATGTCCTTGTCCTTCAGGACGGTGATCTTGCGCGCCAAGATGGCGTCGGGCCAACGGGTCAAGAGGAACATCTTGCCGTCGGTGCCCAGGTACATGGCCTGGAAGAAGCAATATCCGAACGTCTCGTAGCCGGTCAGGTAGTACATGCTCTCCTGCCGGAACATCAGGAGGCCATGCAGGCCGCGCCGTTCCAATTCCCGAATGGTCTTCTTCTGGCGGCTCTTGAACTCGGCGTTCGTGAAGTGGGCCATGTGCTCGCGCTCCCCTCTGTCGGCGGCCTTGAAACGGCTGCGATCAGATTAGGGATCGCGCGCGCGCGCGGCAACCCACGCTCAGGCGAATCCGTCCGGTGTGCCCAAGGACGGATGCGCGGCCGCCAGCGCCTTGAAGAGAAGGCCCATGCCGTCGGCGTGGATCAGGCGATGCAGCGCGGCGTCGATCGCCGCGCGCTGTTCTTGCGTGGCGTCCCGCGCGAGCCGCAGGGCGCGCAACTCGATGCCCAACGCCTTGAGGAAGAGTCCTTGTGGCAAAGGCCCGTGAGTTGCCGCGCCGGCATCGTGCGCGGCGCGGGCCAGGGCGGCGAAGTCGACATGGGCGGTCAGGTCGGCTTGGCCGGGCGCTTCCAGCGGATCGTGGCGCTTATGGCCGCGCAGAGCCTGAAAGGTGTCGCCCCAGGCGCGCGTTTTGTCCGTGCGGACATAGCCATAGTCGATCACCAGCGCCGCGCCGCCGTGACGCGCGATCCGTTCACCGATGTCGTGCATGACGCGAACCGATGTGGGCGAGGTTTCCATGATGGCGCCGACGGGTGCATCGCCGGGAAGGGTTTCGTCCGGCTTGCGGGACGAAAGGACAAACGTGAAGCGGTCTGCGTCGTGGCCGACCAGGCGCTCGCGCCAGCCGTCCGCCGTCCGTTCGAACTGGCGGATGGGAAGGGCGTCGAAGAATTCGTTGGCGATCAGCAGCAAGGGACCGCTCGGCACGGCGCCGAAATCCCCGTGCCATGCCGGGCGGTGAGCGGCCAGCGCGGCGCCCTGCCTTTCGCGCAAGACCGGGCTGGT
This sequence comes from Alphaproteobacteria bacterium, assembly GCA_050180485.1. GTDB lineage: Bacteria > Pseudomonadota > Alphaproteobacteria > CADEGL01 > CADEGL01 > CADEGL01. Next base: position 18,667 of record JBFXED010000020.1, on the reverse strand, counting down.
CTCGACCAAATGCAGGCGCGCGGCCTCCAGGAAACGCGGATCGAGCCGCGCCGCGCGCAGCGCATCGGCCATCAGCGTGCCGCGTCCTGGTCCCAGTTCCGCCAGCACGAAGGGCGACGGCGCGCCCATGCGCCGCCAGGTGGCGACGCACCACAGGCCGATCATCTCGCCGAACATCTGGCTGATCTCGGGTGCGGTGGTGAAATCGCCGGTCGCGCCCAACGGATCGCGCGTGACGTAATAGCCGTGCGCGGGATGACCGAGCGCTTCGGCCATGTAGCGCTCGACGGTGATCGGTCCGTCCTTGGCGATGATGTCGCGGAGAAGGGCCGCGAGAGCGCTCACGGCTTCGGGCGGGCCCGCGCGATCAGGAACAGCCCGGCCAGCAGAAGAGGGAGGGAGAGAATCTGGCCCATGGTCACGCCGCCCGCGAGGAAGCCGATATGGGCGTCGGGCTCGCGGAACAATTCGCCCGTGGAGCGAAAGATCGCATAGCCGCAGAGGAACAGGCCGGTCAGTAGACCGTAACGCGTGCGCACGGCTTGAGAGCGCGAAGCCAGCCATAGGATGAGGAACAGGACGATGCCTTCGAGACCGGCTTCGTAAAGCTGGCTCGGATGGCGCGGCAACGGCCCGCCGCCCGGAAAGACGATGCCCCAGGCCGCGTCCGTCGGGCGGCCGAACAGCTCGCCGTTGATGAAGTTGGCGATGCGGCCGAAGAACAGACCGATGGGTACGACGCAGGCCACGCGGTCTGCCAGGCCTAGCACGGGCACGCGCTGGCGGCGTGCGTAGAGCACGATGGCCAGAACCATGCCGAGCAGGCCGCCATGGAATGACATGCCGCCCTTCCAGACGGCTACGATGTCTTCCGGGTTCTGCAGGAAATGAATCGGCTGATAGAACAGGACGTAGCCGAGACGGCCTCCCAGGATAATCGCGAAGGTCGCCCACAGCAGGAAGTCGTCGACGCCCTTGGCGTCCAAGACGCGCGGCGCCCACGACGCGACCGAGCGCATGTAGCGCCAGCCGATGAGAAGCCCGGCCATATAGGCCAGCGCATACCAGCGTATCGCGATGGGGCCGATCTGCAGCGCGACCGGATCGAGGGCGGGAAACGGGATAGCGGCGAACATGGGCTAGAGATATGGATCCGGCGCGGCCAGATGGTCGCGCACATAGCGCGCCACGCCGTCCTCCAGCTCGGTGAAGGGCTTCGTGTAACCCGCCGCGCGCAAGCGGTCCATGCGCGCTTCGGTGAAGTACTGATACTTGGCGCGGAGATGTTCCGGCGTGTCGATATAGTCGATCAACGGCTGGCGGTTGAGCGCGCGGTACACGGCGGTCGCCAGGTCGGCGAAGCTGCGCGCCTTGCCGGTGCCCAGATTGAACAGGCCGGACACTTTCGGATTGTCCAGCAGCCACAGCATCACGGACACGCAATCGCCGACCCAGATGAAATCGCGCAACTGCCCGCCGTCCTTGTAGTCCGGGTTGTGCGACTTGAAGAGCCGCGCCGGCTGGTCGGCCGCGGCGCGCGGGTAGACCTGGGCGACGACGCTCATCATGTCGTCCTTGTGGTACTCGTTCGGGCCATAGACGTTGAAGAACTTCAGCCCTGCCCATTGCGGCGGCCGCTTCTTGCCCGCCTCGATCAGGCGCGCGACGCGCCGGTCGAACATGTGCTTGGACCAGCCATACGGGTTGAGCGGCCGCAGCTTGGCCAGTCCTTCGATCGAACCGTCGTCGTCGAAGCCCGCCGCGCCGTCGCCATAGGTCGCGGCGGAGGACGCATAGATGAACGGAACGGCACGCTTGGCGCACCAGCGCCAGAGGTCGAGCGAGAAGGCGACGTTGTTGGCCAACAGAAGGTCGGCGTCGGTTTCCGTGGTCGACGAGATCGCACCCAGATGGAACAGCGCCTTGACCTGGTGCGCATTGGCAGCAAGGAAATCGGGCAGGGCGTCGGGCGCCACCACGCCGGCCAGGTCGCGCTTGGCCAAGTTGCGCCACTTGTCGCCGCTGCCCAGGCGGTCGCAGACGATCACTTGGCCCGGCGCGCGCGCATCGAGTGCCGCGACCAGGTTCGAGCCGATGAAACCGGCGCCCCCCGTGACGACGAACATGGGCTCTCCGTTGTTGGCGGCACCGTTATAGGTGCGTGCGCGCAGGGCCGCAAGGAAGGGCGGTCCGTTGCACGGGGCGGAAGGCACGCCCATAATCGCCGCCTTCCTCAATTCGCCGGAGCCGCCGCCATGCAGACTCAGAATCGATTCTTCGACGACCTCGCGCGCATGGCGGGCGGTACGCTCGGCCTGTTGACCGGTCTGCGTACCGAAGTCGAAGCCATGGTGCGCCAGCAGTTACAGCGCCTGCTCGGCGACATGCAGCTTGTCAGCCGCGAGGAGTTCGAAGCGGTGAAGGAGATGGCGGCCAAGGCGCGCCTCGAACAAGAGATCGCGGAGAAGCGCCTTGCCGCGCTTGAAGAAGCGATCGCGAAAAACTCCGGTACGCGCCGCGGCTGATGCGCGGAGTCTGGTACCGCGCCTCGCTGCGGGTCAGAAATTTTTGGGGATAACTACTTTTTGTAGTGTACTCGGCGGCGTTCTCATACAATATGTCGGTGTGATGAAAGGCCGGCGGCCGTTTTTTCCGCGGCCGGCGGGTCCCGACGGAGGCGCTCACGCATGACCGCCCTTGCCACCGAGACCAAGTACGCCAGCACCAATCCCCTCGACGTGATGGAAGAGATCGTGACCGCCAACGAGTGGGCGCACGAACGCATGAGCGACGAGGAGCTGGTTGCCGGAATAGGCGGCCAATGGTGTGACTACCGGTTGCACCTGGCCTGGTCCAACGATCTTTCGGCTCTCCACTTCTCCTGCGCACTCGACATAAGGGTGCCGCAGGCACGCCAGACGGCCGTCCACGAGGTGGTCGGCATGATCAACCCCAAGATTTGGGTCGGTCATTTCGAGGTCGCCCAGGACGACCGGATGCCGATCTTCCGGCACACGCTGCTTCTCCGGGGCGCCAACGGCGCCACGGTCGAGCAGTTGGAGGACTTGCTCGACGTCGCGATCGCGGAATGCGAGCGGTTCTACCCCACCTTCCAGTTTGTGATCTGGGGCGGTAAAAAGCCGGAAGAAGCGCTCCAAGCGGCGTTGCTGGAGACAGTCGGCGAGGCCTGATTCTTCCATGCGTGGTTCCCTGGTTTTGGTCGGCGGCGGCAAGATGGGCGGCGCCATGCTGGTGGGCTGGCTTGCCCGCGGCGTGAAGCCGGCGCAGGTGCATGTCGTCGAGCCCGACCAGGGCCGCGCCGATGCGTTGAAGAAAGATCATGGCGTCGCCGTCTACGCGGACGGGGCGCAGCTTCCCGCCGCGCTGAAGGCCGAGGTCGTCGTGCTGGCGGTCAAGCCGCAGAGCATGGACGGCGTGATCGGCGCTTATCGCCGCTTCACGAGCCCGGACTGCCTCTTCCTCTCCATCGCGGCGGGCAAGACCATCGCCTATTTCGAGGGCAAGCTCGGCGCCGACGCCGCCATCGTACGTTCGATGCCGAACACGCCGGCCGCGGTCGGGCGCGGCATTACGGTGGGTTGTCCGAACAAGAAAGTCTCCGCCGCGCAGAAGAAAACAGCCGACGATCTTCTGAAGTCGGTCGGCGAGGTGGCCTGGGTCGAACGGGAAGAATTGCTCGATGCCGTCACCGCCGTGTCGGGCGGTGGCCCGGCCTATGTGTTTCTGTTGGCCGAATCGCTCGCGGCCGCCGGTGTCGCTTCTGGTCTGCCGCAAGATCTGGCCGAGCGGTTGGCGCGCGTGACGGTCGCCGGCTCGGGCGAACTGCTGCACCAGTCGCCCGATCAGCCCGCAACATTGCGCAAGAATGTCACCAGCCCCGCGGGCACGACCGAGCGCGCGCTCAACGTGCTGATGGGGCCGGACGGATGGCAGAAGCTTCTCGACAAGGCCATCGCCGCCGCGACCGCGCGTTCCAAGGAACTCTCCGGCTGATTTCGCCGTGACGGCGGAACTGAGCCCCAGCGCGCGCAAGGTGCAGGCCGCGCTGGCCGCATTCGGCCTGGGCCTCGAGGTTCGCGCGTTCGACGCCTCCACGCGCACGGCGTCCGACGCGGCCAACGCCATCGGCTGCGCGGTCGGCCAGATCGCGAAATCCATCCTGTTCCGCGCCGCGTCCAGCGGCCGTCCCGTGCTGGTGATCGCGAGCGGCGCGAATCGCGTGGACGAAAAGAAGGTCGCCGCGCTCTTGGGCGAGAAACTGGGCAAGGCCGACGCGGAATTCGTCCGTGCCCAAACCGGCTTTGCCATTGGCGGCGTGCCGCCCTTGGGCCACGACGTGCGGCCGGAGATTTTCGTCGATCAGGATCTGATGGCGTTCGCGGAGATTTGGGCCGCGGCAGGGACGCCCAACGCGGTGTTCCGGCTGACGCCGCGGGATCTGGCGCGCATCACGGGTGGACGCGTGGCCGCGATCGCCTGACGCGTCAGGAGGGCAGGCCTTCCTCGCGCCAGCGCGGGCGCAGGGCGGCTTTCAGCTTGTCCATCGCGCTGGCCTCGAGCTGGCGGCAGCGCTCCTTCGACAGGCCCAGTTCGCGCGACAAGGCGTCGAAGGTGGCCTTGGCCTCCGAGAGGTAGCGGCGGCGGATTATGACCTGCTCGCGCGGGGGCAGGGCGCCCAACGCGCGCTGCACCAGGCCGCGCCATAGACGCTGGTGATGGCGATCGGCCAGTTCGTCCTCGGGTGTTGGGCGCGAATCCGGAATCTGGCCAAGCCATTCATCGCGCCCGCGCTCGTCGGTGGAGACGTTGAGCGAGCGGTCCGATTGGAACCCCCGCCGCGCCAGCAGCAGAACATCGCCGAGCGGCACACCGAAACGCGCGGCCAGGCCACGTGCCTGCTCCTCGCTCAAGGCCATCTCGCCCAGCCCCGCCCGCGCCGCGCGCCGACGTAGATTCAGGAACAGTGCCTTATGGGCCGCGGTCGTGCCGACGCGCACCAGCGACCACGAGCGGACGACATGCTCCTGGATCGCGGCACGGATCCACCACATGGCATAAGTCGCCAGACGGTTGCCCTGGTCGGGGTTGAACTTGCGCACGGCATGGACCAGCCCGACCGTGCCCTCCTGCACCAGGTCGGCCATCGGCAGCCCATAGCTGCGATAGGCGCGCGCGATGCGGATGACGAAGCGCAGATGGCTGACGATCAGCCGGGCCGCGGCGACTTGGTCGCCCTTGCTGGAGCGGCGGGCGAGGGAAATTTCCTCCTCGCGCGACAGAAGGGGTTGGCGCCGTACCTCGCCGAGGAACAGCGTGCTCAATCTGCCCTGCCTGCCGCCCAAGATGCTCATCGATGAAACCCCGGCCGTTAAAATCGCATGCCGGGCGGAAAATGCGAAAGGCTTTTGCGTGCCGTTGCCGGTACCCCGGAGCGCCCCTAGATTGATTCGAGACAGGTACGGAGACACGCGATGGCGGAAGCGGATCGAAACCGTCTGTTGGATGCGGCCCTGGCCCTGGCGGCCCGTAAGGGCTGGCTCGGCCTGACCTTGAACGCCGTCGCCAAGGAAGCCGGAGTGCCGCTTAGCCGGGTCCATGCTGCCTTCCCTTCCAAATGGGCCATCCTCGACGCCTTCGCCGACCGGGTGGATGAAACCGTGCTGGCGCGGCACGCCCCCGATGCCGGCGAGCCGGCCCGGGACCGCCTGTTCGACGTGCTGATGCGCCGCTTCGACGCCATGCAGCCGCACAAGACGGCCGTCGTCTCGATGGCCCACGATCTGGGCCGCGAGCCGCTGGCGTTGTTTTGCACTTGGCCGCGCTTGATCAAATCCATGGCTTGGATGCTGGAGGCCGCGGGGGTGGATAGTTCGGGGCTGGCCGGGCTGGTGCGGACCAAGGGCTTGGCCGTGATCTATCTGGCCGCGATGCGGGCTTGGCTGTCCGACGACAGCGCCGATCTGGCGCGCACCATGGCCGTGCTCGATCGGGGCTTGCGCCAGGCCGAGGCTGTGATCCGTTTCTTGGACAAAGGCCGCAAACGGGCTCGCGATGCCACCAGGCCGCCGGCTTCCCGCAAACAGGCTCCCCGTAAGTCGGCTTCGGCCCGCAAACCGACGCCGCGCCGGAAAAAGGCCGCTCGCCGTCGCTGAATTCTGGCGGCCTAAAGCCTTGCCGTCATTACAGGATTTTGCGCTGCAACAAAAACATCATTGTGCAGCGCACAAACTTCATTGACGTGCAATGAATCGTAGCTATATTTGCCTCGATGTTGCAGCGCACCATTCGTTGCCAACCCCTTTCAGGAGCGAGATCGATGGCGACCAAGTCCACCCCGAATTTCGGCGCCGATGCTTTCAAGCCGTTCGCCGACTTCAAGGTTCCCGGCGTCAATGTCGACGCCCTCATTTCCTATCACCGCAAGAACCTCGACGCGTTCTCCAAGGCCAATCAGCTGGCCGTGAAGGGCTGGCAGGCCATCGCCGAGCGCCAGAGCGAGATCATCCGCACGGCGCTCGACGGCGCGTCCAAGGCTTCCGAGGCTTTCGTCGCGGCGAAGACGCCCGAGGAGAAGGTTCGCAAGCAGGCCGAGCTGACGAAGGACGGCGTGATCAACGCCCTCACGAACACCCAGGAAATCGTCGGCCTTGCCGCCGGCGCGACCAGCGAAGCGGTCGGCGTTCTGAACGCCCGCCTGGTCGAGGGCTTCGACGAAGTCCGCACCATGTTTTCCGTGAACGGCGCCGCCCACTAATCGGCGTCCGCTGACGGGTAAAGGGCCGCCCCACTCCCTCCCCCAGGGGCGGCCCTTTTCATTTTGACGGCCTAAAGGGCGGTGCTAGAAAGCGCCGCCCTTTTTCGTTTGCGGGAACCGCCATGAGCATCAGCTACGACGATTTCGCGAAGGTCGACATCCGCGTCGGCACCATCATCGAGGTCGAGCCGTTTCCGCAGGCGCGCAAACCCGCCTTCAAGCTGAAGGTCGATTTCGGGCCCGAGATCGGCGTGAAGCGCAGTTCGGCCCAGGTCGTCGCCAACTACAAGGCCGAGGCATTGATCGGCCGGCAGGTCGCGGCGGTGGTCAACTTTCCGCCCAAGCAGATCGGGCCGTTCATGTCCGAGGTGCTGGTGCTCGGCTTCCCCGACGCGCAAGGTCAGGTCGTGATGGTGGGCGTCGACTTGCCCGTGCCGAACGGCGGCCGTCTCTACTGAGGCGTCGTCTCACGTCGGCTTGAGGTGCACCGCCAGCCAGACGGCGGGCGGTTCTCGCGAAGTCCAGGCCACGTAGTGCCGCCGGTTGGGCGGAATCTCCAGCCAGTCGCCGGCTTTGAGGTCGAACGTCTCCTCCGGCTCCAGTGCCACGAGCCGCGCTTGGCCCCGCACCAGCACGACGAATTCCGTCCAGCCCTGCTCGAACGCGCCGTCGGCCGGCGCGCGGCCGCCATGGGAGACGATCCGCTCGACCGTGACGTTGCCGTTTCCGGCCAGGAGCGAGTCGATCACTTCGCCCGGGCCGGCGGAAATGTCGCGGAACAGGTTGCGCACCCTCATACCGGCAGGCGCACGCTCGCCGTCAGGCCGCCGCCGGGCGCTTCGTGCAGCACGATGTCGCCGCCATGGCCGCGCACGATGTCGCGCGCGATGGTCAGGCCCAGGCCGATGCCGCCGGTGGCTTGGTTGCGCGAGCTTTCCAGGCGCACGAACGGCCGGAAGACATCCTCGCGCTTGCCGGCGGGAATGCCGGGCCCGTCATCGACGACGGCGATCTCGATCGATTCCGCCTGGCGCACCGCGCGGATCGCCACGTTCTTGCCATAGCGCGTGGCATTGGTGACCAGGTTGGTGATGCCGCGCTTGATCGCATTGGGGCGCACGGCCAGATGCAGGTCGCCTTCGGTCTTAAGCTCGATCACCGCGCCCTCGCGCCGTGCGCCATCGACGATCTCGGCCAGCAACACTGACAGATCCGTCTCCTTCGGCGCCTCGTGCCCTTCGCCGCGCACGAAGGCCAGGTAGCCTTCGATCATCCGCTCCATCTCGGCGATGTCGGCGTTCAGTTCGGTTATTTCCGCCGAATCCTTGAGCATGGCGAGTTGGAGCTTCATGCGCGTCAGCGGCGTGCGCAGATCGTGGCTGACGCCGGAGAGCATGTCGGTGCGCTGGGCGATCTGGCGCTTGATGCGGTCGCGCATCTCAATGAAGGACGCCGCGGCTTGACGAACTTCGGTAGCGCCGGTGGGACGGAAGTCGGGGACGTCGCGGCCCTTGCCGAAACTTTCCGCCGCCTGCGCTAGCCGCCGGATGGGGCGGACCTGATTGCGCATGAACAGCATGGCCACGACGAACAGAACCGTGGATGTGCCGATCGTCCACAACACCACGATGTAGGTGGTCACGCTGGAAAGCCGTTTCTTCGGTGCCAGCACGCGCAGGACGCCGTCGGGCAATTGCACCTTGATCTCGACCTCGCGCTCGGACCAGTCGGTGTCGAAGATGAAGGGCTTGCGAAGCTGGTCGGTGAGCGCGGTCTGCAGCCAGCGGTCGGTCATCGTGTCGCGGATCGGCACCGGCTGGTTGGGCAGGATGGCGCCGGGTTCGAAGGACAGGTTGAGGCTCAAATGCGACATGGCCAGTTCGCGCACGTCGTCCCATTCCTCCGGCCCGGGATTGTCCTTCAGCATCACGATCAGGATGGCGATGTCACCGCCGACCGAATAGGCAAGCCGCCGCGTCACCACCTCCCAATGGTTGTTGTAGAAGACGATGGTGACGATGACTGGCAGAAGAACGAGCGGCACCATCAGGATGAGCAGCGACCGCCACAGAAGGCGGCGCGGCAACAGACCCTTGATCTCGGCACCCAGGTCCATCTCAGTCGGGCCTCAAGGCGTAACCTTGCCCGCGCACGGTCAAGAGATAGCGCGGCAAGCGCGGGTCGGGCTCGATCTTGCGGCGCAGACGGGTGACCTGGACGTCGATCGAGCGGCCGCCGCCTTCGGAACCCAGTTCGCGCTGCAGGTCCTCGCGCGTCTTGGCCGCGCCGCCATTTTCGGCCAGAAGCTTCAGCAGACGCGCTTCGCCCGCGGACAGTCGCACCATCTTGTCGCCGCGCCACAATTCTTCCCGCCCCAGGTCGAAGCGGTGGTTGCCGAAGACGATCTGGGTGGGGCGTTGGGGGGGCGGTGGCGGGGCGCGGCGCAGGATGGTCTTGATGCGCAGGACCAGTTCGCGCGGCTCGAACGGCTTGGGCAGATAGTCGTCGGCGCCGGTCTCCAGCCCCTTGATCCGGTCTTCGGCCTCGCCCATGGCGGTCAGCATGAGGATCGGGATATTCGTCTTGGGCCGCAGCGCGGCGGTCAGTGCCAAGCCGCTTTCGCCGGGCATCATCACGTCCAGCACGATCAGGTCGAAGGCTAGGCTGCCCAGCTTGGCGCGCGCGTCCTCGGCGCTCTCCGCCGTGGTCACCCGGAAGCCGCTGTCCGCCAAATATTTGCGCAGCAGCTCCCGCAATCTCCTGTCGTCGTCCACGACCAGGATATGGGCCGGCTCGTCGGTCATGGCCGGGATTATACAGAGGCCTCCGGCGCGGGAGGGCCTCTTGTTGAGCGCGGAGGGCGGGGGCTATAGTGCCGCCGGCTTTTCCTTATAAACATCGGGATATCCGGAAGGCGGGCTCCTATGGCTTTGATTCCGTACGACGATCGCGACGGCTGGATCTGGTTCGACGGGAAGTTAATTCCCTGGCGCGAGGCGCAGCTCCACGTCTGCACCCACGCGCTCCATTACGCGAGCTGCGTTTTCGAGGGCGAACGGGTCTATGACGGCGTCACGTTCAAGCTGCGCGAGCACACCGAGCGCCTGCTGAAGTCGGCCCAGATTCTGGGCTACGAGATTCCCTATACGGCTGATCAGATCGACCGCGCCTGCGAGGACGTCATCAAGGCGCAGAACATCAAGGACGGCTATCTGCGTCCGGTCGCCTGGCGCGGCTCGGAGATGATGGGCGTCTCCGCCCAGCAGAGCAAAATCCACTTGGCCATCGCCTCGTGGGAATGGCCGGCCTACTTCACGCCGGAGGCGCGCCTGCGGGGCATCCGCATGCAGATCTCCAAGTGGCGGCGGCCCGCGCCGGACACGGCGCCGACCGAGGCCAAGGCGGCGGGCCTCTACATGATCTGCACGCTCTCCAAGCACAAGGCTGAGGCCGACGGTTTCAACGACGCGCTCATGTTCGACTATCGCGGCCGCGTCGCCGAGGCCACGGGCGCCAATATCTTCTTCGTGAAGGACGGCAATCTGCACACGCCCGAGGCGGATTGCTTCCTCAACGGCGTCACGCGCAAGACGGTGATTCAGCTCGCCAAGAAGCGCGGCATCACGGTGATCGAGCGGGCCATCTGGCCGCAGGAACTGCCGAGCTTCGACGAGGCGTTCCTTTCCGGCACCGCCGTGGAGGTGACGCCGGTAAGCGAGATCGATTCGATGAACTTCCAGGTCGGTCCGGTCACCCGAACCCTCTTGGCGGATTTCGACAAGCTCGTCCGCGAGAAGCCATCCGCGAAGTCCGCTGCCGAGTAAGACGCGGGACCGTTGCTGTCATGAACGGCGGGACCTCGGTCCCGCCGTTTTCGTTTGGCGCGCGCCGCCGGACGCCGCATAGAAACCCCGGCATTCGGCCTCGCGGCCCTGAATGACGCGCCGTCCCGCCAAATCTCCCGACGTGGCGGTGAAGACCGCACGTTGTCCCTCGCGCTGCATGCCGTCATGGAATACGACGGACACCCAATCTTCGTCCCGCCCGTGGCCGCGCGCCTGGGCGCTGTTCGCGTAAAGCACGGTGAAGCGCCAGTCGCCGCGCCGCGTGTGCAGGATGGGAAGCCACGCGCGCCCTTCGGCGTTGAGCCGACGCGGGGTCAGGCGCGGCAGGCGTCCGGCTTCGGCTTGCGCGTGATAGAGCGCATCGACGGCCAGGATGGCTTCGGCGGTGGGTTCCGACAGCACGGCGCCGGCGGCGGGATGGCTCCGGCCGCGAACATGATCCAGGCGTTTGGCCAGCGCGGCGCGCAATGCCGCGACCCGGCGCGGCCCCAACCCACGCACCGACGCTAGGCGGCCGTCGGCGGCGGCCGCTGCGAGCGCGGTCAGCGTGTCGATGTGCAACTCGTCGTGGATGCGCGCCGCCGTCTGCGCGCCCATGCCCGGCACGGTACGGAAGAGGGCGGGCGGGTCCGCGTCGCCGCGCAGACGGTCGAAAAAAGGCCACCTTCCGCCGCGCGCCATCTCGGCCACCGCGGCGCCGATCGTCTCGCCGAGCAGCGCCGCCAATGCATCGAAGCCAAGCGTCGTTATGTCGCGGCGATGTTCGGCCACCGCCTCGGCCGCGCGCGCATAGGCCTTGACCGGCGCCTTGTCCGCGCCTTGCTGGTTCAAGAGTCCGGCGGCTTCGATCAGGCGTTCGGCGATGGCGATGTTCTGCGGGTGGCGCGGCATGGGTTATTCCGCCGCGCGGGAGGCCGTCACTCGGCGGCCTCGTTGGGGCGCTTGCGCCAGCGTGCGGCGGCTTCGTCGTCCTCGCCCTTGGCTTCGACCCAATGGGCGCCGGAGGCGGTTTCCTCTTCTTTCCAAAAGGGCGCCTGGGTCTTCAGCCAGTCGACCAGGAAGGCACAGGCCTCGAAGGAAGCTTGCCGGTGGGAGGACGCCACGATGACGAGGACGATGCGCTCACCTGGCTCCAGCCGACCGTAGCGGTGGACGATCAGGCTGGCCTCGATGGGCCAGCGTGTCCGCGCCTCGACCTCGATCTCGGCCAGCTTCTTTTCCGTCATGCCCGGATAATGCTCGAGCGTCATGGCGCGGATGGGCTGGCCCGCCGCCATGTCGCGCACGAGACCGACGAAGCTGACCACGCCGCCGATCGCAGCGTTGTCCGCGGTGAGCGCGGCCAGTTCGGCGCCTGGGTCGAAATCCTCGCGCTGCACGCGGATCACGCGGCTCAGCCTCCCGTCATGGGCGGAAAGAACGCCACCTCGTCACCGGCGCGGACCGGGTGGTCCAACCCGACATATTCCTGGTTCACCGCCGCGCGCACCGCGCGCATCTCGGCGAAGGCCGCCGTATAACCGGGCCCGCGCGTCTTCAGCCAGTCGACCAAGGCGCCCACCGTGGCCACGTCCGCGGGCGGCGATAGCTCTTCCTCGGCGCAGCCGGTCCGCGTCTTCAGCCAGGCAAAATAGAGCAGTTTCATCAATTCATTCTATCACGGCCGGCCAAGGCCGCAGTGGCGCAGCACGAAATCGGCGATGGCGGGGACGTCGTCCAGCTTCAGGACCGGCCGCCCGGCGTTCGGCACGGGGACGTCGCTGGCGATGGCCACGATACGGGGGTCGTCCGGGTGCAGGAACGGCTGGCCGTTAGCCGCACGGTAGACTTCCAGCTTGTTGTGGCCGTGGCGCTTGAAGCCTTCGACCAGCAACAGGTCGACCGGCGTCATGACCCGAACGAGCGCGTCCAGGTCGGGTTCCGGCTCGCCCCGATGCTCGTGGATCAGGGCCCAGCGATTGACCGACGAGATCATGACCTCGCGCGCGCCGGCCGTGCGGTGCGTGTGGCTGTCCTTGCCCGGCTTGTCGATGTCGAAGGATTCGTGCGCGTGCTTCACGGTCGAGACGCTGATGCCGCGCGCAATCAGGGCCGGCAGCAGGCGCGCGACCAGCGTCGTCTTGCCCGCGCCGCTCCAGCCGGCTAATCCGAACAGCTTCATCCGGCCTTGTGGGCGTGAGGGGCGTGGTCGAGCGAATCGCTTTCTTCGTCCGGCTCGTGCCAGGGCAGGGGCGTCGGCGCCGGTTTCTCCGTCGCGTGACGCAACCCGCTGCGGAAATAGGTGTAGCCGGTGACGAGCGTCAGCGCGGCCGCCAGCCACAGCGCGGTCAGCCCGACCGTCTCGGTGCCCGCAGGTCCCGCGTGACCCAGGATCAGGAACGCCATGGCCACCATCTGGATCGCGGTCTTCCACTTGGCCAGGCGGCTGACCGGCACGCCGACCTGGAGCGTGGCCAAGAACTCGCGCAGGCCCGAGACGATGATCTCGCGGCACAGGATGACGGCGGCCGGGATGATGTGCGGACCCTCGACCCGGCCGAACGCGACCAGCAAGAAGATGATCGAGGCGACCAAGAGCTTGTCCGCGATCGGGTCCAGCATCACGCCCAAGCGCGACTGGAGTTGGCGCGTGCGGGCGATATGGCCGTCGAGGAAATCGGTCACGCCCGCCAGCGCGAAGACGGCCAACGCCAGCCACGGACCGGCAGGGGCGGGCACGAAGAACAGCGCTACCAGCACCGGGATCGCGGCGATGCGCGACAAAGTCAGCATATTCGGCAGGCTCGTGATCATCAGCCTTCGCGCTGCGGGTTGTCGTCGGGAACAGGGCCGATTTTAGCCCCGTCCGTGGAAATGATCATAGATTTTCTTGGCCATGGCGCTGCTCACGCCGGGCACGGCCTCCAGGTCTTCTAGCCCCGCCCGTTCGACGCCGCGCGCCGATCCGAAATGGTGCAGCAGCGCCCGCTTGCGCCGCGCACCGATGCCGGGAATCTCATCCAACGCTGACTTTCCGAGCGCCTTGGAACGCTTCGCCCGGTGCGCGCCGATGGCGAAGCGGTGTGCCTCGTCGCGCAGCCGCTGCATGAAATAGAGGATGGGATCGCGCGGCTCCAAGGTGAAGGGCTCGCGGTCGGGCAGATAGAACGTCTCGCGTCCGGCGTTGCGGTCCGGCCCCTTGGCGATGCCCATCAGAGCCACGTCGTCGACGCCGAGGTCCGCCAGCACCTTGCGCGCGACGCCCAATTGGCCCAGACCGCCGTCGATCACCACCAGGTCCGGCCACAGGCCTTGGTCGCGCTCGGGGTCTTCCTTCAGCGCGCGGGTGAAGCGGCGCGTCAGCACCTCGCGCATCATGCCGTAATCGTCGCCGGGCGCGGTTTCGGCGCCGTTCGTCCCACCGTCTTGTTTGGGCTGCGTCGAGCGGATCGCGAATTTCCGGTAGGCGTTCTTCATCAGCCCCTCGGCGCCGGCCACGATCATGGCGCCATAGGCGTTGGTGCCCATGATGTGGCTGTTGTCATAGACCTCGATGCGTTGGGGCGGGCTTTCCAGCCCGAAGGTTTCGGCCACGCCTTCCAAGAGCTTGCGCTGCGTTGCCGATTCGGACAGATGGCGCGCCATGGCATCGCGCGCGTTCAGCAGCGCGTGCTCCATCATTTTGCGCCGGTCGCCGCGCGCGGGCACCGACAGTTCGACCTTGCGGTCGGCCGCCACCGACAGGGCCTCGGCCAGCAACGCCTGGTCCGGTACGGCGTGGCTCAGCAGCACGAGCGGCGGCGGAATCTTGTTGTCGTAGAACTGGCCGATGAAGGCGCCCAACACCTCTTCCACCAACATCGAACGGTCGTGGCGCGGGAAATAGGCGCGGTTGCCGTTGTTGTTGCCCGCGCGGAAGAAGAACACCTGGACGGAAACCTGATCGCCTTCGGCGTGGGCGGCGATGACGTCGGCGTCGGTTAGGCCCGACAGGTTCATGCCTTGATGCGCCTGGATCTGGGTCAGCGCGCGGATACGGTCGCGGAACGCAGCCGCGGTTTCGAAGTCGAGCGCGTCGGACGCCGCCTGCATCCGCGCGGCTAGGTCGCGCTGCACCTCCTGGCTGCGCCCGCCGAGGAAGTGGCTGGCCTGGGCCACCAGGGCGCCGTAGTCCTCGGGCGCGATGCGGCCGACGCAAGGCGCCGAGCAGCGCTTGATCTGGTGCAGAAGGCAGGGCCGAGTGCGGGTCGCGAACACCGTATCGGCGCAGGAGCGCAGCAGGAACGCGCGCTCCAGCCAGTTGAGCGTGCGGTTGACGGCACCGGCGGAGGCGAAGGGGCCATAATACTCGCCCTTTGCCGAGCGCGCGCCGCGGTACTTGGTCACGCGCGGCCAGGCGTGATCGGCGGTGATCAGGATGTAGGGGAACGACTTGTCGTCGCGCAGGATGACGTTGAAGCGCGGCCGCAGCTTCTTGATCAGGTTGCTTTCGAGCAAAAGCGCCTCGACCTCGGTGTGGGTCGAGATCACCTCGAGCGACGCCGTCTCCGCCACCATGCGCTGGATGCGGTTCGACAGCTTGGCGGGGCTGGCATAGCTGGCGACGCGTTTCTTCAGGTTGCGCGCCTTGCCGACATACAGCACGTCGCCCTTGGCGTTCACCATGCGATACACGCCGGGCGTTCCGGGCAACGACTTCAATTGGTTTTCGATCACCAGAAAACCGCGCAAGCCATTCTCAGGCGTGCGCCCGGTCTCTTCGAGCATGGTGTCACTGTCTTGCATCGCGGATTTTTTACGCCAACGCCGCGCCGATTGTTACAACCGCGCAAGTCATTGAAAGGTCACCCAACCGTAATATCCACGAACCTAGTGGATAAGTCTGTGTGTAAGCCGTGCCCCGGGTTCGATGGGATCAGGCTTTTGTTAGCTTTAAACGCCGTTGCCTAATATTTCGGCACGAGATTCAAGCTATTGAAATACTAGAGGTTTGCGTCGCTCTGCCTCGGAAATGCCACGAATCGCAGGAACAGGGGCGATTCCCGCGCTTCAAGCCCGTGCGGACGGCCCGCCCTGTGCACAACTCGGTACCGCAGCAAGGGCCGGAAAATCAGCGGAACAACGGGGGTTCGGAGCAGTTTAACCCAGCCTGAACCGCTCGATTTCGATGCCCACGCTGGCCGCATCCGGGAAGACGTCGAGCTTTTCCACGCGCACGCGTGCCGTCCGCACCCGCTCGTCCACGAGGCACGCCTCGGCGATTCGCTCGGCCAAGGTTTCGATCAAATTGACGTGTCCTTTGGCGGGAATGCGCCGGACGCGCTCCACGATCTCCTCGTAGTCCACCACCGCGGCCAAACGGTCGGTCGTTTCGCCCTCGCCCTCGCGCACCGCCAGGTCCAGGTTCACGCGTACGCGCTGATCCTTGCGTCGCTCGTGCCGGTGGACGCCGATCCGGCAAAGAAGCTGCAAGTCACGCACGAAGACATGGCGGATACCCGCGCGCCCGTCGGCGACCGGCAAGGATCGAATGCGCTTCGCCTGGTTCATGCGCGGTCCCTCATCGACGTTACTCCGGCGGCATCAGCCGCTGGCCGGGCTGCGCCCAGCCCAGATGCTGCCCGCCATCCAGGGCTATCATCTGGCCCGTCATGGAAGGCGCGGCAAGGATGAAGCGTACGGCGTCGGCAATCTCGGCCGGGGTGGCACCGCGCCCCAGTGGCATCGCCGCGCTCTGGCGGCGGAACTGGGCCTGGCTCTGGCGCGGGCTGGGCAGGGTGGGGCCGGGACCAATGCCGTTCACGCGGATGCGCGGCGCCAGCGCCAGCGCCATGGTCTGGGTCAGCGTCCATAACCCGGCCTTGCTCGCGGTGTAGGACACGAAGTGGGGTGTCAGGCTCCACACCCGCTCGTCGATCAGGTTGATCACATTACCCCGGCGCGCGCGCGGCAGCTGGCGCGCGAACTGCTGCATCAGCACGAACGGCGCACGGAGGTTGATCTCCATGTGCCGGTCCCAACTCGCGCGGGTCACGCTGTCGGCCTCGTCGCGTTCGAAGACCGAAGCGTTGTTGACCAGGCAGGTCAAGGGACCGACCGCGCGCGCGGCGCGCGCGACAAGCGTCGAAACCTGTCCTTCGCGCGCTAGGTCCGCTTTCAGCGCGACGGCATGCCCGCCGCCCGCCGCGATCTCGCGCACCACGGCATCGGCGTCGCGCCGTGAGCCATTATAGTGCACGGCGACGGCCCAGCCGTCGCGCGCCATGGCCACGGCGATCGCGCGGCCGATGCGCTTCGCGGCGCCGGTGATCAGCGCGGCGCGCGGCGCGGCGGTTTTTCCTTTTCGGGCGGACATGGCGGGAACCATGGCGCGGCCCCTGGAACCGCGCAAGAGCCTGTCCTTGTGGCGGCCGGGCCGCTTCGCCAGACTGATGCGGGGACAGGGGAGGGCAGCATGGCGCGCACGACGTGCATCCGTTCGGCGGACTGGGTGGTGGCCTGGGACGCGAAATCCGGCCGGCACAAATACCTGCGCGGCGCGGACGTGGCCTTCTCGGGCGATAAGATCGTCCATGTCGGCGGCCGCTACGCGGGTGCGGTCGACCGCGAGATCGACGGCGCCAAGCTGATGGTCATGCCGGGCCTGATCAACGTCCACACCCACTGCGCCAGCATGCCGGTCTTTAAGGGCGTGCGGGAGGAGCTGGGCAATCCGCGCTTCTACATGAGCGCACTCTATGACGGCTGGAACTTGTTCTACACCGAGATGGACGACCGCCGCTGGAGCGCGCAATACGCCTATTGTGAGATGCTTCTGTCCGGCACCACCACGGTGGTGGATATGTGCTACCCGTTCCCGGGCTGGATCGATGCCATCGGGGCCAGCGGCATCCGCGGCTACGTTTCGCCGCTTTTCCAGTCGGCGCGCTGGCAGACCGAGAACGGTTTCCGTCTCGACTATGTCTGGTCGGACGACAAGGGCGCGGGCGATTTCAAGAAAGCCATGGACCTGATCGACCAGGCCGAGCGGCACAACAGCGGCCGGCTCACGGGCCTGGTTTCGCCTATGGCGGTGGATACCTGCACGGCCGAGCTGATCCGCGACAGTCTGGCCGAGGCGCGGCGGCGCAAGCGGCCGTACCAGCTCCATGCCGGCGAAGCGATGATGGAGTTCCTGGAGGTCACGCGCCGCTACGGCACGACCCAGATCCAATGGCTGGCCGAGCACGACCTTTTGGGCCCCGACGTCATCATCGGCCACGGCATCTTCCTGGACCATCATTCCTGGCTGCACTGGTCGACGCGCGACGACATACGTTTGCTCGCCGAGAACGGCTGCTCGGTCTCGCACTGTCCCGTCGTGTTCAGCCGCTATGGCATCACGCTGGAGGATTTCGGCGCCTATCAGAAGGCGGGTGTGAACATGACGCTCGGCACCGACACCCACCCGCACAATCTCTTGGAGGAGATGCGCGCGGCGGCCACCTTCGGGCGCGTGGCGGCGGAGAACATGTTCGCGCTGAAGACCGCCGACATCTTCCATGCGGCGACGGTGAACGCGGCCAAGGCGCTGGGGCGCGACGATATCGGCATGCTGGCCTCGGGCAAGAAGGCCGATATCGTGCTGGTCAACCTCGACGATCCGTCCATGCAGCCGGTTTATGACCCGATCCGCTGCCTGATTTACACCGCGGCCGACCGCGCGGTGCGCGACGTGTTCGTGGACGGCGAGCAGGTGGTGGAGAACCGGGCGTTGAAGACTTTGGACTTCGCCAACGCCGCGCGCGAGGTCTCGCGCGCCCAGCGTTCGGTGATGGAGAAAGTGCCGTCCCGCGACCACGCCAAGCGCACGGCCGAGCAGGTCGCGCCTCTCACGCTGCCGGTCGAACGCGCCTGAGGATCACCGCCCGCTGCGGCGGCGGGATTTGACCGGCTTCTTAGGAATTGAAGGGCGCGCGGCGGCGCGTTCGATGCGCGCCTTGAGCTTTTCCTCCGGCGACAAACCCAGATCACGCTCCTGGATGCGTTTCAGCTCGTCGCGGATGCGCGCGGCCTCCTCGAACTCCAG